>CAZPJD010000124.1:0-27272 GCA_964586775.1 uncultured bacterium | reverse complement strand
AGAGCGGCGGGGTCTGTTTTGGCGTCATCTTTCACCGGGTTTTGGGGGTGGATATGCCCGATTCCCGGTGAAAAGAACTAGCACAAATAACCCATATTGTCCAGCGTTTTCAATGAGTTAAAGCGATTTTCAGGGGCGACTCCGGATCCGCGCTGTATAGACGCATGTTGGTATCAAACCATATCAAATTTTCATGATTTTCGTCGGACGCAAGGGCAGGCATAAAATATCCATTTACCTGTTCGATTGCGGAAAACGACCACTCATTCTGAACAACATCGTATTCTGCAAATTTTTCGGCTTCGTCAATGTTGACGAAAATTCGACCATCAACATATGTGCCACTTGCACCAGAGTAGACACAATCGCTGCTCACCCCTATTGTGTTAGCTGGGGATGCCAAATTAGAGTAAACCTCAGAAACTGTATCATATTTGAAAAATGTATCATAGTCAAAGGAGTTAGACGCATGGCCCATATAAATATAATTGTCGTCATCGGGAACTAGAAATGGCCAGCAATTTCCGTATCCCATTGCGTAAGTTGGCATCATCCACTCGTCGTTCGAAAACCAGAAAGACCCCGGTCGCATCGTAATCGGCGGATCCGGCAGATCCTCCCAATCGGCACTGGCCACTCGACTCGCGAAAATTGAAGCGCCGAGCACCAGCGCGACGACGCACGCACCCACCACGAATCCGCGACGTATCTTCCTCATGGTCGTCTCTCCATAACCGCGAGGGTGTATGAACGGTAACACGACGCCAACGTGCGGTCAATAAAAATCGAATAGAAAATCATCCCACCCGGCCGTGGGCGGCCGGGCCACGCTTCCTGGCCTTTCCTACTTCAAAAACTCTTCCTGCGGCTCGTAATACAGCGTGCGGTCCTCGAACATGTGCGCGGGGCCGGTCTTGGCGTGGTAGCGCGGGTCGGAGCACGCCGCGTCGTGGCCGCACACCGACGTGTAGCCGTGCGGCTCGTGATAGGGCGCGATCACGCCCTCGAAGTTGCGCAGGATGATCGTGTCCTGCGTCATCGAGAGGACGTAGTTGGGGCCGACGGGGATCTTTCCGCCGCCGCCGGGCGCGTCCACCACGAAGGTCGGCACCGCCATGCCCGTCGTGTGGCCGCGCAGCGATTCGATGATCTCGATGCCCTTCGCCACGCTGGTGCGGAACTGCGCGAGCCCCACCGACAGATCGCACTGGTAGATGTAGTACGGACGCACCCGCGCCGCGAGCAGCAGATGCACGAGTTTTTTCATCACGTGCGGGCAGTCGTTCACGCCGCGCAGCAGCACCGACTGATTGCCGAGCGGAATCCCCGCGTCGGCCATGCGCGCGCACGCGGCGGCGACCTCGGCGGTCACCTCGCGCGGGTGGTTGACGTGGATGTTCACGTAGACGGGGTGATATTTGCGGATCATCGCGACCAGCGCGTCGGTCACGCGCATCGGGCACACCACGGGCACGCGGGTGCCGAGGCGCACGATCTCGATGTGGGGGATCGCGCGCAGGCGGCGCAGCAAATGCTCGATCTGGTCGTCGGAGAGCGTGAGGATGTCGCCGCCGGAGATCAGCACGTCGCGCACCTCGGGATGCGCTTCGAGATACGCGATGCGCGCGTCGACGCCGACGAGAAAATTCTCTTCCTTCGATCCCACCAGCCGCCGGCGCGTACAGTAGCGGCAGAAAACCGCGCACTCGTCGGTGGCGAGCCACAGCACGCGGTCGGGGTAGCGGTGGGTGAGGCCACGCACGGGCATGTCGCCGTCTTCGTTCAGCGGATCGGCGAGGTCCGCGCCGTCGTCGCCGGGCTCCTCGACCAGCGGCACCATCTGGCGCTTGATCGGGCACCACGGGTTTTCCCACTCGATCAGCGACGCGAAGTACGGCGTGATGCCCATGCGGAACACGCTGCCGTATTTTTCGACCACGTCGGCGGTCGCCGCGTCCACGGGAAACGCGCGGCGCAGGTCGGCGACATTTTGGATGCGCTCGCGCATCTGCCATCGCCAGTCGTTCCACTCGGCGTCGGAAACGCCCGCCCATTGCGGGTGGCGGACGGTGGGCGTGTCGAACATGCTGACCTCCCGGGCTACGCGTAGCGCTCCGCGTACACGCGGCGGATGTATTCGCTGTCGCGCAGCAGCGACAGCGCGTGGTCGGCGTGGCCGCGCGTGTAGCCGTTGCCGATGATCATCGTCACGTCCTTGCCGATGCCCTCGGCGCCCAGCGCGGCCTTGGTGAAGCTCGTCGCCATCGAGAAGAAGTAGACCACGCCGCCGTCCTTGGCGCACATGATGGACGACATCTCGCACCCTTCGCGCGACACGCAGTTGATGACGACGTCGGCGAGCGCGCCGCCGGTGGCGCGTTCGACGGCGGCCAGCATGCCCAGCGCGTCGCCCGCGTCGGCCACCACCACTTCGTCCACGAATCCCGAATCGCGCACGAGGGCGACGGCGTCCTCGCGGCGCACGGTTGCGATCACGCGGCCGTTCGGTCCGGCCTGGCGCCGCGCCTCGAAGCAGCACAGCAGTCCCGACTTGCCGTTCGCGCCCACCACGAGCGCCGTGTCGCCGGATTTCACGAGCTTCGCCACCTGAGCCGCCGCGCCGGCCACGTCGAGCACGGCGAGCGCGAGCGTCTGCGGCAGATCGGCGGGCAGCTTCGCCCAGATGGCCGACTCGAACAGAATCGCCTGCGCGACCACGTCCACCTGGTCCACGTCTTTGCGCACCGCGGTGATTTCACGAATCGACAGCGGCGTGAGCGACAGCGACACGAGGCTCGCGATGCGATCGCCAACGGCGAGCGCGACCTTGCCCGCGAGCGCCGGGCCGATCTTCGCCACGCGGCCGACGAACATGCCGCCCGAACCCGTCCACGGGTTTTTCAGCTTGCCCGCCTTGCCCACGATGTCGAGGATGATCGACTTCACGCGCTCGGGATCGCCCTCGGCGTGATCGAGGATCACTTTGAAGCTCGCCGAATCGACGTTGAGTGTTTCGACGTCGCACAGGATCTCGTTGTCGTAGAGCACGGACATGTCGTTGTCGACGCGCAGCGCGGGCTGCGGGAGCGCGCCCTGGGGTTCGAGCACGCGGTGCGTGCCGTAGCGGTTGCCGGCCGGCATGGGAAACCTCGTGATTGGGAAAAAGCGAATGGAAAATCGAAGAACCCGCGAAACGCGGGCAACGAAGCGGCGCTAGGTCGGTTTGGCGTCGGGCTCGCGCCGCGCGTAGGGCGCGACGAAGATGCCGAGGGTCTTTTGCACGGCGGCCACGTCGGCGACCTCGCGCCCCATCTTGCGGGCGAGGCTCGCGACGTGACGCACGAGATCGGCGTTGGACTCGGCCACCACGCCCTTGCGCACGTAGATCGAGTCCTCGAACCCGACGCGCACATGGCCGCCCAGCGCCAGCGCCAGCGGGTGCAGCAGCGCGCTCGCCTTGCCGCCGATGGCGATCACGGTCCACAGCGAGTTGTCGGGCAGGTTCTCGACCATCGCCTGCAGGCAGCGCGGCGTGGCCGGGATGCCGCCGGCGACGCCCAGCACGAGCCCGAAGTGGTTCGGCGGGTCGAGGATGCCGCGTTCGATGAGCATGCACGCGTTGTGGATGTGGCCGATGTCGAAGCACTCCAGCGTGGGTTTCACGTCGTGCTTGGCCATCTGCCGCGCGTAGAACTGCATCTGGGGAAACGTGTTGACGAGCGCCACGTCGCCGAAGTTCACCGAGCCGCAGTCGAGGCTCGCCATCGGCGGACGCAGCGGGATCGGCTGGAGCCGCTCCTCGTCGGGCATCCCCGCCGCGCCGCCCGTGGTGGTCTCGATCAGGATCGGGCACTTGGCGCGGATCAGCTCGATCGTCTTCGCGAAACGGTCCTGGTCCTGCGTCGGGGTGCCGTCGTCCTCGCGCACATGCAGGTGGACAATCGACGCGCCGGCCTCGAACGAACGGGCGGTTTCGTCGGCGATTTCCTCGGGGGTGAACGGCAGCGTGGGGACCTGTTCGCGCGTCGTTTCCGCACCGGTGACGGCGACGGTGATGATGACGTCGTCCATGGGGGACCCCCGCCCGCGCGGGCGAAAAACCCGCCGGAAGCGGCCCGATACTAGGCCGGAACGGCGGGAAATTCAACGAAATACCGGACACCGCCGCGGTGTTGATCGAGGCTTGCGCCGGGCAATTGCGCCGCGAATCCCGCGCGCCTATGATGCGCCGTCCGAAAATCGAGTCTTCCGAGAGGTGTCCCATGCGAGCGGCATTGATGATGGTTTTTTTCGCATTGTGCTTGTTCACGTTGGGCTCAGCCGGCTGTGGAGGCGGTGACGACGACGATTCGGGCGGCGGTTCGTCCGGCGATGATGATGCAACCGACGACGACACCGACGACGACTCGGCGGATGATGACTCGGACGACGATACGGATGACGACACCGGCTCGGACGACGATGTCGACGACGATACGGGCGACGACGATACCGGCACGACCACGACGACCGTGACGACGACCACCACGACAACCACGACCACCCTTCCGGATCTGTACTTCGACGACTTCGAGTCGTACACGTTGGGCGAAGAGCCGACATCACCCTGGGTGGTTTCGAAAGCGGGCGATACGGCGTACGAGATCGTCGATGCGATCGCCAAAGCCGGCGAGGGGCAATTCCTTCAGGCCGCGGCCGGGGCCGATTCCGGTGACTTCGGCAACGCGGCCACATACATCAGCATCGCAGAGGATGCCGTCTATTCGTTCGACTTCTACCGCATCGCAGGGGCATCGCTCGAATTGCGAATCTCGTACTACGACGGGATCTGGCTCGACGAGGTCATTGTCGAACTCGCGGGCGCGACGAACAAGCTTCAGGTGTGGGACTCGACGATCCCCGGCTGGATCGACTGCGCCGCCATCTCTTACGACGAGTGGCAGCGGCTCGAGATCCTCTATCACTGGTACAGCGGCACGATCGACGTTTCTCTCGACGGCAACCTGACCGACTGCGAGGACGTCCCGCTGATCCACGACGACGAGCAACCGATGACGCTCCTCCAGTTCCTCGACTTCACGTCCGCGGGATTCGGCGGGACCACGTACATCGACAACGTCGGTATTCAATCTTACGGGGATTGATCCCCGAGTCGCGTCTCACGACGCCGCGTGGCGAAAGCGCATGACCTTGGTCATGGTGTGCGCCACACGCCGGGTTCAGGCTGCGCGCGTCTCCACATTCAACCTTGAACGGGCGCGGCGCACGGGTGCGTTCGCGCGGGAGGTCGCATGAGTCTGCTTCGCGTGCGCGCGCTGTGCGTTCTTGTCCCGATTTTGATCTTCGCTGTCGCGTGCGGGGGCGCGCCGCCCAAGGAACCGCCCGCCGCTCCGGTCGCCAAGACCGAACCGCCTCCCCCTCCGCCGCCTCCCCCACCGCCTTCGCCGCCCCCCGCGGAAGCGAAGGCGGGCTCGATGATCGTGGTTGCGCCGGTCCTGCCCGGAAAGATGGACGCGTGGAAAACATTCATCGCGCAGATGAATGGTCCCCGCAAAGAGGAATACGCCGCCTCTCGCAAGGCCGCCGGTATGACGCAGGAGTCCGTCTTCGTGCAAAAGACGCCGCACGGCGATTTCGCCGTCGTGTATATCGAGGCCGCCGATCCGAAGGCCGCGTTCGAGTCGTTCCAGAAGGGTGCAACACCCGCGGACAAGGACTTTATCGCGCTGCTCAAGGACGTGCACGGCATCGATCTGACGCAGCCCATGCCGCCGGTCGTGCTGGGCGCGAGCTACGACGGCGACGGCAAGCGTGGAGGCGCGGGCAATGCGTTCTTCATCCCGGTCCTGAAGGGCAAGGAAGCCGATGCCGAAAAGTGGATGACGGACATGGAAGGCCCGAAGGCGGCCGACTTCGACCGCACGCGCGCGCTGACCGGCGTGACCTTTGAACGCGTTTTCAAGGCGAGTTCGCCGAACGGCATGCTGATCGCGGTCTACATCGAGGCGGCGGATCCGGCGGCGGCGCTCAAGAACATGGTGACGTCGACCGATCCGTTCCTGGTGCAGTTCTTCAAGGATGCGCAGACGCTGACCGGCATCGACTTCTCCAAAGGCAGCCCCCCCGTGAACGAGAAGCTCGCGGACTACCGGGCGAACTGACCCGTTTTTGTGAAATCGCGTGCGGCGACCGGGGTGAACGCGCCGGTCTTTGTTGCGCCGAATCACTCCACCGGACGCATGACGTCGGGCGTGATCTCCCACGGTTCGATGCCGTCCATCTTCGACTTCACGACGACGCGAAAGTCCTTGCCCGTCGCGGTGTAGGACTCGACCGTCACCGTTTCGCTCAGTTTGCCCGAACCCTCGTCGATCTTCGCCAGATCCGCCGTGCCAAAGATGAGCGGCGCGGCGTCGTTGTTTGCGATCTGAACGGCCATGAACATGCGGATCTTCGCCGCGACGGCCCGCATCCGCGCGCTCTCGGCCTGTCGCTCGGCCGTGTCGACGAGCGAGATGTTGCCGAGCAGCGCGTTGATTTCGGCCGCACGTTCGCCCGAGGGATTCGCGGCCAGCAGCCGGTCGAGGATCTTCTTCGCCGAGCCCTGGCGGTGCTTCATCAGTAGCGACCGTGCGTGCAACATCGGCAGCTCCCATTCGAGCTGCTTGGCGGCGGCCTTGCCCGCGGGCGTGCGCGCAAAATTCGACGCGACGTCTTCCAACGTGGCCGTGGCCGCGCGGAATTCGCCGTTGCGCGCACGGTCGAGGGCGCGATTGACCGTGTCGTCGAGATCCGCCTCGATCCCGGCAATCTCCTTTTCGGCCAGCGAGCCGACCTCGTACTTCTTCCACAGGATCAGAAAGCTCTTGAGCTGGTTGACCGACTGGCCCGGCATGTCGCGGTCGAGCTGCGTCTGAACGTCCGCCCACGCCTGCGTCGCCTCGGGAGTGTCGGGGCGAGCGCCGCAACCGGCGACCGTCAAGGCCAGAACGAGAACGCAGGCAAACGCAACCGGGCGACGCGTCGACATGACTCACCTCGAGTGCGGACAAGGAAATGGTACCGCGCGCGACGGGGCTTCACAAGCGAAATCGCCCGCTCACCTTCCGAATGCGTCGCCGGCTTCGTAAAGACCCGGGATGCCCACCGGCAAACGCCCCGTCGCCGCGACGACTCCATACAACACGCGCGCGACGGCCCGGGCCGCGAGATCGCGGTTGCTGTATGCGGCCAGATAGGTCGGCGCGTCGGGAAATGCGGAAAGATCGTAGGGCATGGCGAGCGACACGATGACGGTCGGACGGTCCAGATCGAGAATCCGCCGCACCATGTCGGCCTGCGTGTCGTCGTCGCGCGCGTTGTAGGTGGCGACGACGATGACGTCGGCGTCCGTCGCCTCCGCCCCCGCGACGATGGCGTCCGCGGCCATCGGCGACGTTGGCGAGCCGAAGAGCGCACCTTTCGCCGTCGGATCGAACGCGCGCATCGCGCCGAGCAGCGTCTCGCCCGCCAGATTCGGCCACCCCGCCGTGGGATACGCTTCCCATACGACGAGCGCCGGGGCGATGACATGCACCGTCGTGGCGGAGTCGATCGGCACGAGTCCCTCGTCGTCGCGCACCAGCGTCACGGCGCGGTCGTGGAGCGAGGCGGCGAGCGCGTGCTGATCGGGCGTGTCGACCCGCGCGCCCGCGCCGGCGGGTTCGCGGAAGGGATTCTCGAACAGGCAGTACTTCATCTTGAGCGCGAGGATGCGGCGCACCGATTCGTCGATGCGCGCGGGCGTGATGCGCCCGTCCTCGACCGCGGCGGCCACGGCGTCGATCTGCGCGGCCACCGTGTCGGGATAGGGCGCTGCGCGAAACGGGCTCGCGACCGGATCGAAATCCTCGAAGATATCCATCAGCATATCCGCGCCGGCCTGAATCGCGAGGATGTCTGGCATCTCGCCCCAGTCGTTTCCGGTCACGCCGACCATGTTCAGGTCGTCGGTGATGATGACGCCCTCGAACCCCAATTCTTCGCGAAGTACGCCCGTCAGAATCTCGTGGCTGAGCGACGCGGGGTAATCGGGATCGAACGCCCAAAAACGCGCGTGCGTGGGCATCACCATGTCCGCGCCGGCCTCGATCGCCGCGGCGAACGGCGCGAGGTACACGTCGCGCAGCGTGTCTTCGTCCTGAATCGCAACCGGCATCGACGTGTGCTCGTCGCCCGGCGCGGCGGTTTGCCCGGGAAAGTGTTTCGGCGTGGGAATCACGAGTTCGCGGCGCGTGGCGCGCACGGCGGCGCGGGCGTGCGCGGCGACCTCGTCGGTGATCTCGCCGAAGCTGCGCGTGTACATCGAGGTCTCGTCCGAGTCGGTCATCACGTCGAGCACGGGGGCGAGATTCACGTTGATGCCAAGCGTGTGAAGCTGCTCGGCCATGATCCCATACGACGCGGCGGTGGCCTCGGGATCGAAGGTCGCGCCGAGCCCCAGGTTCCCCGGCGTGTCGGTTCCGCCGAAGAGCGACGACAGCGACTGCGGGATGCCGCCCTCCTGATCGATGCCGATGAACAGCGGCACGGGCGGGTCGTTGCCCATCGCAAGGTCCTGCAACGCATTCGTGTTGTTGATCGTCCACTCGGGCCACGCGCCGAGCGTCAGCAGGATTTTTTCGTGTACCGCGCCCACGCCCAGATCGCGCACCATCTCGATCGCGTCGGGGCTCTCGAAAAGCGGGAAAATGTCGACCCCCACGTAGTACATCTGCGCGACCTTTCGACGCAGGCTCCACGCGGCGACGATTTCGTCGATCCGATTCTCGTCCACATCGCAAAACGCGGGCTCGTCCGCGTCGTCGTCGGCGTCGTCATCGATCACCGCATCGTCGTCCAGGTCGTCGTCCGCGCCGGTGTCGTCGTCGGGGCTCGCCGATTCATCCGGCGAGGAATCGTCGCCCGTGTCGCCCGAACAACCGGCGAGGAGTGCGAAAAAGAGCATCACCACGGTCTCAACGCGAATACTCTTCACTTCGCGGTCTCCACCAAAACCGCGTAAGGCGCGTCGAGGAACGAACCGTATGTCACGGGTTCGTCGCCGGTCACGCGCCACTCGATCTCGGCGCGGCGCGCACCCGGCGGAACATCCGCGGATTCCTCGTATGCGAACCATTCCGGCGTGTTGATCGGGCCGATCGACGCATCGCCGAGTTCCTCTCCGGACTCGCCGAGGAAGCGCACCGTCAGCGTCGCCTCGTTGCGTCCATCCCAACTGGTCATCCACGCGCCGAAGCGCATCGACAGCGCGCCCGCGTCGATGTCGCCCGCGAGAGGCGCGGGCAGCGCGAAGGACTGCGTCGCCCATTGCTCGATTTCGGGGATCATCGCCGCGGCGAGGAGGTGGTCGCCGGTCGCCGAGGGCACGTCGGCCTCGGGCAGGAAAAACAGCGGCAGCCAGTGGTCGCGCATGACGACCACGCCGCCGCTGCCGGTCCACGGGTCGAGCCCGTCATCGAAGAGCGGGTTGTCGATCAGATTCGCCGAAACGACGCCCGACGATTCGGCGCGCACGTCGACGGTGAGCGACACGGCGTCGAACGACGCGACGTTGACCGCGCCCAGCAAGCCCATCGCCACGCTGCGTAGCGTGACGCGGGCGTAGCGCGTGCCCGGCGGGATTTCGCCCACCGCGCGCCACGGCTGCCAGTAGAGCGCGTCGAAGCGCCCGGCGCTGACGTGACCGGTCAGTCGGCCGCCGGCGTCGTACAGGTCCACCACCGCCTCGGCCTCGTCGTAGGGGATCAGCCAGCTATAGGGCAGGTCGCCGAGCAGAACGGTGCCGGTGCGCGACGCGCCCGAGAGCACGATGCGCGCGCGGCCCTCGTCGATCGCGCTTGCGTAGCGGGTCAGGTCCGCGCCTTGCATCGCCTTGGACTTCAGCGATGCGGTCCCGCCGGTGAACACGCGGTCGCCGTCGAGGGGTTCCACCCAGAACCAGCCCCCGTTGACGATGGAGCGAACCATCGTCCAGCCCTCGCCGCCGGCCTCCGCGCCGCCGTCGGTGAGCAGCTCCTCGCGAAACGCAAAGGGGATCCACGCGGGTTCGGCGAGCGCGTTCCCCTCGGCGTCGGTCGCGTCGGTCACATAGATGTTCAGGTCGGCGGGCGCGGGCAGCGGCCCCGCGAAATTCAGCTTCACGATGTCGCCGTCTCCCAACAGGTCGAACGAATCGGGCGAAACCTCCGCCTCGCCTTGGGCGACGATGACCGAGACATCGGCCATCGGCCGATCGAACAGCAGCGCGATCGCCCGGTCGCCGAAGCCCTGCATCGCGTCGAGCAGAATCGGGGCCGACGGGGCGGGCGACGCGGGGAACGCAATCTCGCTCCACTGGGGTTTGTGGTCGGACAGCGGCGGCGTGAAATTCAGAATCTCGCCGCGCACGGCGCACGCGCCCGAGCTTTTGTTGAAGTAGGCGTTGTCGATGAGCTGGCGGCCTTCGGTCCCGTAGAAATACACCGACGGCCATGTCACCCGCGACGATGGCGGCACGCCCATCGACGCCCACGCCTCGGCCATCACTTCGGACAGGATGCGCATCTGCGTCGAGCCCAATTCGTCGTTCCAGTCGCCGGCGATCACGATCCGCTCCGCGTCGTCGGCGGGCAGGATGGTGTCAACCAGTTCGCGCGTCTGCCGGTTGCCCTCTTCGTCCCAACTGATGTGGATCGCGTAGGCCGAAACCTGGGCACCGTCGACGGTGGTGTTTGCGCGCACCACGTGCCGGCCGCTGCCCGTGAAATAGACGACCTCGGGATCGACGAGAGGCGTCGCCGAAATCAGCGCGATGCCGTCCGCGTATTCCAGATGATCCATGCCCATTTCGGCGGCGATGGTTTGGGCAAAGGCTTCGTCGGGCACCTCTTGAAGCGCGAACAGGTCGTAGGGACCGTGATCGGCCAGCGCCTCGCCGATCTGCTCCGCGGTGGCGAAGTGCCCACCGTAGACGTTGTAGCTGCCGATGACGACGCTCGACCCGGGCGGGTCGGTTTCGGCGCACACATAGCGCCCCCAACGCAGTGGCTTGGTCTCGGCGAGCACCGGATGATCGTCGTCGTCCGCGTCGTCGTCCGGGAGCGGCGGCCACGTGTCGTCATCCGCGTCGTCGTCGAGATCGTCGTCCGACGCGTCGTCGTCATCGTCGCCCGTGACGCCGTCGTCCGACGAATGCGAATCGTCGTCATCGTCGCCGCAGCCCGCGAGGAGTACGAGGAGTGCGAGGATTGCGAAGAAAACCCATGTGATCGTGGTCGCGGTTCTCATGTGAAGATCGTAGCACAAGGCGGGATGCGTAACAGGGGCGACGAAGCCCCGCGCGGCATCCCGGAATATTCGCTATGATCGCGTCGATTCTCACGTGTCGGATACTTCATTGTCGCCACCCGCATCGCCCAACCGACGGACCGCGCGCATCGCCTGCGCCGCGGCGTTTGCGCTCTCCGCGTTCTATGCGCTGTCGATTTCGGGCGCGGCGGGCGAGGCGTTTTCTCTGCGTTACCTCGCGCAGAGCCTGTGGGACGATCATCGCCTCTCGGTGAATGAGTTCGCCGCGCGCGGTTGGCTCGACGACCACGCGCGCCGAGGGGATGACGTTTTCATCCACTGGCCGCCGGGCCCGGCGATATTTTCGATGCCGTTTTACGCCGTGGGCCGCATCGCCGACGGCGCGCCCGCGCGGGATGTGCCGACGCTGATCGGCGGCGAGGCGTCGCGGACGATGGCGCTGTTCTTTTGCGTCTCGGCCGCCGGGTGCGTGGTCGCCCTGTTTTTCCTGATGCACAGATTCTGTGCGAGCCTGCGAATCCGCCTCGTGCTGTGTGCGAACTTCGCGCTGGCATTTCTCACGTGGCCGCTCGCGTCGATCTACAGCCGCCACGTGCCGACGGCGCTGCTCGTCGTCGTGGCGCTGTGGGCGGCGATCCGTGTGCGCGAGAACGCGGTCGACGCGCCCTCCCTCGCCCTTTGCTCTCTCGCGTCGGGAATGCTGCCGCTTTTCGACTATTCGTCGATCGTCATCGCCCCCGTTCCGCTTGCGCTCGCGTGGCCGGCATGGCGCGCCGCGCGGGCGAATCGCGCACTGGCCCTGCCGCTATCGCTCGCGCTGGTCGGCCCGGCGTTGCTCGGCGCATACAACACCGCGTGTTTCGGCGCGCCTTGGGTGACGAGCTACGCGCACTCCGTGCAGCACGAGTGGGCGCGCACCTTCGCCGGGACGTTTTCGGGATCGGTAGGGGATGGGCTGCGCTTTCTCCTCCTGAACCGCGGGGCGATTCCCGAATCCATCGCCGCGCGCACGGGCTTTGGCGGCGAGTTCCTGGCTCATTACCGCGCGGCGAATTTCACCGGGTTGTTGTTCGTCGCGCCGATCCTGTTTCTTTCGTTCCCCGCCTTCGCTGTTGGCCTGAAGAATCGCGAGACGCGAACGGTGTTCGCGGCCCTGACCGTCGTCGTCGTGCCCACGCTGCTGCTCATGAGCGCGCACCGCACGCTCTTCGGCGGCGAGAGCTTTTCACCGCGCTACATTTTTCACATCACGCCGATTCTGTTCGTCGCGTCGGCCTATGCGCTGGACCGCATGCATCGCCACTCGTCGGTCGGCGCGCCGCTGTTTTGGACCGCGTTCATGACGCTCGTCTCGATCGGCGGGCTCGGCGCTCTGCGCGACGGGGCGCGGGCCATCGTCGCCGTCTCCGTGCGCACGGCGCGGATCGTCGGATCCGACGAGTCGAACGCGATTCGCCTGCTCTTCGCGAACGCGAACCACGTGGCCCTCGCACTCGCCGTGCTCGCCGCGACGTGGATCGGCGTTTACGTCGTCGCCGCGAAGTTCTTCATCCGGGTTGGCGAAGTGCGGAGCGAGGGCGCGCGCGGGGCTTGATTTGGTTTGGTCTTCGATTATGATCCGCCGTCTTTCGGGGGCGAAATTCCGCGATTCGCGCGGATGACAGGAGCGACGCGATGCCGGCGATTTCGGCGATTCAGGTTCGTAAGGGAAATATCCTCGTTTATAACAAGGAGCTCTATCGGGTGATGGTGATGCACCACCACACGCCGGGCAACCTGCGCGCCATCGTGCGTATCACGATGAAGGGCCTGAACTCGGGCACGAAGATCGAGGAGCGCTTCCGGCCGAGCGACATGCTGGAAAAGGCGACGCTCGACGTGGTCAACCTGCAATACCTCTACCATCAGGGCGACCACTACGTTTTCATGAACACCGAGACCTATGAGCAGCTCGAGCTCAACGAGGAAACGGTCGGCGACGCGATGGATTACATCGTCGAGAACGCGACGGTGAACGCGCTCATGCACGGGCTGAACGTGGTGGGCATCGACCTGCCGCCGAAGGTGGACCTGAAGGTCGTCGAGACCACGCCGTATCTGAAAGGCGCGACGGTCTCCAACGCCCCCAAACCGGCCAAGCTCGAAACCGGCCTGTCGATCCAGATCCCCAGCTTCATCGAAGAGGGCGAGGTCGTGCGGATCGACACCGAGACCGGCAACTACATCGAGCGGGCAAAGTAGAGCGGCCGAAGTCGTTCGCGCTATTTTCGCGCCGGCGAGGCGCGACGGCGTCGTCGGACGCGAAAGCGCGTGCGGGCGCGCTCCATCAGAGGCGGCCGATCCGCGCTCGCCGGTCCCTGCACCGATCGGTACTGCTCGACGCCGATCCAAAAGATCAGAATGCCCACGGCTAGCGCGCTGGCGAGCTTCGCCATCAGGCGCACGCGCGTATCCTCGAAGGCCAGCGTCACCTCGCGCGTCCCGGCGGGCACGTCGATCAGAATCTCGCCCGAAACATCGTGCGTTCGGGTGGGCAGCACGCGCCGCTCCGACCGCGCGGTCCAGCCGGGAAAGCCGAAAACGTGCGCCAGCAGCGTGGCGGGACCGATCGCGTCGACGCGAAGGCGATAGAACGCGTCGCGCCCCTCGATCACCGAGACGCGCGCCTCGCCCGAGACCACGTCGATGAGGTTTGGCGCAACCGTCGCGGGCTTTACCTTTACGGTGGCGGGCAGGTAGTCATCGAGGGCGGTCGACTTGCTCTCGCGCGCCTCGCGCAGCACGCGCGGCGTGAGCAGGTCCTGCGCCTCGATCACGTGCGGTTGCCGGCGCAGCACGTCGGCGGTCCGGCGATCGACGCTCACCATGCGGCCGGGGTCGGCGCGGTCGTGAAACAGATACTTCGCCTGAACGTACGGGCCATAGGCGAGCGCCGAAACGACAATCAGGGTGGCGGACGCCGCCCAACCGCCGTAGCGCCCGAATCGACGATTCGCGAACCACACCGCCGTCCCCGCCAGAGCGGCGAGACCGATCGACGCGGGCACGAGAAACCGGAACGGAAACTGGACGAAGGGCAGCAGCGGCAGCGCGCTCCAGATCGGCTCCGTCACGCGGTTTGTGAAAAGCAGCGCGCCGATCGCGATCGCGACGAACGCCGTCGCGGCGCGTCGCGAGCTCGTCCACTTGCGCGGGCCGAAGACGAGGTACGCGAGCCCCGGCACGAGCAGAAGCAGATGCAGTCGCCCAACCTGCGTACTCATCACGTCGCCGCCCACGTTCATGGGAGAGCCGAAGCCCCACGCGGGATCGACGAGACGCGCGAGAGACACGAAGTGCCGCGAAAAGTGATACTCGCCCGCGATGAGATTCGCCTCGGCGTTGAGGTACGACTTTTCGATCAGCGCGGGCGCCCAGAAAAACGCCGACGCGCCGATGCCCAGCGCGAGCGCGGTCCACAGCTTGCGCGCCGACGCGCGTTGGCCGACGGCCAGCGTCCACGCCATGAGCACGGGCACACCCAGAAGCGCGCCGATGTTGTGCGACACGCACAGCATCGCGACCGCCGCCGCCGCGCGGGCCGCGTGGAAGGTGCGCGCGGTATGCGCGGCGCGCAGGATGAAATACATGGCGAGCGGCAACCAGCCGAAGGCCGACAACTCGCCGAGCGCAGCGCGCACGTAGAGATCGACGAGCAGATACGGCGAGAGCATGTAGAGGATCGACGCGGCGGCGGCGGCCGCCGTGCCCCACAGCTCGCGCACGAGCAGGAACATCCCGAGCCCCGCCAGCACGACGCATGCCGCATACACGCACTTGATCGCCCACAGCGCGGGCACGCCCAGCAGGCCGAGCCACGCCCCGACGAGATACACCAGCGGCGCGTAGAAGTTGAAAATCGGCGAACCGCGACCGAAGTAGAAGTCGGCGATCCAGCGCGGATAGACGTAGCCGTCGCGATAGGCCTCGTTCACCTCGATCTGTCGGATCAGGTCGATGTGCGCCGAGTGGCCGAAGTGCATGACGCCGTACCAGAGGGGTCGCGTCACCGCCGCCGCCACGAGGAGCAAGGCGATCATCACCGCGGCCTGGACATGAGCCTGCCGCTTTTTGCGGACGATCTTCGTCGTGGCGTGGATCATGGGGTCAATTGACGACCGGGCGTGCGGGCTGTCAAGCGACGCCGGGGCCCATCAGCGCGCGACCCGGATCAGAGCCGCACGACCACGCACTGCGCGAGCTTGTCGTGCCAGCCTTGACGGTCGGGATCGAGGGCGACGGCGAGGTGGCCGAGACCGAAGAAGCACAGCGAGAAGATCGAGGCGACCATGCGCAGAAAGGCGCGAGCGTAGCCGACCGTCTCGCCCTCGGCGGTGACGACCTTGAGGCCGAAGACCATCATCCCCGGCGTCTGGCCCGAGCTTCCGATAAAGAAGGTGACGTAGCACGCGGAGATGAGCACGAAGAGCAGATAGATCGGCCCGGCGAGCCGCGCGAGTCCCGCGGGGCCGAGCGAACTTTCGCCCATCGAGAACGCGCCGACGCCAACGAGCAGGAACCCGCACACGATGATGAGCAGCAGCGCGGTGTCGAGCAGCCCGCCCACCGCGCGCACGATGAGCCCGCCGCGCTCGACGGTATCCATCGCGGCGATACGCACCTCGACATGACCCGTCGGTCCTTGCTCCGTCGCGACGTCGTCCCGAACCTCGTACTCCTCGTGCACCTCTTCGCGCGCATACGACGAACGCAGGAGAGCCGCGTCAGTGTCGGGTGCAGGAAAGTCGGTTGCGTACGCGCTCTCGTCGCGGGTATCCCGCGCGGCCTTTTGCGAGAGGATCTCGAGCAGGTCCTCGGCGCGGGGCGCGGCCACGACGCGATGATCCTCGAATTCGACGCGCAGGCGTGACTCGTCCACCGAAACAGGCAGGTTTTCAGGAGTCTCAGGCAGTGCGATACCCACGTCGCGCGCCGCGTCGGCAATCGCCTTGGCGTGCGCACGTTGATCGACCGCCACGCGCTCCGCCTCGACGAGCAGCTTCTCCGCCTCGCGCCGGGCGAGCTCGCGCAGTCGCGCGGCCTCGGCCTCGGCCTGCTTGCGCACGCGCTCGGCTTCCTCGCGGGCCTTGCGCTCGGACTCGGCGCGCATCTCCTCCGCTTCGCGCCGAGCCTTTTCCTGCTCCTCCAGACGGATGCGCTCGGCGGCCTCGCGGGCGGCGCGTTCGGCTTCCTGCCGCATCGTCTCGGCCTGCGCCGCCGCTTCCTGCTGGGTGCGCTCGAGAATTCGTTCGACCTGGGCTTGGATCGCGCGTTCGCTCTCCTGGCGAATCTTGGCGGTTTCCTCGCGGGCAACGCGCTCGGCCTCTCGACGGGCCGCGACCTGCGCCTCGCGGCGGATGCGGTCGTCGTCGCGTTCGCTTCGCCGACGTTCGGTTTCTTCCTTCTCGTGACGGCGCTCGTCCTTGCGTCGCGCGAATTCCTGCTGGAGCTTGTCGAAGAGCTGTCCGTGAATGCCCGCGCCGGTATCGGCGGGCTGGGGCGTCTGCGCAGGCGCGGATGTGGGCGGGGCGGCGTCGGACTTGATGCCGAGCTTCGCCTTGTACTCGCCCAGATCGTACCCGCAACGCTTGCAGGTATTCAGATAATTGTAGCTGACGAATCCACACTTGGGGCACTTCATCGCGCCGCCGCCCAACCTGTCGGGATGTGGCGCGAAGTTAAGGGCGGTGCGCCGCGCCCGTCAAGCGCCGGGTCCGTCAGGCGCCCCGTTCGCGGGAGACGGACGGTCGCGATTCTCCTTGACGGCCCGAACGCAACCGCCATGATGTCGCCGGGCTTGGATTCGCGTCGCTCGCCCCGCCGGGCCGGATCGATCCAACAACCAGAAACCAAAAACCAACAACCGGGAGCTTAGTCGTGCCCGCACTCCGAGACGAAGTCGTCATCACCTGCGCCATGAGCGGCGTGATCGCCAACCGCGCCCAGTGCCCGGCCATTCCCTACACCGTCGCCGAATACGCGGCCGAGGCGCGTCGCGCCTACGACGCCGGCGCGGCGGTGCTGCACATCCACGCCCGCGAAGACGACGGCGGCCCCAGCTATCGGCCCGAGCGTTATCAGGAGATCGCCAATGCGATCCGTGCCGAAGTGCCCGAGATCATCCTGAACTTCTCGACCGGCGCGATCACGATCACCAAGGAAGAGAAGATCGCCCCCGTCACGCTGTGCCGGCCCGACATCGCCGCGCTCAACATAGGCACGATGAACTACGCCAAGTACAGCGAGAAGCGGCGCGAGTTCGTCTTCGAGTTCCAGTTCATCAACTCCATCGCCGAGATCACCTTCCTGCTGCGCACGATGCTCGAGAACGGCGTGCAGCCCGAGATGGAGTGCTTCGACACGGGCCACGTCAACACCGTGTGGCCGCTCATCGACCAGGGTGTGCTGCGTCCGCCGTACCAGTTTTCGTTCATCATGGGCGTGGTGGGCGGCATCGACACGTCGATCGAGTCGCTTTCGAACATGGCGCGAATCGCCCCGCCGGGATCGGTGTGGGAGGTCATCGGCATCAGCCACGAACAGTGGCGGCTCATCGCGGGCGCGCTGGCGATCGGCGGAAACATCCGCTGCGGTCTCGAAGACCACCTCTACACGGAGCCCGGCGTGATGGCGACGTCGAACGGCGATCTGGTCGGCAAGGCGGCGCGCATGGTGCGCGACGTGGGCCGAAAGGTCGTGCAGGGCGCGGATGCGCGCAAGGTGTTGGGCTTGACGAAGTAGCGCCTTCTTTTCAGTGTGGGCGCGCCGCGATTCGGCGGAACCAGAATTCGATTCACGACTCGGCAGTCGCATCAACGAAGGGACGGGGCATGGCGGACGTGAAAAGCGAGGTCACCGGCAGCGTGTGGAAGATCGTCGTGGCCGAGGGGCAGACGGTGAGCGAAGAAGACGAGCTGATGATCCTCGAATCGATGAAGATGGAGATCCCCGTCGAAGCGCCCTGCGACGGCGTGGTGAAAAAGATCCACGTGGCCGAGGGGCAGCAGATCGGCACCGACGAGCTGCTCGTCACGATCGAAGACGAATGACGATCCGCGCCGCGAGGCGCGAGCCCGACGACGCGACACCACAACGACAAAAGGCCCGGTTTCGGGCCTTTTGCTTTGGAACCCGCTTGGGATGCGGGACTAGTAGCGGTTTTTCTCGCGGATGCGGGCGGCCTTGCCGGTGAGTTCACGCAGGTAGTAGAGCTTCGCGCGACGAACCCGACCCTCGCGCACCACCTCGACCTTTTCGACGGCGGGGGAGTTGAACGGGAACACGCGCTCGACGCCGGTGCCGTAGCTGATCTTGCGCACCACGAAGGAGCCGCGCACGCCGTTGTTGCGGATGCCGATGCACACGCCCTCGTAGACCTGAATGCGCGTCTTGTCGCCTTCGGTGATCTTCACGTGCACGCGGACGGTGTCGCCCGGGCCGAATTTGGGGTGCGCGGTGCGGGGTTGCGACCGCTCGAAATGCTCGATGACGTTCATGGCGAACTCCTCCCCCTCCCGAAGGGCGGATTTCTATAGCCGAAAGGGTTTTGGGTGTCAATCTGGGCTCGCGAGCAAACGTTCTCGCTCGCGACGGGTCGCGTTTCCCCGACCGAGGGCAACCAATTGCCGACGGACGGCCATACCGCGCGGCCGACTCCTTTCCGAAAAATTCCGTCTCCGCCTCGGTTTACGCCGCCAAAGCGGTGCGTTATCGTGCGCCGAACCGACCGGGCAGACGCCGTGGAACCGGTCCTGGGCGGCGGTGTCTATCTCCGGGCATGGAGCTGATCTTGAGCGCAGGGGTCCGAGACCCCGATGCGGAGGCGGTGGAGCGCGTCCGCGCGGGGGAGCACGAGGCGTTCGAGGCGCTGGTGGGGCGATACCAACGGCCCATCTACGCCCTCGCGTATCGCTACGTGCCGAATACCGCCGAGGCGGCGGACCTGACGCAGGAGATTTTTGTGCGCGTCTGGGAAAAGTTGGACTCGTTTCGCGGCGAGTCGAAGTTCTCGACCTGGCTGTTCCAGCTCGCGGGCAACCACTGCAAGAACCGCCTCAAGTACCTGTCTCGCCGCCGTTACTACCAACACGACTCCATGGACACGCAGCCCGACGAGGACGAAGCGCCCATGCGGCAGTTTGCCGACACGGCACGCGGGGTCGACGAGGAGTTCCACGCACGGCGCATGCAGGTGCTCGTGCGCGGGCTGATGGCCGAGCTGACCGAGGAATACCGTCTCGTCCTGTTTATGCGGGACGTGGACGACATGGACTACGAGGATATTTCCTCCGCGACGGGGTTGCCGCTGGGCACCGTCAAGAGCCGGATTTTTCGGGGCCGCGCGGAACTCGCCAAGCGGCTGAAGAAGGCTCTGGGCGAGGACCCGTCCGCGAGGGCACTGAGCTAGGGACCTGGGATGATGTCGAACGAAGACATGGAAATCTGGCTCGCGGAGTACGTCGAGGGGTCGCTCCCCGAGGCGCATGCCCGCCGCGTCGAGCAGTGGCTCGCCGCCAATCCTCACATGGCCGAGGAGGTCGAGGCCGCGCGTTTCGCGCACGCAGCGCTGGTCGATTTGCCCTCGCCTTCGGCGCCGATCGAGCTGGGCGAGCGCATCCTGCGCGCCACGTCGCGCCGGCCGAGCCTTTTCGCGCGCATTTCCGAATGGTTTGCCGCGGTGCCATCGCCCGTCTACGCCACCGCGATGATCGCCGTCGTCGCGGGGTTCGTCGTGTTCACGCAGTTCTCCGGCGATGTCGCCGAAAAAGGCGCGCTGCCCCGCGAGATCGAGACCGTCACGGTTCACGAGGTGACGCTCGCCAAGCCGTCCGAACCGGCGAAGAAAAATCTGGAGGAGACCCGCGCCGCGCTCGCCGACGCGCCCAAGGCCGAGGTCGCCGCCGCGGAAGCCCCATCGCCCGCCACGCACGAATCGGCGGACAAGCTCTTCGCCCCCGTGGACGCGCTCGGCAAGAAGGGCGCGGCGTCGACGAAAGCCACCGGGACGGGCGAAACCGCGGTCGTGGGCAAATTGGCCGCAGCCCCGCCTTCCGGCCCCGAGCAGCCGATGCTCGTGGGCGGAGTGTCGGGAGCGGGCGACGTGGCCGGCGGCCTCGTGGGCGCGGGCGCAGGTGCGGGCGCAAGTGCGGGCGCAAGTGTGGGCGCAAGTGCGGGCGGCGGCGGTGGGATCGGTCTCGGCTCCGTCGGCGCCGTTTCATCCGCGGGCGCGGTCGCGCCGGTCGCCGAAAAGGAAACGAAGCTCGCCGAGATGGCCCCGCATCCGGCGGCGATTCCGCGCGACGACGCGCGGACCGCGAAGAAGGTCGGGACCAAGACCGATCAGAAGGTGGCCGCGAAGGACGAAGCGCCGCAAAGGCCCGCACCGGCCACCGCACCGCCGCCGGTCATGGCCGCCGCGCCCTTCGAAGAGTCGCCGGGTGCGTTCTTCGGCGGCATGGATCGCGGTATGGGCTTTCAGCCCGTGTCGTCGGGATTCGTCACCTACGCCGACGACCAGATGAGCATTCCGCCTTACATCGTGGACGACACCGCCGAGGACCGCGACGAGGCCGACCTCGAAAACGAATTGCTCGCCGAGGAAGAAGAGGCCGAGACGGGCCTTGCCGCGCGGATGCAGCCCGCCGGTTACGGGACGGGCGCGCGCGTGCTCGGCGCGGTGCGCACGGGCGGCGAAGGCCGGGGCGCGGGCGCCGCGTCGCGGCGGGCCGAGCGCGTCGAGGCGAAACCCGACGAAGGCCGGCTCGTCGAGGCGGCGGTCATCGCCGAGTTCGAGGGTCAATATTCCGGCTGGACGCGCGCGCAGCGCGTACTCGTGCGCGACGAAGCGTCGTGGGAGCAGCTCTGGGGCCGCGTCCACACGCCGCTGGCCTCGCCGCCGCCGGTGCCCCCGGTCGACTTTTCGCGCCAGGTCGTCGTCGGCGTCGCGATCGGCAGCCGCCCCACCGGCGGATTCGCCGTGGACATCATCGGCGTCAAACGCGTCGGGGATCGGTTGATCGTGCGCCTGCGCGAGACGCAGCCCGCCCCCGGCTCGATGGTCACCGAGGCGTTCACGCAGCCTTACGCCCTCGTGGTCGTGGACCTCGAAGGCCCCGTGCCCGCGAACCTGCGCGTTGAATTCGTTCGCTGACGGTTTGCCGGGCCGCGCCCCGTGCGCGGCGAAACGCGCGTCCACATGGCCGGGCAGCGGTATGGGACGCCGTCAAGGGCGGAGCGAAAAAGACGGCGGCGACGGGCGGCAATCGAGCCGATAATTGGGCACACAAACTACGATCACCGGATGATCCGGTGTCACCTCAAGGGCGCCGACGGCGACGCGATCAACGCGACGCTCGCGGCTTGCGGGTTCAACCCTTCGGCGCGCTCGGGGCAGGCTCTGGGCAAACTGCTCCGTGCCATCAGGGTCCGCATTTTTGTCCGCGTTCCCGAACGCCTGTATTCGCGGATTCTCGAGCTGAAAACGGCGATTCACATCCCGCGAACGCGATGGTTGGCGTCGGCCGTCGCGTGAGGGGAATAATTCAGGCGCGACTAATTCATCATGAGGGACAGCAGCGCCCGCCACTCGTCGCGTGACCACTTTCCGCGCGACGTGCCCAGGCGCAGCAGCACCGCGTCGCGCCGGGGGCTGACGTAGAGGTACTGGCCCAGGTGGCCGCCCGCGAAGAAGTCGCCGTCGCGCGATGCGATCCACCACGCGTATTGATAGTCCCACGGGCTGCCCTCGGAATCGTCGAGGCTTGTCGACTCCGCGACCCACTCGCGCGAGACGAGCTGCGTGCCCTGCCAATCGCCGCCGCGCAGCATGAGCCGGCCGAACTTCAGGAAATCCCGCGCGCGCGCCGTCAGGCAGCAGAACACCTTTTCGAGCCCGCCCTCGTCGCTGTCGAGCGACCAATACCCTTCCGACTCCATCCCCAGCGGCATCCACAGGCGGCGGTCCATGTACGACGTGATCGTCTCCGGCGCGAGCGCACGCGCGAGCGCGAGGCCGAGGAGCTGCGTCTCGCCGCTGCGATAGCGCCAGCGCGTGCCGGGCTCGTCCACCACGCGCAGGCGAAACAGCGCCGGTTCGAGACGCTCGGTGTAATAGAAGTGCGGATGCCGGCCCGTGGGCCAATCGCTCTCGCGATAGTTGGTGCCGCCGGTCATCTGTAGCAGATGCGCGAGACGAACGCGGTCGAAGCCGCGTTCGGACAATTCGGGCACACGCGACGTCACGGGCTCGTCGAGCGCGATCTTGCCGTCGTCGATCGCCTGGCCGAGCAGAATCGACGTGAACGACTTGGCCATCGAGAACGACATCGACCGCGCCTTGCGCGAATGGCCGTTGAAGTAGCGCTCGTACACCAGTTTGTCGTGACGCAGAACGAGCAGCGCGAGGGTGTCGTTTTTCGCCATCGCGTCGTCGAGGTCGAAGGTCTCGCCGCCGAGGGTGACGCGAACGCGGCGCGTGGCGGCGTCGGGTGCTTCGTCGAACGCGAAGGGCATGGGGGACGGGTGCATCTCGCGCGCGTCGAAGATCTTCCCGTCTTCGACGCCGGAATTGCGATACCACAGCACGCGGCCGAGGGTGCAGGAGGCGAACGAAGCCAGCGCCACCAGCGCGACGACGCTCGCCGATACGCGGCCGAGTGCCGTCACCTCACGATGACAGCCGTTTGACGAGGGTGACTTCGTTGCCGGCCTCGTTGTAGTGCAGTTTGTCGAAATATACGCGCGTGATGAGCAGACCGCGCCCGCTGGCTTCCGTGAGTCCTCCGCCACCGCCGTCAAGCCACGCGCGCCAGTCGAATCCCTTGCCCTCGTCGCGGATCGCGATCTGGCATTGGCCGGCATCGGCGGAGAGTCTGACGGAGATCATGCGTTTTCCGAGCACCGGATGCGCGCGCAGCTCGCGCAGCTTGTCGGCCATACCGCCTTTTTCGAGCACCGCAGCCTTGTCGACGCTCGTCAGCTCGAAGTTGCCGTGTTCCAGCGCGTTTTGCAGCATCTCGTACACGCCCAGGCGCACGGCGAGCCGGTCGTCCTTTTTCAGAAAGGGCTCCAGCTCGTGTTCGATGAGCTGCGCCGCGGACGCGAGCAGGTCGGGATCGCTGGGCAGCGTGAGCGACAGATCGAGCCGGTCGAGGCTGCGCCGAGCGCTCTTGAGGAAGTTCTCGCGCGAGGCGATCTCGCGGTACTCGCGCACCATCGTCAGCAACGGGGGCAGATCGAGGGGCTTTTTCAGGAAGTTGTCGCCGCCGGCGCGCAGCGTCTCGATCACGTAATCCTCGGACTCGCTGCCGGTGATGACCACGACGATGGTGTCCGGGTCTTCGTCCTTGACCCGACGCAGCAGCGAAACGCCGTCGCCGCCGGGCATCTCGACGTCGGTCAGCACCAGAAACGGCCGCTCGACGCGGAAGATCCCCCACGCGGTCTCGCCGTCGTTCGCCTTGAGCACCTGGAAGTCCGCGGTCTTGAGCGCGTGCTCCAGCATCAGTACGATCATCGGATCGTCGTCGACCACCAGGACTTTTTCGATGTTGCCCACGTCGTCACCCCTCGCGTCGCGCCATGAAAGATCGGCCCAAGCGGCCGTGCGCGCGAAACGCATTGTTCGTTCGGAAACCCCGCACCACCCGTATCGGCAGAAACGCGGGTGAAAATGATGACAAAAATGTGCCGTTCGATCAATCGCGTCGCGGCGATCGCCGTCGTCGTGTGCGTCGTCGCCACCTCGGCGTGGGCGCAGGTCGCGCCTCCGACCTACGAATGGCCATTGCGTGCCGATCCGCTCGTGACCTCGGTGCTCTTCGACAAACGCAACGGCCACCCGCACGGCGGCCTCGACATTTCACTCTTCGGGCGCGTGGGGACGATTCCCGTCGTCGCGATCGCCGACGGCTGGCTGCGCCGCGTGCGCGTGTCGAAATACGGTTACGGCTACGGTCTTTACGTGATGCACGCCGATGGGCGCGTGTCGGTGTACGCGCACCTCGACCGCTTCAGCGACCGCATCGAGAAGATCGTGGACGATCTGCGCCGCACGACGGGCCGCGAAAACCTCGACTACTACTTCGAGGACTGGGAGAACCACGTGGCGATCCGGCGCGGTGAGGTGATCGCCTTCGGCGGCAAGACCGGCACACGAGCGCCACACCTTCACTTCGAGCTGCGCGCGAACGATTCGGATCCCATCAACCCCCTCACGAACGGCCTCGCCGTGCCCGATGCGACGCCGCCGCGCATCGACGCGATCGCGCTGGTTCCCGCGGACGAGTGGGCGAACGCCGACGGTGGCCTCGCGCCCGTGACGGTGTCGCGCGCGGCGCCGCCGGACGCGCCGCTCCGCGTGAGTGGCCGCGTGGGTATTTCGGTCGATGCGAGCGACCGCCACACGAGCGGCGGACGGGATTTATCGCCGTACCGGCTCACTTGGTCAGCGGGCGGAACGGTGCGTTTCGAGACGCGCTTCGAGCGATTCTCTTACGAGGAGCCGAGCGTCGAGCAGACGCACGTCGATGTCGTCGGCAAAGCGCGTTTCTTTCGCGTGTACAACCCCTACCCCGCGAAGCTCCCGCATTTTGCCGCACCCGACGCCGGCACGCTGGCCGACCTGCCGCTGGGCGTGCACGAGATTCGCGTCGAGGTCTTCGACGCCGCGGGCAACGCCGACGCGATGAGCGTGCCCGTCGAGGTGATCGCAAGCCCCGACGCCGCGCGCCGTCCGTGGCCGCGCGGTGCCGGCCGGGACGTGCTCGATCACCACGGCGCGGTCTCGACGCCGGGCGGTCGCGTCTCGCTGCGCGCCGATGCGAAGAGCCTTTACGAGCCGATCCGCGTGTCGCTCGACGACATCGGTCGCGCCCACACCTCGGCGGTGGATGAGTGCGTGGCCGTGCGCGCCCCGGATGTGCAACTTCGCCGTCAGCTGCGCGTGGTGTGGTCTCTGGCGAATGTGGACGCGGACCCCGAGCGCCTCGCGATCGCGCGCGTGTCGGGGCGCGGTGTGAAGTTCCTGGGCCGCGCGCACGATTCCTTCGCCGACACGATGGAAGGCGACGTCGACGAGGCGGGGGGCGAGCTGTGTCTGCTGCGCGACGAAGCCCCGCCGCGCATCGAGGCCATCGCCGCGCGCGCGGGCGTGACGCGAAAACGGCGCAGGGCGCCGCCGACCCCGCCCGGCGTGCGTGTGACGGACGCGATCTGCGGCGTGGAGTGGGAGACGCTGCGCGTCGAGGTGGACGGCAAGCTCGCGGTGATGGACGTGCACGAACGGTCGGGCGAGGCGTACTTCGCGGCCCGGAACGGATTGGACAGCGGCGAACACGCCGTACGCGCGAGCGCCGAGGACCGCTGCGGCAACGCGATCCGCGCCGATTGGCGGGCGGTGTTTTGAGCGCATTGCGCAGATCATGGACGCGCGCGAACCGCCCTCTTACAATTTCCCCATGACGAAACGCTTCTTCACGGCGGTGGTGTTCGCGCTCGCGGCCTCGATGAGTTTCGCCGCTTGCGGCGATGACGACGACGATTCCGGCTCGGTCGACTCCGACGGCGGCGGGAACGGCGACGACGATGCCGACGACGACGATGGCGGCGGCACGGGCGAGGACCGCGTTGCGAACTACCTGCGCGCCGAGCCGTATCCCCGGCTCGTCTTCGAGATCGACGCCGTCGCCGGCTACGGCCCGCGCGAAGACGCGATGGACGGCGTGATCGAGTATTACGCGGATGTGATCGACAAGCCCGGCGGCATCGAAGCGGTCGCCGATGAAACCATCGACGGCGTCGGCGAGGGAGGTGTGTGGACCTTCGACGACCTCGACGCGCTCGCCGAGCCGACCGCCAACCTCGACGTGGACGAAGATACGATCGCGATCCATTTGCTGTACGTCGACGGGTCCTACGACGCGGGCGCGGGCCCCGGCACGGTGCTGGGTGTCGCGTGGGCGAACCGGCACCTTGCGATCTTCACGGACGACATCGACGACTCGTGCGCGACACCGCTGCCGTTTGAGGACACGCTGTGCCGACTCGCCGAGCAGCACGTGCTCGCGCACGAGCTGGGCCACATCATCGGCCTCGTGGACAACGGCCTGCCGATGGTGACGGATCACAAGGACGAGGCACACGGCGATCACGACGTCTCGGACGAATGCCTGATGTACTGGGCTTACGAGGGTGCGTCGATCGTGGAACTGCTGGCCGACCGACTGGCGGGCGGCAACACCGACCCGCTCGGCCTCGACAACGCGTGCCTCGCCGACGTCGCGGCCGTGCGCGACGCGCCGTGAGCGTGAAAATCCTGGGTGACTGAGAACGCGAAACCCCGCGAGAGTCAGTCCGGCCCCGCAAGGGTGGGGCGCCCGTTACGGATCGCGACGTTCGGCAGCGCGTACACGGCGCATCCCTTCAGTTTCCGAGCGGGATTTTTCAATCCGAACGTATGCGTGCGACCACCGCCGGACTCGCCGGCGCCGCTCTTTTCATATTTCCAATCGGACTTCTCGACGAACGCCAAATCAACCCTCCACACGACCACCTCGGAGCCGTTGACGGCTTTGGTCGGATCGACCAGGTATCGCCAGACGATGTACCAGCCCGCGTGATCGTAATGGGATTGAACGGCCCAAGGCCGAATGCTTCCTTTTGACTCCAGCGCGAGTTCGGGCCGAGGGTTGACACGCCCGCCGTACGAGGAGTCGGGAAACCGCTGCTGCGCAATGTCGGGATGTTTGTGTTTCTTATACGGACTCCAGGGTAAACGCATCTAAAAAACTCCCAGGACCATTTTCAAATAGTCTCCGTTCCATCCGACCGCGAGCCTTTTTCTTCGTAGGCTCATTTTGGGATCGGATGTTTCGCTTTTCAGCATATTCAGCGCCAATCGGCGAAGC
>CAZPJD010000123.1:0-15378 GCA_964586775.1 uncultured bacterium | reverse complement strand
CGAAGAGGGACAACTGCAATATGAAACCCGGTTCCGTGAGCGACAGATCTCCGCTCTGAAAAAACGCGCCAAGGAACTCGGCCTCGAAATCCGCGGAGAACACACGATGACGACTGCGGTTTCTTAGGAGCGAAGCGAAGGGTCTTGCCGCGAGTTCCAACCAGATCCTTCGCTGCGGTCAGGATGACAAGCCGCGCGGACCTCACACCCCGCAGACTTGCCGCATGCGTTCGCGCGCGGCGGCGAGGTGCGCGCGATAGAAGCCCTCGTCGATCGCGTCGCCCGCCATCGGCCAGCGCGCTTCGAGGACCAGGTTGGGCTCGCCGTAGCGGCGCAGGGCGTCGACCGTGGTGTCCCAGTCGATCGTGCCGTCGCCCGGCAGCAGGTGCTCGTCCGAATCGCCGTGATTGTCGTGCACGTGCACGGACACGATGCGCTCGCCCAAGCGCGTGACCGCGCCGAAGACGTGCTCGTTCACGTTGGCGTGGCCCACGTCGAGGCATGCCTTCAGGTGCGGCGTCGCGAAGTGATCGACGATGCGCGCGAGGTCGATGGCCGTGGACATCGGCGTCATGATGTTTTCGAGCGCGATCGTCACGCCGCAGCGCGTCGCCATCTCGACGATGGGTTCGAGGTCCTGGGTGAACAGGCGGATCTTTTCGGCCTCGTCGCCCCGGCAGTTGCCGATGCCGTGCAGCACGGCGATCTTCGCGCCGCAGTGCCCCGTCTGCGCGAGGCAGCGCTGCGCAAGGTTCGACGCCTCCTTCGCCGCGTCACGGTCCGTGTCGCCGAGGTTCAGGTAGCGAAAATCCGGCGCGCCGTAGCGCCGATAAAACGGCAGGTGCACCGAGAGGATCTCGAGCCCGGCCCGCTTCGCCGCCGCGGCCCAGTACGAGACCGCGCCCGCGATCTCGATCTCGACATGCGGCGCCATCGCCCAGACCTCGACGCCCGTGAATCCCGCGTCGCGGACCAGCTCGAAGTGGCGGCTTTCGAGCGGCCACAGGGCGAAGGAGTGCGTGGAAATGCCGAGCGCCATCGTGTCATCCGCGTCGAATGAAAAACGTCGGGGCGGAGGGATTTGAACCCCCGACGACCGGCTCCCAAAGCCGGTGCGCTACCAGACTGCGCTACGCCCCGACACGTGTGCGTGACGCCGCGCACCTTGCCACGAAGTGCCGCGTGGCGGCAAGACGCGACCGTCGTTCAGCAACCACCCTGGTTGGACTTTCCGTCGCCGTTGCCGGTCGAAACCCCGTCCGGATCGGCGCCGTCCGCATCGTCGTCGGTGGGATCGTCATCGTCCGTCGGGCCGGTATCGGTGTCGTCGTCCGCGTCGTCGTCGCTCGCATCGTCGTCCGACGCGTCGTCATCCGCCGCGTCATCGTCCGTCGCGTCATCGTCCGTCGCATCGTCGTCGGTGTCGTCATCCGTGTCGTCGTCACCGGGGATCGTGGTCGTGGTCGTCGATGTGGTCGTGGTGGTGGTTGTGGTCGTCGTGGTGGTCGCGCAGTAGTCCGCGCCGATGCGGATCATCAGGTTCTCGGGCTGATGCACCGTGTCCACGTTGCCCCAGCTCGATCCCTGCCCCTTCCAACTGTGATGATCGGCGCTGCCCGTGTCCGCGCCGACGCGCGCCCCGTCCGCGCCGAACGCGTACACGATGCCCACGCACCACGAGCCCGTGGTGATCGCCTTTTGGGGCATGTTCGTGTTCACGGTCTTCCACGCGCCGGGCGTCACCGTGATCGCCGAACCGCCGGCCCATTGCTCCTCGGGCGGGCCGTTGCCGTCGGGATCGACATACACCACGGGCAGCACGAGGTCGCTGCCGATCGGGTGATCGGCGAAGTACACGGAAAACTCGCTCAGGTAGCTGGGGTAGTGCTCGGGCGTCAGGCACGTGACGAGCATCTGGCCCGTCGTGCCACCGAGCTGCGCCTCGGCCGTGCCGTCGTCCTCGATCAAATCATGCGTGCGATCCTCCACGCACTCGCCTTCGAGCTGGATGTCGTCGAGCATCCAGAAGCCCGCGTCGCTCGCGCCGATGGAGTCGAAGCGAAAACGCACCTGCACGCCGCTCGCGCCGTCGCCGATTCCCGAGGCGTCGAGGGTCACGACATCGTCGCCGATCGTGGAGTCGGAAAATGTCGCGAGGTTCATCCACGCGCCGCCATCGGCGAAGATGTCCACCTCGCCGTAGGAACTGGCGTCATTCACGAAGTCGTGCGTGAAGGTGAGTTCGAGGTTCTCGTACGCGGTCAGGTCGATCGCGTCCGAGATGAACGCGGTGTTGGTGTCGTCGTGGTACGACGCGCCGCCGCAGTAGTAGTTGTCCACGCTCAGGTAGCTGCCGTAGGCGGTGTTCCACTCGTCGCCGAGCAGGTCGCCGAAGCAGTCGTCGCCGCGCACGCGCCACAAGACGCCGTCGCCCTGATTGTCCACGACCGACCAGGTGTCGGGCAGACCGCTCAGAAAGTCTTCCCACAGGATCACGCGGGCCGAAGCGGGTGCCGCGAACGCGAGGCATGCGAGGACGACCATCGAAAACGCGAAGACGTGTCGCCGCGAATGGGACATGGTGGGCCATCCATTTCGAATGCGTCCGGTCCCAAAGATCCGCGAGGGAACCGGACGGTGAATTGGCCGGTCTTAGCGGAAACGGACATCACACGTCAATGAAGACGCGCGGACTTGTTCGCACGAACGCGGGCATGGTAGCGTTCGCGCCGCTTTTCCCACGGGAGCGCGAATGGACATGCCCTGGCTCGGCGCGATCGCGAACGGCGTGCTCGAAGGGGTCACGGAGTTCCTGCCGATCTCCTCGACGGGCCACCTGATCCTCGTCCGCGAGTGGCTGCCCGTCGGCCTCGACGCCGATCCCGCCAAACGCAAGGTCTTCGAGGACACCTTCGACGTCGTGATCCAGCTCCCCGCGATCCTCGCCATCGTCGTGCTCTACGCAAAACGTTTGTGGACCGAGGCGATCGGCGTGACGCGCGACGCGGGGGCCCGACGCTTCTGGCTCGGCCTCGCCGTCGCGTTCGCGCCCGCGGCGGTGATCGGGTTTTTCGCGCACGACGCCATCGAGACGTATCTCTTCCGGCCCGTGGTGGTGGCCACGGCGTTGCTCGTCGGCGGCGTCGTCATCATTGCGGTCGAGCGGCGCGGCTTGCCGGGCGACGAAAAGCCGGTGGAAGAGATCCCGCTACGCACCTCGCTCGCGATCGGTCTGTTCCAGTGCCTCGCGATGATCCCGGGCACGTCGCGCTCCGCGGCGACGATCATCGGCGGGCGGCTCTTCGGTCTTTCGCGCTCGGCCGCCGCCGAGTATTCGTTCTTCCTCGCGCTGCCCACGATGTTCGCGGCGACGGGCTACCAGCTGCTCATGCGCGCGGGCTCGATCGACTGGGCGGGGCACGGCGCGATCCTCGCGGTGGGGTGCGTCGCGTCGTTCGCGAGCGCCTACGTCGTCGTCGCGTGGTTCATGCGCTTTTTGCGCACGCGCACATTGGCCGTCTTCGGATGGTACCGCATCGCCCTCGCGCTCGCGGTTTTCGCGGTGTATGGGGGAAGGTGAAGTCGAAAACGACTCCCTCCCGCTCCCCTCACCCTTCGTCGCGATAATCCTCGCGACGCAGTCCGTATTTCTTCATGCGTTCATATAGAGCGCGGCGCGAGATGCCCAGCGCGCGGCACGCCGATGTGACCTCTCCGCCCGTTTCGGCGAGCGCCTGCTCGATCGTCGCCTGCTCGGTGCGTTCGAGCTGTTCGCGCAGCCGCCCCGGGCCCGGCGGAACCGAGAGCAGCCGGGGCGCGTCGTCGTCGGTCGCGTCGCCCACGGGCAGCGGCCCGGCCACGCCGCCCGACGCCGTGATGACCAGCCGTTCCGCCGCGTTGCGCAATTCGCGCACGTTGCCCGGCCAGTCGTAATCGAGCGCGGCGGCGAGCGTGGCGTCGGGAATCGACGGCGTCGCCAGCGCGTTGCGCGTCGCGGCCCGCGCCAGAAAATGCGCGAGCAGCATGGGGATGTCGTCGCGGCGGTCGCGCAGCGGCGGTACGTCGAGCGTGAGCACGGCGATGCGGTGGTAGAAATCCTCGCGCATGCGTCCCGCGCGCACCTCGCTTTGCAGGTCGGCTTTGGTCGCCGCGAGCAGGCGGATGTTCACGCGGCGCGACGCGTCGCTGCCGAGCGCAAATACGAGGCCGTCTTCGAGCACGCGCAAAAGCTGCACCTGCGCGCGCACGGGGATGCTCTCGACCTCGTCGAGCAGCAGCGTGCCGCCCGACGCGGAGACGAGCTTGCCGTCGCGCGCCGCCACCGCGCCGGTGAACGCGCCCCGCGCGTGGCCGAACAGCTCGCTTTCGAGCACGGTGTCGGGCAGCGCCCCGGCATTGACCGGCACAAAGGGCCCCGACGCGCGCGCGCTCAGGTCGTGGATCGCGCGGGCCACCAGCTCCTTGCCCGAACCCGTCTCGCCGCGAATCAGCACCGGCGCGTCGGCGCGAGCCACCGATTCGATACGCTCGTAAAGATCGAGCATGGCGCGGCTGCGTCCCAGCAATCCGTATCGTCCGTCGCCCGATTCGCCGGCCCCCGCAAGACGGCGGCGCAGCTCGTCACCCTCGCGGCGCAGCGCGCGCATCTGCACGGCTCGCGAAACGGCGGCCAGCAGCACCTCGTCCTCGAAGGGTTTTTCGATGAAATCGTACGCGCCGGCCTTGAGGCAACGCACCGCCATCGCCACGTCGCCGTGACCCGTAATCATGACGACCGGCAAGGTGAAGCCCGACTCGCGCACGCGGGCGAGGAAGCCCTCGCCACCGAGCCCGGGCATCTTCACGTCGCACAGCACGCAGTCCGCATCCGCCAGATCGGGCCACGCGAGGGCGGCCTCGGCCGCGGCGAAGGTACGCACGGCGAAGCCGCGCAGGCGCAGCATCTGGTCGAGCGAGACGCGGGCGGCCTCGTCGTCGTCGATCACCACGATGTGAGCGACGGTGGTCACGGAATCGTTCTTCCTTTGTGCGGGCGTGGATGTCAACGTGGTTGGTCCCAGCGCTTCGAATTGGCAAGGAACGACCGGATTACGTGCGACGGGAATCTCCACTGCGCGCCGGGACATTCATTCGTGAACTGCTTTATGGCGAACTCGAATGAGACCCTCCGCGGCAATCGGATTCCCGCCGAAAAACGGATCGCTTTCGTTCAAATCTCCCTTGAGAACTTCGCGCTCCATCCCGATAGAGTGTCGTAGGCAGGAATAATTCACCCTCTGTGAAAATCTTGGGGGCTTCATGCTGGCCGAGCACATCATCTCGTTCGACTTTCTGGGGCACATCCTCGATTCAATCAGCGCCAACCTGCTTGTCACCGACGGCGACGGCGTGGTGCGTTACGCCAATGCGTCGTCCGAGCGGGAGTTTCGTGTCCCGGAAAACCATGGCCACGGCCCCCACAGAAAAGGGATCTGGATGGCGTGCGAGCATGTGGGCGACCATTCGCGAGGCTGCGGTTTCGGGGAGTTCTGCCGAACCGAATGCGCCATGCAAGCCGCGATCGTCCGGGCGGTTCGGGGCGAGGCGACGGTGCGCCGCTCGGCCACTTCCACGGTCGTCCGCAATGGCGAGAAGGTCCGCAAGAGCGTGTTGATCTCCGCGGTGCCCATCGAATACGCGGGCGAGACGCTCGCGCTCGTCACCCTCGAGGACGTCACCGAACTCGTCAAGCTGCGGGGCATCATCCCCATCTGCGCGTCGTGCAAGAAGGTGCGCAACGACGAGGATTACTGGGAGAACGTCGAGGCATATATCGCGGCGCATTCCGACGCCTCGTTCTCGCACGGCTTCTGCCCGGAGTGCGTCGAGCATCTGTACGGCTCGCGCCTGCGCGAACTCGCCGCCGCGAAGTCCGCCGTCAAGACGAACGGGTGATGCGGGCCCTCACCCCCGGCCCCTCTCCCGTCTGGCGGGAGAGGGGAGGCGAGCGCAGCGAGACGGGGTGAGGGCTCTTCGCAGCCACCCGCCGCTGTGCTACTTGGCATGGGCGCATCCCCGCCGCACGGAGCGGATCTTGCCGAGCGAAATCCCGAACGACGAAATCCGCCGCTTTTTCGGCGCGAAGGGCCTGCTCGCGGCCACGGTGCCGGGTTATGAAGACCGGCCGGGACAGTTGCAGATGGCCGAGGCGGTCGCGGCGGCGCTCGCGAATGACGCGACGCTCCTCGCCGAGGCGCCCACCGGCACGGGCAAGACGCTCGCCTACCTGATCCCCGCCCTGCTCTATGACCGGCGCGTTGTGGTCGCCACCGGCACCAAGAATTTGCAGGAGCAGATCATCCGCAAGGACTGGCCCTTTCTGCGCGACCGGTTGGGTTTCGACGCCCGCGTGGTCGTGATGAAGGGCCGCGCCAACTATCTGTGCAAAAGCCGCTGGCGGCTGTTTTGCGATCAGCCCCGGTTTCGCACGCGCGAGGAGTCCACGCAGTTCCGCCGATTCGCCGAGTGGGCCGCGACGACCGACACGGGCGATCGCGCCGAGGTGGACTGGATTTCGGAAGACGATCCTTTCTGGCAGGACGTGACCTCGACGCGCCACAACTGCCCCGGCGGCGTGTGCATGAAGGAGACCGACTGCTTCTTGCAGCGGATGCGTCGGCGCGCGGCGTCGGCCGACGTCATCATCGCCAACCACCACCTGTTCTTCGCCGATCTCGCGCTCAAGGAAGACGGACCCGGAGAGGTGATCCCCGACTATCACGCGGTGATCTTCGACGAGGCGCACGGGCTGGAGGACGTGGCGACGGGATTTTTCGCGAGCCGCCTGTCGTCGTTCATGGTGGACGAGCTCGACCGCGACATCGTCGCCGCTGTCTCGCGCATCGCGCCTTCCGAGTCGCGCCATGTGTCCGCGCTGCGCGCGCTTCGCACCAGCGCCGATCAGTTCTTCGGCGCGTTCCCGCGCGGGCAGGACGAGAAGCTGCGCCTGCGTCCCGGCACGAGCGACGCCCTCTTCGCGCATTGGCCGCAGGTCGAGGAGAACCTGCGCCAGCTCGCGGGACTGCTCGCGCGGATCGGGCGCGATGTGGAATCGCCCGAGCTCGCCGCGCTGGCCGACCGCGCGAACGAAACGCTCGCGGAAGGAGCCGTCGTCGCGAATCTCGAGGACGACGAGTTCGTCCATTACGTGGACGTGCGCGGGCGCGGGGTACACGTGGTCGCCGAGCCGATCGAACCGGCGAGCCGCGTGCGCGAGGCGCTGTTTGGCGAGGCGTGCGCGGTGGTGTTCACGTCGGCGACGCTCGCCACCGACGGCGACTTCCGCTACTTCCGCTCGCGCATGGGTATCGACTTCGACGCGACCGAAATGGTGCTGCCCACGTGCTTCGATTACTCGTCGCAGACGGCGCTCTACATCCCGCGCGAATTCCCAGAGCCCGCGTCGGGCGCGTTCATGGATTCGTACATCGCGCAGATCGGCGAGTTGGTCGCCGCCACGCGCGGGCGGGCGCTGCTGCTGTTCACGTCGTACCGCAACATGGAGCGCGCGTACGAGGCGATGGCGGATCGGCTGCCCTACACGACGATGATGCAGGGTCAGGGATCGAAGGCCGCGCTGCTCGAGCGTTTTCGCGACGACACGCACTCGGTCCTCTTCGCCACGCAGTCCTTTTGGGAGGGCGTGGACGTGGCGGGCGAGTCGCTCTCGTGCGTGGTGATCGACAAGCTGCCCTTCGCGTCGCCGGGCGAACCGCTGCTGGAGGCGCGCATCGAGCGCATCAAGTCGCAGGGCGGCAACGCGTTTCGCGACTACCAGGTGCCGCAGGCGATCATCAGCCTGAAGCAGGGTCTCGGGCGACTGATCCGTCGGCGCACCGACAAGGGGCTGCTTGCCCTCACCGACGTGCGCGTGCGCACGAAGGGCTATGGGCGGCGCGTGCTGGGGAGCCTGCCGGATTTTCCGGTGACGGGGGATTTTGAGCAGGTGCTGGGGTACGCGTCGCGACTGCCCGCGGCGTCGGAACTCGAAGAAGAAGCGAAGGCCGGAGCGGAATAGGAAAGGGCCGGCGAACCGGCCCTCCTTGATCGTTCGGGAGTGGGGTTACGAGCCCGCGCCGACAGCGGTGATGTCGCCGCCGTGCGCCTTCTGGAATTTCTGGGCGCAACCCATGCAGCAGAAGTAGTAGTGCTTGCCGCCGACTTCGATGTGCTTGGTCTTGGCGGTGATCGCGGCTTCGGATCCCTCGCCGCACGTCGCGCACTTGGCCTGGTCGCCGACCTTGAGCGGCTTGTCGTAGCCATTCGCGAGCCACGCGGCGGCCTCGGCGCCCGCTTTGTGCATGGGACAGTCGGCCTTGTCGCACGGCTTGCCGTCCTTCGCGTGAGGGCACGTCGCCGGGTCGCAGGGCGCGCCATCGGCCTTCATGGGGCACGGCTTGCCGTCCGCCGCGCAGGGGTGACCGGCCTTCTTGGCCATATCATCGGTGTTCTGGGCGATCGCAACGCCCGCGACCATCGTAAAAACGGCCAGCGTGAGCACGATCCATTTTCCGAACTTCATGTCGATCTCCTCTCCCGCCCGGGAAAAACTTCGCCGATTGATAGGTCGGACGCGCGCTCGTGTCAATTGCGATCCTCGGCTGGCCCGTTGACGATTCGCGCCAGATGACCGATGTCAAGAATGGGCGTCGTATTATTCCCGTCAGGGATTGCGGAGAGCGTCATGGATTGCGTCATTCGTGCGGGGGTTTTCGGTTTGCTGCTGACACTCGCACTCTCGATCGCTTGCGCGGGCGACGACGACTCTTCTCCCGTGGAAGACTCGAGCGACGACGATTCGATCGACGACGACTCGTCCGCCGATGACGACGCGGCGCCCGACGACGACACCTTCCCGCCCTTGCCCGACGACGACTGGAATCCCGACGACGACGCGGATGACGATGTCGACGACGACGCCGAGCCCGACAACGTGCCGATCACCGACGCCGACGGGCGCGAGATCTTCCTGCGCGGCACGAATTACATGGGCCTCGAATTCGGCGGATTCGACCGGCACACGCCCGAGGACTACGCGCACATCGCCGCGTGGGGCTTCAACGTCGTGCGCATCCCCATCGCGTGGGATTTCATCGAGCCCGAGCCGGGCGTCTACGACATGGCGTACCTGACCGACATCGTCGAGCCCGCCGTGGGCTGGGCCGCGGATGCGGGGCTCAAGGTCGTGCTCGATTTCCACCAGTGGAACTGGTGCCGACCACTGGGCGGCAACGGCATGCCCGATTGGATCTGCGACGGCGCGTGGTACGAGGATATTCCCGCGCCGCTCAACGTACTGCTCGCGAGCGGCGATTGGTGGCGGCATCCGGAATATCTCGACGGATTCGAGGCCGCGTGGGATCTCGTATCGACGTTTTTCGCGGGCGACGAACGCATCTTCGCATACGACCTGTTCAACGAACCCATGAACGGGGTGAGCACGCTGCCGTCGCTGTTCGAGAAGCAAACACTTCGCCCGTTCTACGCGCGGCTGATCGCAACGATCCGCGAGAATCACCCCGAGCCGTGGATCTTCATCGAACCCGCGATCATTCACGTATCGGGTTTTCCCTTTCTCATGGACCCGCTGCCATTTGAGCGCTTGATCTTCAGCCCACACGTGTACCCGGGTTTGGCCGCGAGCGGCGGCGGATACACCTTCAACAAACCGCTCGTCCGCCGCGACGTGAAACAGGGTCGCGACGAAGCGAATCGGTTCGGCGCGCCGCTGGTCGTGGGCGAATTCGGCATGATTTCGAGCGCGCCGGGCGTGGCCGAGTTTATACGCGACGCGACGGACCTGTTCGACGAATATCTCGCCGGATGGACCGTCTGGTGTTGGTCTCGCGAAGATGGGGCATTCGGCCTGATTGATGGCGCCGGCGAAAACAAACCGGTGTATTTCCCCTCGCTCGCACGGCCCTACCCACGCGCGACGATGGGGCGGGTGCGTTCGCTGGCCTACGTTCAGGATTCGGTCGAGTTCACGATGGCGTTCGAAAACACCGAGTCGGGTCCGCCCGACACACGAATCTGGCTGCCGCCGGCGTTCGGCGACGATTTTGAGGTCTGGTGTTCCGACGCCGATGGCGCGTGGTCGTGGGAGTTCGACGCCGCTTCGCGCGAACTGACCATCGACGCGAACCCCGGCGAAAGCTGGCACGTCGTCACGGTGCGTGCTTCTTCCGGACCCGACCACGGTGTCATCGTGGACTCACCCAAGCAGTCCTGTCCGGAGCGAAAGTAGACGTCCTGTTGATAAGCGCTCGTAGATGTCCGGTGTGTTGACGACCCCGCTCGGAGCGGGGTCGTTTGGGTTCAGTTCCGACGCCCATAAGGCGTCGGAATCCTTATTGGGCCTGGAGACCCGAAGGGCCGCCCGGCGAATATTTTTACAGCCCCACGTCATTGTGCGACCGCCGCCGTCCGAGGACGTCTCGTCTGTTGCCGCTCGACGATCAGCTCTCCTTGGCGATCGAAGCGCGCGATCAGGCGTCCCTGATAGCTGACGGCGAGATTGCGATCGACCATTTCATGAACGATCACGGGGCAGCGGGCGAAGTGCGTGCGCCATGGGGACGACGGCAGTTGCAGTGTCCGGTTCTCGAAGAGCACGGTGTTGTCCGCATGGACCGTCCGCTCGTGCTGGACGGACAGCAGCAGACTCAGATCCAGTCCGGCCATTCGGACAAACGCGCTTTCGGACTGCGCCGGTTCCACCGTGAAGCGATGGTTGAAATCGGGAATGAAGCGGCGTTCCAGGTATTCGTTCGCCGACGCATAGTCCCGAATCCCCGCCAGCCGGAGCTCTTGCGGAAGCCGGCCCTGGATCGTCCCGAACGCCCGCTCGCTGCGCCCCCGCGCCTCCGGAGAGCGAGCCAGAATATGGCGGATGCCCAGCACCTTCAGGACGCGAGCCACCTGCCCGTTCTGCTCCTCGTCCGGCGCGGCGCCCGCCGTCGAAGTCCGGCAAAAATGTGATCCACGGTCCGTATACAGCTCGCAGAACCGGCCCCATCGACGCAGCACGTGATCCAGCGCCGCCAGCGTCGAATGCGTGCCTTCCTCCGGAACGAACCGGGCGTCAAGAATCCGACCGTCCGCGTCGTCCATCACGACGTTCAGATCCCACATCGGAAGACCCGCCATCCACTCGTGCCGGGAGGCGTCCATATGCAGCAACATCCCCCGCATCGGACGACGCTCCCGTTTGCGGCGGTACTGGCCGCGGCTCGGCGCCTTCTCCACCAAGCCGTGCTTCTGAAGCACGATCAGCGTCCACGTGTAACCCAGCTTCAGACCGTGCTCCCGAACGGCAAACTCGTGAAAATGACGAACCGAAAAATCCGGATACACCTCGCGCTTCAGACGGCAGACCTCCATCTCCGTCTCCTCGCTGATCCGGCGTGGCTGCGTCTTCCCCGTTCGACCGTCCCGAAGACCGTCGATCCCCAGTCGCTCGTACCGCTCACGCAGGCGCGACATGTGCCGCTCCGTCACCCCGCAGATCGTCGCCGCCTGAATCCACGTGATCCGTCCTTCCATCGCTTTCTGAATCACCTCGCGCCTCGTCATCGCTTGGGCCTCGCGGGCCAGGGTCGTGTGGTGTCGCATCCGACACCTTTAAACCACCCCGCCGGAAATCCGGACATCTACTCCCGCTTATGACCCGGACATCTTCCCCGCTTCGTACATCATAAAAACATTGCCTTGACACGACGATACGAGCTATGCTACTATCTTCCTAGTGTACGACCAGAATCGAGGCGCGACGCTTGTTCCTTCGGCAACGTCAGTATCAAGCTATTCTGTCATCGTCCCGCGATTTTTTCGCTGTTCGCACTCAGGAGAACTTTTTCGACGATTTTCAGCTTCCTTCCGAAGCGCGGCATCATCGCGCTCCGTGCCAAGCATCGCTTCGGCGTTCCGCCAATCGATCGCCGCGCGGTCGTAACAACGTCTATCGCATTTTTTATATGTCATACCTTGTTGCGATTTTACTTATTACTCCTACACTGGCCGCAATCAACGCACTTAATTTTTTCGCGACAAACAATATTTTCACCGCGATGATCGCGGTATTTTATACTACAATTGGCTCACCTTACTGCAACAATGACATCACATTTTGGCGCCATAATGCTTGAATCGGCGACAAGTTACATTTTGAAAGAGAACTTCACGCTTCGATTTGCAATAATCGTTTTCTTTTTATTTACGATATCATTAACATCACTTATTTGCTACCAATATCGTAAAGAAGTAAAACGATTGTTTAATATCCTTTTGCGAAATATTACTTTTGACGCTGCCGAAAACATCGAGGCAAAGTTTGCCCACTATCCTTCCGTTCGTAAATACTTTGAACATATTTCAGAAATCAGTAAGCGAGAAAAATTATCTGCCGCACATTTATTTAAGTCCAAGGGCTCGGATGATCTTCCTCTTCTTGATGCAGTCTTCATCGAACCTTCGTTATCGCGTGAGGGACCATCACGATCTTTGAGATTTCAGGTTCGTGATATTCTTCATGACGACCAAGTAGTATATTCTGCAATTATCGGCCCAGCCGGGTCGGGGAAAAGTACATTTTTGAAATATGTTCGCCTTGAGGCATGTCTTTCTTTTCTAAAGGTTCATTCATCGAATGAATTACATTCGGGATCATTGTTACGTATTCCCATCTATATTCCAACACACTTGCTACTATCTCACGAGGCCTACGCGTCAATCATGCTTCAGGAGGAAATATATTCTGACGCCGCGGCTCGTAAACTTATTGATATCTTAAGAGACATCTATAACAACACAGCCGCAACGCCTCTCGGTTCTAACGACGAGTCCTTCCTGTACTATTTCGATCGAGGAAGTATAATTTTTCTAGTTGACGGGATGGACGAGATAAGTCATAGTCAATTTGATAAATTTAGTAATTTGTTTAACAATCTTATCGAATATATGGAATCTCATTGCAAACGATCGAATAAGATACTTCTTGGCATGCGAGATGTATTTTTTGATACGACATTTATAGAGCAACGATTACTCGCTTCAAGATTTATAGCTTTGAGAATGGATAAATTTTCTCAGAGCGACATTTCCACCTTTATCGCTAATGTCAATTCGTTTTACGGCGGCGCACACGAGGGAAAGCTTCGAGAAATTGAACTCTATATTACGCAAGACAAAGAAAACTCGGAATTTTTTACCGTCCCTCTATATCTTAGCTTATTTGTTTTCTATCATATTCACGACGATTCGGTGGTCGTTTTTGGTTCAAGATCAATTTTCCTTAAATCTGCGATTGTTAAAATACTCATGTGCCACGGGTTTTTTGGGAACGTCTCTAAGAACTCACTTCCCGACTTAGTTTTTAAATCTCGCTACAAAGCATTAATGCAGATCTCCCATGATCTGATTGTAAACTTTGACAACGATCAGTTATCCTTTCTTGGGAGCCGATTTCTCGATTTTCTTAAGATCTCATTGGAAGACTCTCTGAAAAATTGCATTGAAGGCCTTTCAGGCAACAAACCCGAGGAGTTTTTAAGCAGAGAGCAGAGGAGTCGTATAGAAGATATTAAAGAAAAAATGCAAAATTATCTAGACACCTTAACTGTAAATGATCAAATAAGTCAAATTGGTCTACTTTCGAGCCTGTCCGGTTCGGACGAGACCGGATTGTATACATTTACTCACGTTGTTTTCATGGAGGTACTAGCGGCTGATTACGTTGCTGGATCGAATTTTGACGCCCACTGGAGTTCATTAGTCGAAATATATAAACAAAGTCGACTCTATTTGGATTTAGAGCGTTCAAAAGAATTTTTTTTGCACTTGTGTTGTCTTGTGGCCCATGATTCAAATTCGGACATTTCTCCGGCCCTTAGGCGCCAGCGTACGAGTAAATTGCACCAATACATAAAAACAAATTATGAGAAGGACCTCTATTATCAGTGCAAGGCGATTTTCGAAATGGAACTGATTCACTCTCAGGAATATTTCAATGCGTTTAAGAGATTTGCGGATTTTATTAGCGAGAGGTATGATAAAACCGCTAGCAACGCGGGGTTTTCAGATTGTTTGGCGCTTCTCGCGGCGATGTCCGTTGCCGAGGAAAGAGAGTCTTCTGATGGATATCCTTCTTGGACTTTTAGGGAACAGTACGAAGTGATTCTAAAATTTCTGTTTCAGCGACAAGTCGAGATCGATAATACGTTGTTAATTGTTTTAGCAAGTCACAATCCGTGGCGGACAGTAGAACTCGCTAACAAGAACGGCTTGGATCTGGTTCTTAGAAGTCTCATGTTTGTCATTGCGGCGTCAATTAATCGGACGTTTCTTTGTAGCCTAATTAAAAATATCGTTTCTGAGTCGGACGAAACGAGAAAAACTTCTATTGCCATTCTGGCATTCGAGGCTGCGTTAAGGAATAGAATTATTTTTCAAGAGTTATGCGACATGAAAACACAGACGATGCCGAACGGAGTTGAAACTGACTATGCGTCCCGTTGGGAAACTTATTTCGAGGCTGGCTCAGCATTGCGCTATGTCGCACGACAAGTCTTTACTTCCAGCACTAGCGAAGACCGCGCGGATTGCCCGATTGTTAAAGAATTGAGAATTGTTAACCCTATGAGCGTTTTTGAGGCGTTGAAAGCTTTAACTAAGGAAGAGTACCTAAAGTATGCCCTTATGCTTGTTCCGATGTTAGCGGTGACACGGTATTGCATTGAACGCTTAGCAGCGCACCTCCCGGAGTACGCGAATTGGGAAGCTGCTTCGCACGTCGTTTCAACCAGCGTTAACGGTCTTTGTATTCTATTGTTGGCAATATTTGTGATATATGGAAGTTTGGTAAAAGTCACCCGAAACGCCATTGAAATAATCAACCGATTTTGCGTGTATGGTGATGACAGAAGCCGGTATGCTTCGAGAGAAGATTACGACCTCGTCGCACATCTTGTTGATAAACATTATATTTACCGTCCGAAAAGGCGTCGTCGATTGTTACGCGTGTATCTTATGGTTATTTTATCAGTCAATAAAGGAATGAGAGCGGCATTATGTAATATGTATAATGTTCGACGGTATGGTTGGAAATATGATAAATTGATTCGTTGAAACACGCGTGTGCGGAGGAGTACCGGGGTCTCCCCAATTCAAGAGTTTCGGAGGCGTAGTTGCGGGAGTTGGGACTCCTAGGACATCACCATCAGGTCACGTCCTGCGGCGCTTGTCGCTCTAACGACCATCGACCTACGACCCCTCCGCTCCGGCGTTCCCATTTCCATTGCGTTTTGAGATAATTTCGTTTGTTGGCTAACGGAGTTTGCCATG
>CAZPJD010000122.1:0-2034 GCA_964586775.1 uncultured bacterium | reverse complement strand
CGCCGAGGCGAGCGACGGCTTCGACTACCGCATCGTTGCGGACTCCGGCGAATACGTCTCGGGCACGGCTTGCGTCGTCGAGGGTTGCGACGAAATGGACGACGACGCCGATGACGATGCCGACGACGACGCCGACGACGACCTGCACCCCGGCGACGACGACGCCACCGACGACGACGCCACCGACGACGATGCGGACGACGATGCGACCGCGGATGATGACGATGATGACGACGACAGCGACAGCGGCGGCTGCGGGTGCTAAAGGGGGGTGAGCGCGCGCACGTGACCCCGCTTCGCGCTTGGCGATGTCCCCGACCTGCGTTATAAGGCGGGCGTGAGGGAGACGATGGATTCACGAACCCTGATCGCGCGCGCCTTCGATCGGTGCGACCCATTCCCAAAAGAGCCGGTCGTCCGCGGCGATGGCGTCTGGGTCGATCTGGATGCCGGCGGTTTACGCGGCGACGAGCCGTGCGTCGATCAACTGTTCGACCACATCCTGATCCACGAGACCAACCAGAAGTACTCCATCAGTTTGTTCACGGGATATCCGGGCAGCGGAAAGACGACGGTCCTGAGGGATCTGGCGGACCGGCTGGACAACGAAAAATTCAGGACCGTTTACGTCGACGTCCTGGATTTCCTCAACGTTGACGTTCTGATCGCCCCTTACGAAATCTACCTGAGCATCGCCGGGCAACTCGACCGGGAGATGACGTCCGCAACCGACAAGGCGGGGAGGTTCTTCGGTGCGATTCGAGACTTTTTCGAATCGGAAATTTCCCTCGACGGAGTGAAGCTCGGCCTGCCGGACTATGCCGAATTCCAACTGGCGATCAGGAACAACATTTCTTTTCGCCGTGAACTGCAAAAGCTCGTGGAGCGCCGGCAACAGCACGAGGTTCTCGTACGCAAGTGTCACGAGTTCATCGGCGAGGCGATGGCGGCGCTGCGAAAGCGGAATCCGGACAAACGCGGCGTCGTCGTCATTCTGGACAATCTGGAGCGCCTGAAGGACCGGGACATGCCCACGCTGACGGAGACGTTGCGCACGATCTTCGTCGTGCAGGCGAATCTTCTCGCGCTGCCGCTCTGCCACGTCGTCTACACCGTTCCGCCGTGGCTGAATTTCGAGAAAGTCGGGGCCAGTATCAGCGGGCGGCACAAGCACGTAACGCTTCCCATGTGCCATACCGTGCTGCGGGGCGGCAAAGAACACAGGGCGGGCGTCGATATGTTTCTGGAGCTTTTTCGGCGACGTTTCGACCAACCCGACATCGCGCTCACCGATGTCTTCGATTCCGAGGCGCAGTCGATTCTGCGCGATCTCGCCCGGCTGTCCGGCGGGTACCCCAGGGATTTTCTGCGTCTCGTTCAGGGCGTCTTGTTTCGAATGTTTCAAAAGAAAGACGCGCTTCCACTCGCGGCGGAACGGCTGAACGAATACGCGAACCGCGCCGTGCTGGATCTGGCCGACGACTACGAGTCAGGGCTCCGGGAAGAAGACATCGAGTGGCTCGAGATCGTCGAAAAAGAGAACACGATTCCCGCGTCGGACGCCGCCGTGTCGCGCCTCGTCGATTGGCTCGATCACCACTTTGTCCTGCACTACCGCAACTCCGACGCGTGGTACGACATTCACCCCGTCATTCGCGAACGTTCCCGAATCTACCGCGACCTCAAGGAACGCCGTAGCCGCAATGAGCACTGAACGTCCTGAATCGTCGCTCATTTGGAGCGACGAGGCGCGGGCCGAGTTCGAAAACCTTCAGACATATCTGGAACTCGCCACGGGCTTCGACCTGCTCGTGGTCGTTTGCGAGAGCGTCCTCGTGCTCGATGAGATCCGGAAAAACGTCGCGGCTTCGTCAGGTGCAATCCGCGAGCTGATCTACCCCAACCCTGCGACTATGGATCGACTGGTGGTCGATCTGTTGGCCGTCGGCGCCAAGCACCCGGAACCCCCCGCGCTCGTTTGGGTGGAAGCCCGGGGCGACACGCACGAGCGCCGCGCGGCGTGGGCGAAGGGGC
>CAZPJD010000121.1:0-7704 GCA_964586775.1 uncultured bacterium | reverse complement strand
CAACGCAGAAGAAAAAGAGCGGCTGCTTGAGGAAATCGCGAACGTATTTCTCACCGCCCCCGAGGTCGCGCGGCTCCTCAAGCTCACGACGCGCGAGGTCTACGAACTCGCAAAGCGCGGCGACATTCCGGGAAAAAAGTACGGGAAGGAATGGCGTTTCCTCTCAAGCGACCTTATACTGCGGCATCGGCAGAGTACCGTTGCCGCACCTCTTCAGGAGGTGAAAGCACATGGCCAAGGTCACTGTGCGGCAGCGGAACGAAATCTGGTACGTGGACTTCGCGTACCGGGATCCGAGCGGCGTCCGGCGGCGCTTCAAAAGGTCGACTGGAACGAGCGTCACCCGCAAGGAAGCGCTCGCCCTCGGCCGTCAGTGGAAGAGACAAGCTGAAGCCGGAGAGTTCGTCGCCATCGCGCAACCCGCGCGCCCGGTCTTTGACAACCAGCAGAAGGCGGAATTTCCCTTCAGCGGATTCGCTGACCATTTTCTTGAGACCTACGCGAGACCGAGAAATTCCACGTCCGAGGTGATCGGAAAGGAATCGATCATCCGCAACCACCTGGCGCCGTTCTTCAAGCACACGGACATTCGCGAAATCACGCGAGAGGATATCGAGCGCTTCATCGCGAAGAAAGTGAAAGACGGGCTCGATCCCAAAACCGTCAACAACTACCGCGCGTGTTTGCTCACGATGTTCAATCGCGCTGTGGATTGGAACTACCTCGACAAAAATCCGGTGGTGGGTGTGAAGCCCCTCAAGACCGCGCCCTCTGCGTTCGATTTCTACGACGAAGCGCAGATGGGCACGTACCTCGAAGCGATGCGACGCCATGAGCCCGCGTGGTATCCGTTTTTTCTCGCGGCGTTTCTCACGGGGATGCGGCTCGGAGAACTCCTTGCGCTTCAGTGGGGAGATATCGACTTCAAGAGCGGCACGATCCTTGTGCGTCGAAACTACGTCTGCAAAGAATTCAAACCCCCAAAGTCCGGCAAGTCACGCGAGATCCCGATGCACTTGGAACTCGCGGCCGTGCTCAAGTCCCACCGCCACCTCAAAGGCGACCTCGTGTTCTCACGCGCGGACGGCACACCGTTCGATCAGGACCACGTGCGGCCGGTGCATGAGCGCGTTACGAAGCTCTCCGGGTTGCGTCGCATTCGCTTCCACGAGATACGTCACTCCTTCGCGTCGCAACTCGCGATGAACAGCGTTCCTTTGAAAGCTATTCAGGAACTTCTCGGGCACGCCGACCTCGCGATGACGCTTCGCTACTCCCACCTCTCGCCGAACGTTTACCGGGACGCGATCGCAACGCTCATGAGCGAAGCGGTCGGGCACAAAAGTGGTCCCAAAAATGGTCCCACCGACCATTTCGAGGCGATTTCCGCAGTTATTTCGTGAAATGAAAAAGCCCGGAATCGTCAGTGATTCCAGGCCCTTTCGAGGAGTAGCGGGGGCAGGATTTGAACCTGCGACCTTCGGGTTATGAGCCCGACGAGCTACCGGACTGCTCCACCCCGCGGCAGCGGCGCGCAAACTAGGGCAACGGCCTTACGATGTCAAGCCAAACCGACCTACAGCAATCACGCCTCCCGCGCCGCGCGACGTCGGGCGATCCGGGCCGTAACGGCCCGCGCCGCGAGCGCGCCGACGCCGATCACCGCGCCCAGCACCACACCGCCCGTCGTACCCGCGAGCCACGCGAGCGCGGCGAGCGCTCCGCCAAAAATCGCGAATCGCCGAAGCCCGCGTTCGGAATCCGCGAGAATCTTCCGCGCGCGCCACGAAAGCGCCAGCGCCCCCGCGAGGCCGAGCAGCCACACGAGCGACTTGAGCGACTCCAGCACCGCCGACAGCGCGAAGCCCAGCCGTAGCGTGGACGCCTCGCCGATCGTGACAAGTTCGCGGTAACGCAGTTCGGAACCCGTCTTGGGGATCGTGAACCGCGTGGGAAGCGCCCCGCCGGAGTCCTGCGCCGACTGCGCCGCGCGCAGACGCTGCTGAAAGTTTTGCTCCGCTTTTTTTTGCGAGTCGTCGGCCTCCCAGTAGCCGCTTCCCGCCTTCGCGCCGAGCTTGCCGAGCACACTTCGCTCCGAGGGTGCCGCGGCCTCGGGCAGGGCGACCTCGCCTTCCAGCATGTCGCCGGCGATGGGGCTCGCGATCGTCACTGCTTGCGTCCATGGCCGCATCGATCCCCCGAGACGCGCGAACCGGAATCGCTCAGGTGCGTACACCGTCAGGTAGGACTGCGAGATCGGCAGATCGACCAGCGGCATGTCGAGACCCAACGTGCCCGTCACGCGGATGTGGCGCGGAAGCTGCATGTAGTAGATCACCTCGACGTCGAAGCCCGCGGATTCGTCGTTGCCGCCCGCCGACTTTTCGAGGGGCAGCAGCATCGCGCCCTCCTTGGTCTTGCTCGGCTTTACCGGCTTGTCGGCGACGAAGCTGCTCCACAGCGCCGTCTTCTCGCCTTCCGGCAGACGGACTTCCAAAAACTGCTTGCGGTTGTTGCGTACGCGGTAGATCGCGCTCACCACGCAGTCGCCGTCTTCGGTAATCTGCACGATGTAGTTCGCCCGGTCGATCGCCGCTCCGAGCACGGACTGCGTCTGATGGCGGACGACTTTCAGCTCGCCTGAAAACGGATGACGCAGGTATTTGTAAGAGAGCACCACGGGGTTGGTCGCGCCGCCCGCCAGACCGCCGGGTAACTCCTTCACGTCCACCGGCTGCAGGTCCTTGATGTTCGCGGGTGTCACCTCGACGCCGCCCGTGACCTGCACGGCGAAATGGCCGCGGTCGCGCTCGACGTTTTGCGCGGGCAGCGCGGGGAACGGCACCGTGAACTCCTCGCCCTCGATCGAGCGTTCGAGCACGACGGTGAGCTGATACGCGCCCTTGACCTCGTAGCCGATCGTGGCGACGAGCATCCGCGTGGCGGCGTCCACGCGCCACCCGGCGATGGACGCGCCGGTGACGTCGACGACCTCATAGCCCTCGGGAACCGCCAGCGCAAACTCGGTCACCGGCGCATGACGCACCTCGTAGTCGAGTTGCACGACCGCGCGCACGAAGCCCTCGTCGATGCTTACGAGGGTGCCGGTATCGACGAGCACCTTCGCGGGCAGCTTCTCTTCTTTCGCGGCGGCCTCGCCCTCGGTCTTGTCGAGCGCGACGTTGTAACGCACCAGGAGTTGGTCGCCCGTGAGCACGGCGGTGACGACGCCGTTTTCGTCGTGCATCGTCGCGCCGTCGATGGTCACGCCCGAGAGCTTCGCGCCGTAAGCGAGACGCATCACCTGACCCGCCGCATCGGGCAGGCCGAGCTCGACGCTGCCCGGGCCGGGGCGCATGGGCGCGTCCACCTCGAAGCGCATGGTCAGCTTGTGCGCGGCGGGGCCCTTGAGCACGAGCTCGATCTCGCCGCCGTTGTCGTTCACGGGCGCGGTCTGGCCGTCGAGCAGGATGTCGGCCACGGGCGTCGACGAGGGCACGAGTGGGCACTGCACCCAGTCGCTTCCAAAAATCGTCAGGGGATATTCCGCGGTGAGGTCGAGGCGGCCCGCGTCGAGCTTTGCCGTCAGCGTTCCTCGGCCCAGCGCGTACGGCACCGGCGGCGGAGGGGGCGGTACGGGCGTCTGCCCTTGGAGCTTTTCGATCAGCAGCTTGAAGTCGGCCCAGGGGATGCTGACCTCGCTGTTGTTGATGTCGGGGAGCGAGTCCTCGGCGTCCGCGAAATCCGCGCCGCCCGCGAGCACGGCGACCAGCGCGAGAGCGAGCGCGACCGGAAGCGATCGTCGGCTGGCGTGCGTCATGACCGGCTCCCTTCTTCAGAGGTCGCGATCGGCGCGACGGGCGGCTGGGGCGGCGGCGCTGGCGGCTCTTTGCGCGGACGATTCTCGATGGCCGCGCGGCCGCGGATGACGATCACGCGCGAGGCGGCGAAGATCGCGCCCACGAAGGCGGCGAGGGCAAAGTCCTCGAGGCCGAAGCCAATGAACACGCCGATCGCGGCGGGGGCGACGACGGCGGCGATCGCCGCGCGTTTCTGGCACACGCCGGGCTCGGGCAGCGACGGCTCGTAACGACGCAGCACGCGCCGCGCGACGATTTCGCCGAAGGCCAGCGCCAGCAACGCGAGCGCGAAGGACACGAGCGGCGACGATCGGTAGCGCGCGTAAGTGAACGTCAGGTGCGGTTTTTCGCCCGGGTCCACGATGCGCGTCTGGAAGGTCATCGGCATGCCGTCCCACGCGATCCGCACGGCGACCGGCAGCGCCCCGCGCGTCATCGCGTTCAGGTAGGCGGCGTTTTCGGCGGCGGCGGGCAGGTCGAATCCCTGCTTCTGCACGAGCGCCTGCTGTGAGCGGTAGGTGGTCAGCTCGTCGTACTTCTCCTTCGAGACCTTCTTGTCCTCGCTCTTCAGGAATCCGTCGAGGTCGTCGCCCATGTTTCGCGATTCCTCGTTCGCGTCGGGCCGAATGGTCGAGGACGGCAGATCGCCCGGGCGCAGCGACCCCGAGAAACCGAAGTAGCGATAGCCGCGCGGCAGATACGTCGTCAGGGCGACGCGCTGCACGGGCACGTCGATCGCGGGCAGGTCGAATCCTCGCCGCCAGAGGAAGGGGATCATGCGCTGCTGGCGGAAATACGTCAGGCGCAGCGTCGTGTTCTCGCGGCCGTCGGCATTCGCCACGGGCAGGAGCAGCACGCCGTCCTTCACGGCGGCCTTCACCGGCTCGCCGTCGCGAAAGACGCTCCACACGTCAGCGCCGAGCGACAGCGTGACCTCGACGAACTGGCGCGCGCGATTCGCCACCCGCAGCGTCGCCTCGACGAGTTCCTTGCCGCCGTTCGTCAGCATCACGGCGTAGGTCGCCTCGTCCACCGCGCAGGCCAGCACCGAGGCGTCCTCGTGACGCGCGATGGCCAGTTCCGCCGTCGCGGGATGCGCCACGTATTTGAAACCGAAGAGCAGCGTCTGGTCGGCGACTTTGTTCAGGTCCGAGGGCAGTTCGCGCAGGTCGAGCGGCGCGAGGTTGGTCGTCTTGCCCGGCGTCACCTGCACGTTGCCGCGCACCGCCACCGCGAGGTGGCCGATCTCGTGCACGATGTCCCGCACCGTTATGTCGGCGGTCGTAAAACTCGCCGACGCCTCCGCGGGCAGAGCCTGTTCCAGCGTGAACGCAATGCGGTGATGCCCCGCGGCCTCGTATGCGAGTTCGATCTGCAGTTCCTTGCCGCCCTCGGCATCCACCGCTTTCCAGTCGGCGAGGCCGTTCGTCGTCACGTCGGCGACATTGAGCCCTGCGGGCAGCGCGATCGCGAATCGGCTCACGGGCTTGTGAAGGATCTGGTAGTCCACCACGGTCGTATAAACGGCGAGGCCCTCGGTCACCGTCACCAGCGTGCGCGTCTCGGCGGTCACGCGCGCCTGCTCGCGCTCGGCTTTGGGCGCGCGGCGCGACCATTCGACGCGCACGGGATCGGCCTGCACGAAAGAGCCGATCGCCACAGTCTCGGTCGCGGAATTCTCGACGCGCACGTGCCCGCCCGAGACGAGACGCACGTCGAGATCCGGCGCGCCGAGCCGCACCTCGAGGCGATTCACCGGCGACGTCGCGGTCGGCAGCGAGAATCCGCGCGGCCCGCCGGTGTCCTCGACGGGCACCTCGATCCGCAGCGACAGGACGTGCGCGCCGGGCTGATCGGTCACGACGTGCAGCCGTCCGTCGCCTTCGGACCCCAGCGCCACGGGCTTGCCGTCGAGCTTGGCGTCCAGCACCGGGGCGTAGGCCGACAGAACGGGCACGCTCGACCAGCCCTTGGCCTTGAGCACCTGAATACCCACGGTCACGTCGGCTACGGCGTTGTCTCCGACAACCCGCACGACGTAATCGGCGCCCGTGACGAGCGCGTCGTGAGGGGGCGGCGGTGGGTCCGTCGTGCCGTCGGCGGTCAGGCGCTCGAGGATCTTCTGAAAGTCGCTCCACGGGATCGACAGGGAGCTGTTCGGCAAATCGGGCGCGCCGCCGGGCTCTTCCGCGTCCGCTCCCGTGGGCAGAAACAAGGCGCAGATGACCATCAGGGCAAACGTGGTTCCCCGTCGCATTTCGAACTCCACGGCGATGATGTGGGACGCAAAAGAACGATACCGCGTGCCATCGTCGGTGTCGACCTCACACCGGCGGGACCGGTCGCGCCCGGCGCGACGGGATTTCGATCCCAATGCTTTACCGATTCGACACATCCCCGGGCGCGCGGTTCCCGGGCGCGTCGCAACGATCGCGTTCCGCCGCCGCCCAGCACGCGTCGCAAAGCCCATACACGAAAACATCGAAACGGCGCGGCAGGAATCCCTCGGGCAGCAGATCGTCCACATCCCGCTCGCGGCCGCCGAGGTTGAAGACGTTGCGGCACGACTCGCACACGAATCGAAACGGGGAGTCGTCGCGGACGGCCTCGAAACGCACCGGCTCGCCGGGGATCTCGACGCGCCGGATCGTGCCCGCGCCGAGTTCGATCTTGAGGTTGCGATAGACCGTCGCAATGCCGATGCGCGGGCTGATCGCGCGGGCCGCGTGCAGGATCTGCTCGATGGTCAGCGGCGCGTTCGCCGCGCCGAGCACATCGCGCAGCGCTCGTCGGGGTTCGGTGTTCCGGGGCATGCGTCTCCTCGGCTCTCAATCTGCGGGAAAGCCCCGGCGATTGTCCACGGGTGCGCTCGCGGGCTCGATTTGCCACGATCGCCACGCGGCGCTAGAATTCTCGACGGCTTCGACCGGGAGTGCGACATGACCTCGTTGCGGAAGTGGGCGCTGTGGACGGTGCTGTGTGGATTTGTCGCGGTCTCGTCGGTGATCGGCGCGTGCGGCGACGGCGGCGGCGATTCGGGCCGCGTCGGCGGAACGACGTCCGACGATGACGACGAGGGCGACGACGACTATACCCCGCCGTCGGACGACGATGCGACGGATGACGATTCCACCGATGACGATTCGGATGACGATTCGGACGATGACACCGACGATGACACGGGCGACGACGACACGAGCGATGACGACGTCGTGGACGATGATACGACTGATGACGACACGTCGGATGATGACACGAGCGACGACGACACGTCCGACGACGACACCGGGGACGACGACACCAGCGGCGTGACGCAGTGCTACGTGGATGCCGTCGCGGAACAAAGCGGCTGTGCGACCGGCGCGGCCACGCCCCGCGACGCGGCCATTTGCGTCGAAAACGTATGGCGCGACGCCATCGTGTGCGTGACGAACAACGGCGGCAGCGAGGCGATGCAAAACTGCCTCGACACCTGCTGCGACGACCTGAACGCGTGCTACATGGCGTGCGACGAGAACGACGTGGGTTGCAACACGGCGTGTTTCTCGCCGCTGGGGGATTGCATCGGGACCTGCGCCGGACGCTGACTACCGGCAGACGCGGCGAAAATTCCCCGCACATCGGCCCGATTTCCTCCGGGACTTCTCGCCGAAGTTATTTTGCGAAAACCCGGATTCGGCGTCAGTTTTCTGAGGCGTACCCCTCAGTTTTTTTTCGTTGCGCGCCGACTTCGGCTGTGCTAGAGAGAAGCCACCTTAACCCCTACGGAGGTTCGAAACCGATGAAGACCCAATTCCTGTGGCTCGTGACGGTCCTTTTCCTCATCACCGGCATGATGGCTGCC
>CAZPJD010000120.1:0-25269 GCA_964586775.1 uncultured bacterium | reverse complement strand
TTACATTGAACGGCATGGTGCAGATATCCGCGCCCATCAGCGCGCACTCCACCACGTGAACGGGATGGCGGATCGACGCCGCCAGCACGCGGGTCGCCACGTCGTAGTTCTGGAAGATATCGACAATCTTCTCGACGAGTTCGAGTCCGTCGTAGGAGATGTCGTCCACGCGCCCGAGGAAGGGGCTGACGTAGCTCGCGCCGGCCTTGGCCGCGATGAGGGCCTGCGTGGGCGAGAAAATGAGCGTCACGTTGACGGGGATGCCTTCCGACGCGAGCTTGCGCGTGGCGATCATGCCTTCTTCGGTCATCGGGATCTTCACGACGACGTTTTTAGCGATCTTCACGAGCTGATGCGCCTCGCGCAGCATGCCCACGTGGTCGTCGCTGATGACCTCGAGGCTGATGGGACCCTTGACCATCTTCGTGATCTTCGGCGCGAGGGACTCGAAGGTCTCCCCGGTCTTGGCGATCAGCGACGGATTGGTCGTGACGCCGTCGACGAGGCCCCACGCCACGCCCTGGGCGATTTCCTTGAGATCGGCGGTATCGAGATAGAAATCCATGAACGGCTCCTTGAATCGCGAGCCCCCGGCGGGGGCGTTCGGTCAGCGGCTGTGGATCGACGGGAAGTTGTAGCCCACCATGGCGAAGAAACTGGTTTCAGAGAAGATCGAAAGCTCGCCCGAGAAGAACACGTTGGGCGTGACGAAGTAGTCGATGCCCAGAAAAATCCCGTACTCCTGATCGTTCAGCAGGTCGTTTTCGTCGCCCGCGAACTGCGCCTTGACGGGGTTGTACTTGACGCCGCCGTACGGCACGAGCCCGCGCAGCTTGTAAGCCAGCACCAGCGCGATCTGCGTCTCGTCGATGCGCGCCTTCACGCTGTGGTCCTCCGTGCGATAGCCCAGGTACTGCGCGTCGAGCGAGAGGTTCAGGTCGGTCTTCAGGCTGTAGGGCAGGAGCATCAACCGTCCGCCGCCGCCGTAAGCCGCCGCCAGCGAGCCGCGAAAGTCGGCGTCGTCGAGCTGATAATCCGCCATGCCGATGATGCCGAAGACGTCGAGGAAATACACGGGCGCGACATTCGCCTTGAGCAGCAGGCGCGAGCTGGACGACTCGTCCACCGCGCGCTCGTTTTCGAGCACGTGTACGTCGCGCTGCACGAACCCCACGCCCGGCCCTGCCGAAAACGCGAAGCCGCGCACGCCGATGTTGTAGGACAGACCGCCCAGCGGCGCGGCCGTTGCGACGGACGCGCAGACGCCGATCGACGCGAAGACGAATGCGAAAACGAGCTTCGAATGACGCATGGCTCTCCGCCGGTCGAATAGCCGGTCGCCTCGAATCGCGGGCGAAATACCGGCGTTGTGCGTGGATGTCGGACGGACCTTGATGTCTTAGGAGAGGGGGGTGTTGAAGTCAAGGTCCGCACGTCGGCGTCGCCTTCTCCGCGCGTTGTTTCGGCGTCGGATGCGCCCAGTCGTGTCGCTGGACTTCCCGATCGGCATCCCGCTTTGCCGACCTCGGGAGCGCCATGGAAAAAACGCCCTGAAGCCGTCCCCGGAATTGCCATCGTTCCCCCCTTCGGTGTATTTTTCGGGTGGAATTTCCAACAGAACGGGTCGTTACCCGATCCTGAGTCGTGGTCATGCCGGTCCAGCACGCGGCGACGCGAATCCGAGTCGAGCGGAAGCGGCGAATTTTTCGCCCGGTGACCGGCGGTCAGCGCCTGTGGACGGGCGCATTCAGCTTTTCGGGAAAAGAGCCGATAGCACTTGGGATCGCATTGAGGGCCAAGGGGATGTGATGTGCGTCGCGCCGGGATGCCGGCCGTGTCGGGGGACGCGATGGTCCAAAGTTTCCACAGCAATTCGCCCACGAGCCTGGTCCTTTCCGGTTTCGCCAGCCTCATCAAGAAGCACAACATGTACCCCAGCGGGCATCCCACGGTGGACCGCGCCCTCGACCTGTTGCTCCTCTACTTCGACCAGTATTTCCACCACCGCCCGGCCATGGTCATCAACGTCGGCCACGACCGCCTCTACGTGGACGGCGAGGAGCGCGTCGGCGAGGAAGCGGTCACCACGCTCTCTCGCGCGCTGCACCAGCACAGCGTCAGCCAGATCATCTTCCATCAGGGTGTGGGGCGGCAGGAGCTCGCCTCGTTTCTGACGACGCTCGACGTGGATCCCTTCGAGGCGCGGCAGGCCGGCGGATACCGCAAGCTGCTCGCGCTCAAGGGCATTACGTCCGTCGAGATCACCGAAATCGATTACAAGATCACCGACGGCGACCTCGAGGTGAAGCTCGACGCGCTCTCCGACGCCGAGGTCTGGCGGCGGCTCTCCAAGGGATTCGCAGCGACGCACGAAAAAATCGCGTCCGCCGACATCGATTTCATGCGCGGGCTGATGCACAACGCGCCGCGCCTCGCCACCATCCTCGACGGCGCGATCTCCCGCGACGCCGACCGCGAGGAAGCGGCGAAGACCGCGGATGCCTTCATCCTCATGATGGGTTCGTTGGCGTCGGAGTCGAAGTCCGAAGGCGCGGAGGCCGCCGCGGGATTTCGCAACGACCTCAAGCGGGCGCTCGATCACCTCAATCCGGTCACGCGGTACATCGTCATGCAAAACGCCGTGCGTCTGGAGAAGGAACGCACCGTTTTCGGCCAATCGATGGCGGAGCACCTCGCCGCCTTTCGGTCGCGTCAAATCGCGCAGTCGCTCTTCGAGGGCCTGCACCCCGATTTTTCTTCGGAAGCCGATTTCCTGAAGACCTATCATTTCTACGTCAACACGCGGAACGAGGCCGAGATCCTCGACGAGATCGGGCGCATCGTTGCCGACTTCGACCTGCGTCACGACACGCGTTTCGCCGAGAAGGTGACCCGCGCGCAGCAACTGCCGCAGGACCGGGCCGGGATGAAGCGGCTCGCCGAGACGATCGCCGGAAAGCAGGGCGATCAGGTTTCGCGCGAGATGCCGATCTACGAATACATCGAAAACATGTACGTCGAGATGCCCGAGATCCTGCGCGAGATGGCCGAACCGGTCATGGAGGCGCGGGCGACGGACAACCTCGTCGATCTGCTCGAAATCGCGCGGGGCAACGACGCGTACGAGTTCTATGCGTCGGGCATGGACGATCGGATTTTGACGCTCATCGAGACGGGCCGATACGCCCTGGCCGACCGCGCCATCCGCCTGTTGCGAAAACACGCGTCAAAAAAGAACGATCACGAGCTCTCGCAGCGCGTCGCGCGCACGATCCTCTTGCGCATCCGCAAGCCGGAGCTCACGGGCGATCTGGTGCGCGCCCTTAACGAGTGGGGCAAGGAAGAGAGCCCGGCGATTTCGCGGATTCTGACCGCCATGGGCCCCGCCGCGTGGGACGCCGTCTTCGACGCGCTCACCCGCGAGGACAACCGGGCCACGCGCGCCATTTTGATCGACGTGCTCAGCGAGGCCGGCGACAAGTGTGTGGAGAAGGCGACGGGCTACCTCGGGCACCCACTCTGGTACGTGGTGCGCAACATGGTCGCGGTGATCGCGCGCCTCAAGCCCGACGATATGGTGGAGCTGCTCGACAAGCCCTCGCGCCACCAGGAAGCGCGTGTGCGAAAGGAAGTGGCCCGCGCCCTCGGCCTCTCAAAAGACGGAACGGGCATCGAAGTCCTCATCCGGCTCGTCAAGGACGGCGACTCGTCCGTGCGGCATCAGGCGATCCTCTCGATGGCGCACTACACCGATTCGCATCGCGGCGCGGAGTTTCTGGTCAAGCAACTCGCCGAGAAGCCGCCGTTCTTCGGCGACGAACAGGCCGAGTTGCTCGCCCTCAAGGCGCTCGGCGGCATCCGCGTCAAGGTCGCGATCCCCACGCTCGGCGCTTACGTGAACGGCGGGCTGCTCTCGCGTCACAGCGAGACGATGGTGCGCGCCGCGGCCGACGCTCTCACACGATTCGACGGCGCGGAGGCCGTGCAGGCGCTGGTGCGCGGCTCGAAGAGCTGGAACAAGTCGATCCGTCAGATCTGTCTCGACTATCTCGGTCGCCGTCACGACGCGGTGGAGGAGGCGCAATGAGCGGTGTGCTCACGGGCTCCGGACAGGATCAACGCACGCGGCTGCGTCGCACCGAGGAGATTCTGAAGTCGCTGACGCTCACCATGCGCAGCCGCACGCTTTATCCCGAGGGACATCCGCTGCTCACGACGAGCAGCCAAAAGGTGATCGGGCAGATGCGCGACCATCTGGAGCACGACGACGCGTGGACGATCGTGCTGCTCGGCGGCGAGTTCGTGTACGACCGCGTGCCGCTCTCGCGCCTGATGCCCCACGTGCAGCCGCTGTTCAAGACGCTCTCGGGCCGCCAAATCGAGTCGTTCACCGTGCGCAAGGGCGTCACCCCCGCGGAGATCGTCGCGTTTTTCGGCCTCGTGCTCGCGCCGCACGACATCTGGGACAAGGGCGGCGATCCCACCACGGCTCTCGCCGGGGTCGGGATCAAAAACCTCATCATCCAGCGCGTGGATATCGCCAAGGGCGGCGCGATCGTCTCGACCGACACCGACGAGGCGCGCGACATCTACGTGTCGCTCAAGCAGGCGCTCAAGGCGTTCGGCATGTCGCTCATCGATCCGCGCCGCACGCCGACCCTCGACCTGCTGAACCAGCTTCGCGACCGGCTCGTCGCGGCGATGCAGGCCGATTCCTTCGCCGTGGCGTCGCGCCTGCACACGCGGCACGCGCCCGACGATTTGTTCGCGCACAGCATCAACACGGCGATCATCGCCTATCTCGCGTCGCGCGCGATGGGCGTGTCGCCCACGCTGCTGCCCGACGTCGTGACGGCGGGGTTGCTGCACGACATCGGCCTCATGGATATCCCGCCGAAGATGCGCGACGGCGTGGTGCTGATCTCCGACGACAGCCGCATTTATGTTGAACACCCCATCCGCGGGCTCGGCATTTTGCGCTCGATCCCCGGCGTGCCGCTGCTCGCCGAGATCGCCGTCTTCGAGCATCACCGTCAGTGGAACGGCGAGGGATTCCCGCACCTGTCGGACAAGCGCGCGATGAGCACGGCCGCCGCGATCATCTCGATGGCGAGCACCTACGACAACCTCATGCACGGCGCGGTCTACACGCACCCCGAACAGATCCCGCTGCGCATGATCAAGATGGCGGGGGCGGATTTCGAGCCGCGCATGTTGGCGCATTTCCTCGTCGCGCTCGGGATGTTCCCGCCCGGCACCTACGTGCAGCTCACGACGGATGAAACCGCGCTGGTCGTCGACGCGTCGCGCGGCGATGTGTTCCGACCGACGGTCAAGGTGCTCCGCGACCGCGACGGAAACGACGTGCTCGAAGAACGGCAACTCGACCTGACCGAACGCGACCCGGACACCGGCGGCTACCACGCGTCCATCGTGCGGTCCGTGCCGCCGATGTGATGTGATCGTCCTGCGTATCGTCGCCCCGAAACTCCCGGAGCTCCGCCGGAACTCCGCAGTCCGCTGCACCGTCGAAAAAAATGCTTCGATTTTGGTTGACATGTGAGCCGCGATCGAGCTACGGTCAGTCAGTTACGACAATTTGCGGGGTACAGCCAATGGCCCCTACACGACGTCGAAAAGGATCTCCACTAGCGCTGCCGCACTTCCGATTCGAAGTGTACGTGCGACAGCTTGGCTCCCAGCCGAACCGGCGTCTGGATGGCCATCGCGCCGTTCCGCCATCCGGTACATTGGTACGCGTGGTCCGCCGTCGGATCGTCTTCGTCCCCGCATCTTCTCGAGAGATTTCGCTGTTGCGCCGATGTGGGACCGACATTCGGCGGCTTTCAGCGCGCCCGTTGCACATGTGTGACGAATTAGTAGCGAATAATTTGCCACTCGGAATCCTTTACAACCGTTTAACGGAGAGGAGATGCCATGAAGTCCAATGCAGTAGCAATAGTTAGTCTTTTGTTTGCCGGATTCACCCTTTTTCTCATCATTGGAAATAATTCTACCGACTCTCGGATAGTAAGTAATGAAACTGTTCTCTCATCTTCAGATAGCTCGGAAGGAATCGTCGACGAGCAGCTTGGGGATGGCGCACACGTGAGGTGGACTAATGAAAAAGCATCCTTTCTAAGTGACGAGGGATTCGCGTCTTCCGGAACGTTAATTTTTCAAGGGGCGGCGAGCTCAAATTTATATGTTGACGCTCGGTTAACCGCAAATATTGGTCCACTATCGAAGGAAGTCTATCGCGAGAAATTTTTTCTTCCACGGCAGGCTACTAAATATGTTCAAGTTTCTATTGGCGATGCGCGAGGAATGCATGAAAAACAATTCGAATACGCAACAAAATTGCTAGGCTACGTAATCGCCACACACGACGACGCAAAACGACAGTATACCCAGCTAGTTCCAATACGCTTTCTGGCATATAGCGAAGCTTCGAAAAAATATGAGGTGCTTGACGAAGAAATATTCAATAACAAGTATCCATATGGCTTTACGACAAGCGCAGGCCAAGAGATGGTCCGACGAATTCTCGATGAGACACCGAAGAATGAACTCATAGAAGAGATCGGCCCCGACATCGTTCTGGAAGAAGTGCGCTAATGCAATCGACGCAATATGGAGACATGTCATGATTCTTTCCCTGAAACATGCGAACTCGGCATTGAAGGTTCTGTTATTTGGATTTGCGGTGTCGATTTCTGTTGCTACGATTGCGAGCGCGACAGACGATGTAATAATTTGCATCAAGTACGAAACTCATTTTTCGGATTGGCAGATGGGCGATTATTACAATTTCTCGTCACCACACGATTATAACGCCATTCGTCCGCACGTGCGCGTGCGAGACAACGACACAAGCAATATTATTTACAATTCCTACACAAGCTCAGGCAATTGTACGCCTGTGTTGTCCTTGGATTCTGCGCACGATTTTGAGATTAAGGTCTATGCAGCGGCACTTTTAAGCAACAACAATGAGATAAAGGTTTATAACAACTATTTAGACCCGGCTTGGCATGCGCAAGTATTAAGCGCGAGCTGGAACCCCCTTCGTGACGGAACATATACTTTGGTCCACCAATACAATTCAACTTACAAAGTATCGAATGTTCTCGCAGCTGCGGGCTGGTCGGTAGACAGACGAAATGCTGGATTGTCAAATTTAGATATCACATATTTTACAGACCCATGTCCTGGTTCAACTTCGTCCTGCTTTCAAGTCAATGGAGGAAATCATCGTATCATGATTGGCCCCGATGATTTGGATCAAAAATCGACAATAACGCATGAAACTGGACATGAAATTTTGTATCAAAAAAATGGAAATGACGGACATACAAACGATTGTGCATATGAGGGTTCTGGCAGTTGTTGGGATGAGCGATTTTGCGATACGTGCCATTGTAATAAATGTCTCGAATATCAAAGTTGTGCCTCGTGGGAGGGATTTGCGGATTTCTATATGATAGCTGCGTGGAATGACGCGGGAGATGCTGATTGTGATTATAATCGCGATGGCGAGTCGTGTGAGTATAATGGGAATTGGATATCGGACGGGAATTGCTGTCAAACCTGTTTCGGGCGAGCCACAGAGTGGGATTGGGCTCACTTTTGGTGGGATATGTACGGTGACGAAGGATACACCGTCGCGGATATCGCGCAAATATACAATATTTCCAACCCAGAAGACTGGAGCCCGTGGTACGATGTCTATTATATGATCAAAGACGCGGCGATGGTGTTTGGAGTCAACGAGTCCGTTTGGGACGATTGGGCCGACTTCAATGGAATCGATCAGTGAAAGGAGTTTTGACATGAAACTATCCTATCTTTCCAGCGGGACCGTCTTGTTACTTCTCTTCGCTTATGCGTGCGCTGGGGGCGATGACGACGACCCAAACGCGGACGCTGCGGACGATGATGTCCAAGACCCCGATGACGACGACGCCATGTGCAGCGATCAGGAGTTCGTCGGTGCCACGTGGGAGGATTCGGCCGCGGGGCTCGTCTGGCAGACGGGTCGGTCTTGCGACAATCGCCGTTACAGCGTCGCCGAGGAGTATTGCGCGTCGCTGACCCTGGGCGAATATTCGGACTGGCGTTTGCCGACCATTGCGGAGCTTCGCGGCTTGGTGCGGGGCTGTTCGGCTACGGCGACCGGCGGCGAATGCGCGGTGACGGACGAGTGCTACGACTACGCGACGTGTCAAAACGATGAGTGTGACGGATGTTCGTTCGACAAGGGGCCGACCGAATGGTGCTACGGCGCGGAGGAACTCGACACGCCATGCGGTTGGTTCTGGTCCTCGACACCAATGTCCGACGCAACGGAGATCCGATGGTGTCTGCGATATCAATCCGGCGGCGTCGTGTCATGCGAAACGGGTGACGATTCGGAGGGCGGCGACCTCGGGCATTTGGTGCGGTGCGTGCGCGCGTCGGGGTAGCCGGTTAGGGAAGAGGTCTTTGGTCATTGGATCTTGGTCGCTGGTCAGGAACATGGAACAGTCAGGACATAGGTAACGAATTAGGTTCAGGACATGGGTAACACTTTTCCGGTCTGAGGACGATCCTCTTCCTCTCTCTTCAGCGGTTGGCGGTTTGGCCGGAGCACGAGTCTGAAGACGGCCCGTATCCTCGCTGTGTCGAGTCCGACGCTTCTCAACGAGTCCGGCTTTATCCAGAACGCGCTTGAAAGAACTGTCCGACGGCACCTCCCGGCTTGGATGACGCCGAGCGTAGATCCCCCGAATTTTGTGGGGACCCCAGGTCCGATGCGCTTCCTTGATGCGAATCATCTCGCAAACCGTGTCTTCCGGCAGGGCCTCCGGACTCGACAACGGACGACGGGATCGATCCGCAAGGCCCGATATCCCCGACTCCAGAAACCGCTGCTTCCATTTGTAGCCCGTCTTCGAGCTGATCCCGTACTCACGGCAAAGCTCCTCGAAAAACGCCGTCTCGCTCAGGGAGCGAAGAACAAATTCCAAGCGAAGTTTCTTCACGTCGCACTCCTGCCAGGGCATGGGAGGACCTCCAAAAACTGGAAGTCCTACGCTTTAAACCTCACCCATGTCCTGAACCAGAAGTGTTACCCATGTCCTGAACCTGTACCGGGGCATGTTCGTCACGGCTATTCCTTCTTCGTGCGGGGGCGATTCAACTCGATGCGCTTCACCTCGGCCTCGAAGTCGCTTTCAAACTCGTGGTCTTGGCGTACGCGGAATTTTTCGTACCGCTCCTCGGCGAGTTGCTTCGCCACGTTCGCGGAAACCTTGCCCGCATTCGCGAGCACCTCGTATTCATTGAACTGAAGGAACGCGTCGAGCCTCGCGACCCAGTCCGCCATCTTCATGGGGATCTGCCGCGCGGCCTGATTCTCGGCGTAGTCGAGGTACATCGACACGATGCGATCGAGCTCCTCGATTTCGCGCTCGATCAGGTAGTTCTTGGCGACACCGACATCGCTCTTGAGGATCTTCCCCCGGGGCGCGTTTTTCCAGTTGGTGAGACCCATCGAGGGCTTCTCGGCGTCGGAGCGCTCCGCTATCAGTTCCGCAGCGGTCTTGCCCGTGACAGCCCAGTGCAACTTGTTCTGCACCGTCTTGAAAAACGTCTTCGTCGTCTCGGCGTGCTTGTCATAGTCGATGCTGCACTGCTCGTAGATGTCGGTGATCTTCAGGTAGAACCGACGCTCACTGGCGCGGATCTCGCGGATCCGTTCGAGCAACTCGTCGAAATAGTCTTTGCCGAAGCGCTTGTTCAGCTTGAGCCGTTCGTCGTCGAGGACGAAGCCCTTGACGATGAACTCGCGCAGAGTATGGGTCGCCCAGATGCGGAACTGCGTAGCCTGCGCGCTGTTGACCCGGTAGCCGACCGAAATGATCGCGTCGAGGTTGTAGAACTCGATCTCGCGCCTAACCTCGCGATTTCCTTCGCGTTGAACTCTCCAAATTCTTCGGAGAGTTGCCGCGGGCGCGAGTTCCCCCGAGGCGTAGACACCCTTCAGGTGGTAGCTGACGGTGCGGAAGTCGACGCCGAACAACTCGGCCATGCGCTGCTGGTCGAGCCAAAACGTCTCGGCCTCGTAGAGCACCTCGACGCGCACGGCGTCGTCAGCGGTGCGGTAGAGGATCAGGTCGCCTTCCTGCGGGGGCTGTTTGGTCATGAGGCGCTCCGGGCGAGGCGCTGGCCCTTCCGCCAGATCGTCGCGGGGCGAAAGGCTGGAGGACTCGAGCACCACAACCGCTTCGAAAAGCCGAACGGAACCTACCACGGGGCAAGGCCGTGCTTCAACCGACCTGGCGAGGTCGTGGATGAAGCAGGGAAAATGTCCGGGGCTTAAGCGGGAGGAAATGTCCGGGAGTTCGGGGAACGGCATTCCTTCGCGCTGCATGTCCCCGGCGCGCTGCATGTCCCCGATTAGCGGCGGCCCTTTCGCCAGATGGCGGTCTTTGTTTGGGTGGCGCGGATTTTCGCGGAGCCCGCTGCCTTGAAGTGCGTCGGAATTCTGGTCATCCGTGCGAACCCCCACGCCGGCGAGGCCGCGCGGGCGCTCGTCGCGTGGTGCCGTGAAAACGGCATCGAGCCACTCTATCTGGCGGAGCTCTCCGGCTACGGAATCGACGGCGGGGTCGTTCAGTACGACAACCTCAAGGGATTTTCCGCGAATCCGTTGTGAGCGGGAGTTGGCGGCGGACCTCTTCGAATCCCTCTAAATGGTGACGCATCCGCCGGTGCGACGGACCCGTCTCGGGGAAGTACGCGTCGAGCCATTTGAGTTCGGTGGACACAGCACCGAAATCCGAACTCCGGGCCTTGGCATGGCAACGGAGCCCATCGACGCATAACTTCTCTCATCGGGAAAACTTGCCCATCCCGGTGTCAAAAAGGCGTCGTACGCACACGCCACTGCCGTTTGACAACGACTCCGCAAGCGAACGTTGTGTCGCACCGCTCGCCAACGTGCTAAGAAAGCCCTGAAAATCCAAGGTCTTTGCGTCGTCGAACCTGGCGCGAGTGGTTCTCGGCAGGCTCGGTGGATCGGCGGCACAAGGATTGCTTGGGCAAAGCGCGGCGCGTGGCCGTCGCGCGTCGAAAGGGCTTGGAATGTCCGTGAAGCCGTCCGCATCCGCGAAAAAACGGGTTTTCGAGGTGGTTTGCCCCGATTGCGGGCGGCGGCTGCGGATCGGCCGCGACGTGAAGCTCATCGAGGTCGAGGACGACGAGCCGGACGCGGCACTCTTCGAGGAGCGCGACGAGGCGTTTCGCGAGAAGATCGTCGAGCGCATCCTGGCGAAGAACTACGAGGTGCCGCTGCTCCCGCACGTCGCTCTGCGCGTCATGCGCCTGACCGGCGACGCGAGCGTTTCGATGCAGGACATGGCCAAGGTGATCCTGACCGATCAGGGTATCTCATCGCGTATCCTGCAGATCGCCAACAGCCCCGTCTATGGCGCGGCGGTGGAGATCCAGACCATCAGCCAGGCGCTGGTGCGTCTTGGGCAGAACGAGGTGAAGAACCTCATGCTGGCCATCTCGATGCACTCGCGGATCTTCAAGTCCGCCGTTTACAAAAAACTCGCGCAGCAGCTCTGGGAGCACTCCATCGCGGTGGCGTTCGCGGCGCGCGTGGTGGCCAACGCCCTGCGCCTGCCGAAAGAGGAAGCGTTCTTGGCCGGGCTCATGCACGACGTGGGCAAGATGGTGCTGCTCACGATCATGGAGGCCGCGCAAAAAACCGTCGCGCCGGGCTTCATGCCCTCGGATCGCACGGTGCACGCGATCCTCGGGCAATACGGTGCGGACGTGGGCGAGATGGTGGCGAAGTCGTGGGAGCTGCCGCACCACATGGCCGAGGCCATCGGGCAGATGCCGCGCCTGCACGAGGCTCGCGACGTCGCGCCCGAGACCGCCGCCGTCGCGATCGCCAACGACATCGCCGTGGTTCGCGGCATCGGCCCGGATCGCGCCGAAATCTCGCTCGTGGATACGCCCGGCGCGCGGCTGCTGCATCTTTCGCCCGAAGCCTGCGACGAGTTGCTCGTGCGTTTCGATCAGATCCACGAGCAGGCGAGGGGGGTCTTTTTGTGAAAATCGCGATTCGTTTCGCCGCTCTGGTCATCGCTCTGGCGCTGGTCGGTTGCTCCAGCCAGATTGTCAGCGTTCCGATCAATCCTTACGTGGACGCGGGGCTGCCGTCGCGGCGCATTGGCGCGGTCGCCGTGCTGCCCTTCGTCGTGCCCGAGTATCTGCAATTCAAGGACGGCGCGGAGGCGGTGAGCGTCGACGCCACCAACCGTTTCATCGAGGAGCTCGCCCGCGACGGCGCGTATCGCCAGGTGGACGGCGCGAAGGTGCGTGACGCCATCGCCGCGTCGTATCCCACGCCGCGCGACTGGATCTTCAAAGGCACGCAGGCCGATGCCGCGCGCATCGCGCGTCAGGTGGGCGCGGACGCGGCGATTTTCGGGCGCATCACCAAATACATCCACGGCAACCTGACCGACAGCGAATTCGAGATGGAAGTGACGTGCGTGGACACGTCGGGCAACCTGCGCCTGTGGACCGTGCGCCAGACGCTGATTGGGCGCGGCGGCAAGCGCTGGTTGGCCGAGCCCGACATCGCCCCCTCGCCCGAGGTGCTCTCGGAGCACGCGAGCGTGGCGGCGGCGGATCAGGTCGCGCGCATCCAACTGGCCGGCGGACCCATCGACGTGGTGGGCACGTCGCACCGCCGCGCGTGGGGCTACGGCGTGCTCGCGGGCGGCGTGTTTCTCACCGCCACGGGCGGGTATTTTTTCGCGATGTCCGAGGACTCCTACAGCCGCTATCGGGATGCCGACACCGATGTCGATCTCGCGCGGTACAAAAAGCAGACCGAGGAATACGACAACGCGTGGCAGATCACCGGCGCGGTGGGCGTCGCGGCGATCGGCACGGGAATCTACCTGATTCTGACGGATCAGACGCTGCGCTCGGCGGATGCGGAAGCCGGAACGAAATTCGTGTGGTCGCCGGGAGTCGTGACGAAATCCGGCGCGCCGGGCGTCGTGGCGCTCTGGCGATTCGAGTAGGCGGGACGAAGCAATGAGCAAGGCACGAACCGTGGGCGTGTGGATCGCGGCGCTGGCCGCCGTCGCGGTGCTCGCGACGTGTTCGCGGGACTTCGGGCGGATCGCGTCGAAAAGCTCGGGCGGGCTGACGGTGGACTCGGTGGAGCCGTCGTCGGGCGCGAACACGGCGGAAACGGCGATCACCGTTCGCGGCACGGGCTTCGGCGGCACGATGGAGATCTACGTCGGTGCGACGCTGTGCACGGGCGTCACACAGGTCTCGGCGACCGTGCTGACGGCGTCGGTTCCCTCGGGCATCACGGCGGGGATTTACGACGTGACGGCGGTGTCCTCGACCGGGGCGAGCGGCGTGCGCGCCGACGCATTCACGGTCGTCGATCCCGGAGAAATCGCGCTCACGTCGATCACGCCGACCGAGGGCCTCGACAACGAGGAAACCGCCGTGACGCTGATCGGCGCGAGCTTTCTGGCGGGGGCGACGGCGACCATCGGCGATACGACCCTCTCGCAGATCGAGCTCGTCGACGCGAGCACCATCACGGCCGTCGTGCCGTCGGGTCTCACGCCGGACGTTTACGACGTGAGCGTGTCGAATTCGGACGGCTCGACGGCGACGCTGCTCGACGGATTCGAGGTGATCTCGGCCGACGCGGTGCGCATCGACCAGGTGGAGCCGACGTCGGGCGAGAACGACGCGGACGTGCTAGTGACGATCATCGGCGCGAACTTCGCGAACCCCGTGACAGTCTATCTGGGAGGCGCGGCGCTCACCGAACCCGAGCCGGTCTTCCAGTCCACCACCCGCGTGGTGGTGACGGTTCCCGCGGGCACGACGCCGGGCCTTTACTCCATCACCCTCGTGAACCCCGACGACACGAGCGACACCCTCGACGACGCCTACACGGTGATCGACGCGGGCGGCGACGACGACACCGACGACGACGCGGATGATGACACCGACGACGACACCGACGATGATACGGCGGATGACGATACGACCGATGACGATACGACGGACGACGACACAACCGATGACGACACGGTCTGACGCGCTCGGAACTCGAGGGAGCGACGCATGAGCGACGACCACGTCCGGCGACTCGCGCGCGTCGGGTTCGAAGCGGGCATGACGGTGCACGATCTGTCCAACGTCGTGGGCGCGGTCATCGGCTACGCGCAGCTCGCGCACATGACCGGCGACGCGGCGGACTACCGGCAGGCGGTGGACGTGATCGAACCGGCGCTGCAGCGCGCGCGGCAATCCATCGCACGGTTCAAGGCCGATTCCGAGGGCGTCGGCGTGGTCGCGCCGGTGGATCTGGGCGCGTTCGTCGCGCAGGTCGCCGCGGATCTCGACGGCGAAATCGCGCGCGCGGGGCACACGTTGTCGCTCACCGTCGAGCGGACGGCGACGGTGCTCATCAAGCCGGTGGATCAGGCGATCGCGATCGCGGCGCTGGTCGTGCATCTCGCGGCGCGGCACGTCTCGCCGTGCGAGATTCGTCTCGACGTCCGCGTGACGGACGGATCGGCCGTGCTGCGGATTCGCTCGCGTCCCCTCGACGCGCAGGCATCCGCGACGCGCGCGCTGGCGCTCTCGGTCACAGAATGGGACCTGATCCGCAAGGTCGTCATCGAGACGGACCTGCGATTGGTGGATGATGACAACGGCGGTCCGGGCTTCGGCTTTCACCTGACTTGGCCAATTCCGAACGTCTGAATCGTCAAATTCCCGACAGACGCGATCACCGCTTTTGAATCGCCCCTTCGGTGTCGTCTGGCGCCGTCACCCCGACGTGGATCTGCCGAGAACAAGGTATCTCATTGAATTTCATATGATATTTGAAGACGGCGGATCTCGTTCAACGCCCGGGACTCCGAACGCGCGTTCGGCCTGCGAAGATCAGGAGCGATCATCGGGAACCAATTGACTGGCACGCGGCTTGCTTGGACAATCTGCGAATCGGTCGTGGGTTTGATTTCGTCAAATGTTTGACTTCCTCGATTTTGCGGGGAGTCGTAGGGGTCGGGAGAGGCAATGGCGGACGAAGAGAAAGCCGGGGCGCCGGCCGAGGGCGAAAAGAAAAGCAAGAAAAAGCTCTTCATCTTCGCGGGGATCGGCGTCGTCGTCGTGGCCGCCATCGTCGCGGCGCTGTTTCTGACGGGTATTCTCGGCGGAAATAAAAAGGAAGGCGAAGGCGACGAGCACGCAAAGGCGGAAGAAGCCAAGCTGAAAGAAGCCCCGCGCCCGGCGCTCGAACTCAAGGAGTTCGTCGTCAACCTCGCCGATTCCGACACGCCGCGCTACCTTAAAACCGTCCTCGTCCTCGAACTGACGAGCGATCCGGTCAAGGTGGCGTGCGAGAAGTCGATGGCCCCGATCCGCAGCACGATTGTCGAGCTGCTGTCGAGCAAGACCTACGCCGAGGTCAAGGACATCAAGGGCAAGACGCGGCTGCGTCACGAGATCATCGTGCGCCTCAACGAGATCCTCGGCATGAGCGGCGTCACGCAGGTGTATTTTACCGACTTCATCATCCAGTGACGGTGTCGGCATGAACCAGATTCTGTCGCAAAACGAGGTCGACGCCCTTCTCGCCGCGGTTTCCGAGGGCGCGATCGACGACGAACCCGAAACCCCCGCAGCGTCGTCGAGCGCCCGGCGCCGCGATGGCCGCTCCGTCGACGTGCGTCCTTACGATCTGACGAGCCAGGAACGCATCCTGCGCGGCAACATGCCGATGCTGGACGTCATCCACGAAAAATTCTGCCGCGACTTCTCGGGCACGCTCTCGCTCGAAGTCGGCCATCTCTCCGAACTCGTCGCCGAAAAAATCCGCCTGATGAAATATCAGGAGTTCATCAACAGCCTTCCCGTGCCCTCGTGCCTTTCGCTGTTCAAGATCGAACCGCTGCCGGGCAACGGCGTTGTCGTGGTCGACAGCCAGTTCGTCTTCACGCTCGTGGACATCTTCTGCGGCGGATCGGGATCGAGTCGATTCCGCGTCGAAGGCCGAGACTTCTCGTCGATCGAACTGGGCATCCTGCGCCGCATCGTGCGAAAGGCGCTCGCCGATCTCGAAAAGGCGTGGGCGCCGGTCTTTCCCACGCAGATCGAGTTCCTGCGCACCGAAATCAATCCGCAGTTCGTGTCGATCGCGCACCCGACCGAGGCGGTCATCAGCCTCGAAAGCAAGGTGGATGTCGAAGGCGCGTTCGGGCGATTCCAGACCGTGCTGCCGTACGCGACGATCGAGCCGATCAAGGATCTGCTCACCAAGAACTACGTCGGCGAAAAGAGCGACCTCGACAAGCTGTGGAAGAACGAGGTGCGCGGGCACATCATGGAATCGGCGGTCGAGCTGCGCGCGATCATGGGCACGGCGGAGCTGTCGATCGGTCGCATTCTGGGGCTGAAGGAAGGCGAGATCCTCTCGCTCGAGCAGTTCGCGGACGAGCCCATCGACCTGATGGTCGAGGGCGTCAACAAATTCAAGGTCGAGTCGGGCGTTTTTCGCGGATACAAGGCGCTGCAGGTCGTCGGCAAGACCGACTGAGCGGCGCGCGGGCATGACGCCCGGCGGGAGTGACGAATGGCATCGGGAACCATCTCGCAAGACGATATCGACAGCCTGCTTTCGGAAATCGAGCAGGAGCAAAGTCAAGGGCGACCCGCGGCGGACTCCGCGCCGGCGGCGCGCAAGGGCGCGGAGCCCACGGTCGCCGCCGAGGAGTTCTTCGACGACGGCGGCGCGAACAAGAACGCGAACGTTCGTCAGGTCGAAGCCGAAACGCTCCGGGTCCAGGCCGCGCCGCAGCGCACGTTTTCGGCCGACGCCCCGCGCGACATCGACTTTCTGCTCGACGTTCCGCTCCAGGTGTCCGTCGAGGTCGGCCGCACGCACATGACCGTCGGCGATCTGCTGACGCTCGGGCCGGGATCGCTCGTCGAACTCGACAAACTCGCGGGCGAACCGCTGGAGGTCTACATCAACCGCAAGCTCGTCGCCCGCGGCGAGGCGGTCATCGTCAACGAAAAGTTCGGCGTGCGCCTGACGGATGTCGTCAGCCGCGTCGAGCGCATCCAGAACCTGAAGGCGTAAGGAGGGCGTCATGAAGCGATTGACGATCGTCTCCATCGTCATCTTCGCGACCCTGTGGGCGTGCGCGGCGCACGCGCTGCCGGCGGGCAAGTTGAACCGCCTGACCGGCGTGACCGCGAAGGACGCGCCCGACTACGTGGAACTTACGCTGGCGGTGGATGAAAAGCTGGACCTCGGCGCGCTCGAACCGCAGTTCAATCCCAAGTCGCACGAGATCCTGCTGACGCTCGGCAACACAACCATGCTGCCGGGCAAGAAGGCGTATCGGCAACTCGGGATCGATTCGCTCAACCGCGTCTTCACGTATCAGGCGGGCGAAAACAAAACCGCGGTGAAGATCGTCCACACGCCGAAGCTCAGTCTGAAACCCGAACGCGTGACGGTGGAGAAGGCCGAGGGCGGCGTCATCGTCCGCCTGTGGCGCACCGAACCGCGCGACGTGAAAATCCTCGCGGGCGAGACGCTCGCAGCGCGGTCGATCGAGCCCGAGGCGAAGCCCGAATCCGAACCGCCCGCGCCGAACGCGGGGATTGCCGACGCGCAGGCGCCGATCGATATCGACCGCATCTTCGCGCAATCGGCTCCCAAACCCGCGTCACCGCCCGAGCCCGACGCCGCGCCCGAGCCCGCCGCGAAGCCCGTGGCGGCGGGATCGGCGGTGCCCGATCTGTGGGCCGGCGCGGTAAAGATGGCGAGCGCTCTGGTGGGCGTCGTCGGGCTCATCCTGCTCATCGCGTGGGCGGTGCGTCGATACGGCAAATTCATGCCGGTCGCGGCGCGGGCCTCGGGCGGATCGACCACCGCGCGTCCGCTGCGCCTGATCGCCACCGCGCCCCTGGGCCTCAAGAAGCAGGTGAGTCTCGTCGAGGTCGCGGGCGAGCTGCTGGTGCTCGGCGTGAGCGAGCAGTCGGTCAACCTGCTCGCGCGCATCGAGGATCCCGAAACGCGGCGCCGTTTCCTGGGCGATGACGCAAAGAGTGCGCCCGAAAAGCTGGAAACCAAGACGGCGGAACGATTCGAGGACTTCGCCGATGTCGCGTCGCCCTCGCCGCGCCCCGTCGAGTCGCCCTTCGCGCGAGAACTGCGTCAGTACCAACAGATGTCCGACATGTCCGGCTCGTCGGGCATGTCCGGCGCGTCGGGCATGTCCGGCGCGTCCGACATGTCCGGTTCGTCGGGCATGGATCGCGAGCGCGACGACGCTCTGCGCGCGATCCGCGAACGCCTCGCGGGCATGAAACGATTGCAGTAGGGGCGGGCATGACGCGCGTCGCGACGATGGTGGCGGTGCTGGTGGTCGCGGCGCTCGCGATCGCGGCGACCGCCCACGCGCAGAGCGCCGCGCCCTCGCTCCCCCAGATCCGCGTGGACGTTCACGAGGACGGCAAGCCCTCCGACCTGTCCACGCCCGTCAAGATCCTGCTGCTCGTCACGGTGCTGGGGATCGCGCCGTCGATCCTCGTCATGATGACGTGCTTCACGCGCATCGTGATCGTGATCGGCCTGCTGCGTCAGGCGCTGGGCACGCATCAGGTGCCGTCGAATCAGATCGTCATCGGCCTCGGCATGTTTCTGACGGCGTTCATCATGATGCCCGCGTTCCAGCAAATCTACCACGACGCTTACGTGCCCTACACGAAGGCGGAGATCGGATACGAGATCGCGGCGGATCGGGCGATGGAGCCGCTGCGCGAATTCATGCTGCGCCAGACGCGCGAAAAAGACCTCGGTCTTTTCATGCGTGTGAGCGGTCTCGACAAGCCCGGGACGGTCGCCGACATCCCGAGCTACGTCGTCGTTCCCGCGTTCATCATCAGCGAGCTGAAAACCTCGTTCGTCATCGGCTTCATGATCTATCTGCCCTTCCTCATCATCGACCTCGTCATCGCGACGATCCTGATGAGCATGGGCATGATGATGCTGCCGCCGATTCTGATTTCGCTGCCGTTCAAGCTGCTGATCTTCGTGCTGGCCGACGGCTGGTTCCTCGTCATCGGGTCTCTCGTCCAGAGCTTTTTCACGGGATAGGGGCGCGCATTGACGATCGAACAGGTCATTCAGATTTCGCAGCTCGCGATCAACACGACGCTCGTCGTGAGCACGCCCGTGCTCGTCGCGGGGCTCATCGCGGGCCTTTTGATCTCGGTCTTTCAGGCGGTCACGCAGATCCACGAGATGACGCTCACCTTCATCCCCAAGATCATCGCGGTCGGCATCACGGCCGCCATCTTTTTCAACATGATGATGAACGCCCTGCTCGATTTCACGGTCCAGATGCTCACGACCTTTCCCGACTACATCCGGTAGGAGCGCATGGATCTGCCGATCGTCTCCGCCGCGCCGATTATCCTGATCCTGCTCGTCATGAGCCGGGTGCTGGCGCTGGTGTCCATGCTCCCGCTCACCGGCACGTTCTCGGTGTACGACCCGGTCAAGGTCGGCCTGGGCCTCTTCATGGCGCTCGTGGTCGTCGCGTATCGCGGCGTGAGCGCGGCGGAACTGCCGCGCGATGTGATCGGTCTCGCCGCGGCGATGGGCGGCGAGATCCTGCTCGGCCTCGCGATGGGTTTCACCGTGCGTGTGGCCATGGAAGCCGTCAACATCGCCGGGGCAATGGCGGGTTTTCAAATGGGGTTTACGATCGCGAACGTCGTCGATCCCGTCACGGGCGATCAAGTGTCGGTCATCGCGACCTTTCAGATGCTCGCCGCCGCGCTGATATTTTTCACGAGCGGCCTGTTCGACGGATTCGTCGAGGGCGTGCTGCGCAGCTTCGAGATCGTGGGACCGGGACTCGCTCGACCGGGAGCGGCGGCGTTCGAGTCCTTCACGGCGTGGGGCGCGGCGATGTTCGTCAACTCGCTCGCCATCGGTGCGCCGTGGATCCTGGTCCTGCTCGTGACCAAGATCGGGTTCGGCCTCATGGCGCGGACCTTCCCGCAGATGAACGTTTTTTTCGTCGGGTTCCCCGTCACCGTCGCGCTGGGCCTCGTCATCATCTCGATCGGGATGCCCATGTTCTTCGCAGCGGTGTCGTCGGTGCTCGGCGACACGACCGGGCAGTTCTGGACGCTCGTCAAAGCGTCCGCTCCCGGCGTGCAATAGGAGAGTCGGTTGGCCGACGACACCGAAAAAACCGAACAGCCCACCGGGAGAAAACTGGAGAAGGCGCGCGAGGGCGGCAGCGTCATCCAGTCTCAGGAAGTCCCGACGGTGGTGGTGATGACGACGGCGCTCGCCGTCTTCGCCGCCTTCGGTCCATGGATGGGTCGCCGAATCATCGACATCACGCGCGAGGCGTTCATCGCCGCGGACGCGGACTTCACCGCCGAGACGTGGCTCGGCGCGATGATCCCGTTTCTCTTCGAAACCGCGCTGCTGCTCGCGCCCGTCGTCGTCGCCGTGGCGATTTTCGGCACGCTCTCCTACGTCGCGCAGTTCGGGTTCCTGGCGTCGAGCGAAGCGATCACGCCCGACCTGAACCGCCTCAATCCCGTCACCGGCATGTCGCGGTTCTTTTCGCTTCGCGCGTTCGCGGACATGCTCAAAGGTTCGGCAAAAGTCGCGGCGATCGGCCTGATCGTGTATTTCTCGATCCGCGACGACATCGGCGCGTTCCTCGACAGCTCGGGGCAGGGCGCCGAAGGCATCATGGCGATCCTGTGGGACAGCACCTTCGGGATGACGGTCAAGGTCATCATCGCCATGGCCGTCATCGCGGTCATCGACTACGTCTACCAGCGTTACGATTACCTCGAAAAACAGAAGATGACGCGGCAGGAGATCAAGGACGAGTTCAAGAACATGGAAGGCGATCCGAAGGTCAAGTCGCGCATTCGCCGGCTGCAGGTCGACATGGCGCAGCGGCGCATGATGCACGAGGTGCCCAAGGCCGAGGTCGTGGTGACGAACCCGACGCACGTCGCCGTGGCGCTGCGCTACGATCGCGGCAAGGACTTCGCTCCGGTCGTGATCGCCAAGGGCAAGGGTTTTGTGGCGCTGCGCATCCGCGAGATCGCCGAGGCCCACCGGATTCCGATTCTCGAACGTCCGCCGCTCGCCCGCGAACTCGAAAAATCCTGCAAGCTCGGCGCGTCGATTCCCGTGCACCTGTATCAGGCCGTCGCCGAGATCCTCGCATACATCTACAGCCTGAATCGCCGTCGGGGGGCCGCGTGAGCGCCGCCGAAGCCATCGCCGGACGTCCCGCCGCCGCGACCATGTCGCCCGTGGTGTTGGCGCTCGTTGTCGTCGGCATCCTCATCGTGATGATCCTGCCGGTGCCGACGTTCCTGCTCGACGCGCTGCTCACCGCGTCGATCACGCTCTCGATCCTCATCCTGCTCGTCGCGCTCTACACCGAGTCGCCGCTCGAATTCTCGTCGTTCCCCACGATGCTCCTGATGGCGACGCTCTATCGCCTGTCGCTCAACGTCGCCTCGACGCGGCTGATCCTTCTGCGCGGTTCCGAGGGCACCGACGCGGCGGGCCACGTGATTCAGGCGTTCGGTCAGTTTGTCGTCGGGGGCAATTACGTCGTCGGCGTCATCGTCTTCATCGTGCTCGTCGTCATCAACTTCGTCGTCATCACCAAGGGCTCGACGCGCATCGCCGAGGTCGCCGCGCGATTCACCCTCGACGCCATGCCCGGCAAGCAGATGGCGATCGACGCCGACCTGAACAGCGGACTCATCGACGAAAAAACGGCGCGCACACGCCGCACCACCATCGAGCGCGAGGCCGACTTTTACGGCTCGATGGACGGTGCGGCCAAGTTCGTGCGCGGCGACGCGATCGCGGGCATCGTCATCACCCTCGTCAACATCATCGGCGGATTCATCATCGGCGCGGTGCAGCAGAACATGCCCGTTGCCGAGGCCGCCGGCGTGTACACGATCCTGTCCATCGGCGACGGCCTCGTCAGCCAGATTCCCGCCCTCGTCATCTCGACCGCCGCGGGCATCGTCGTCACCCGCGCCACGGGCGAGGCCGACCTCGCGGGCTCGCTCGCCAACCAGATCATGGGCAAGTCGCCCGTGTTCCTCGTCACGGCCGCGATCCTCGCGTTCTTTTCCATCGTCCCCGGCCTGCCCATGGCGCCGTTTCTGCTTCTCGCGATCGTCATCGGTCTCGCGGGATACCGTCGTCGAACCGAGGAAATCGAGGCCGCGCGCGCGCCGCTCATCGAAGAACGTGCCGCGGAGCCGCTGGTGCCCGATCGCATGGAAGACCTGCTCACCCTCGATCTGGTCGAACTCGAAATCGGGTACGGGCTCATCAACCTCGTCGATCGCGAACAGGGCGGCGAGCTGCTCGACAAGGTGCGTGCGATCCGTCGCCAGTATGCGCAAAAGATGGGCCTGATGATTCCGCCCATCCATATCCGCGACAACCTGCAACTCAAGCCCGGCCAGTACCGCATCCTCGTGAAGGGCGTCGAAGTGGGCGGCGGCGAGCTGATGGTCGATCGCTTCCTCGCGATGGACCCCGGCACCGTGGACAAGCCGATCGACGGCATCCCCACGGTCGAGCCCGCGTTCAAGCTGCCCGCCGTGTGGATCCGCAAGCCCGACCGCGAGAAGGCGCAGTTCTCGGGCTACACCGTCGTCGATCTCGCCACGGTCATCACCACGCACCTCACCGAAACCTTCCGCACGCACTCGCACGAGCTGCTTTCGCGGCAGGACGTATCGGAGATGCTCGACAACTTCGGGAAGAAGTACCCCAAGGTCGTGTCGGAGCTCTCGCCCGCGATGGTGAACCTCGGCATCGTGCAGAAAGTCTTGCAGAACTTGGTGAAAGAGGGCGTGCCGGTGCGCGATCTGCTTACGATTCTGGAGACGCTGGCCGACTGGGCGTCCGTGACGAAGGACGCCGACATCCTGACCGAATACGTGCGTCAGGCGCTTTCGCGCACGATCACCGATTTGTATTCGACGAGCGACGGCACCGTCGCGCTCATGACGCTCGCGTCGCGCCTCGAAAACAGCCTGACCGACGCGGTGCAGGCCGCGCAGGGCACCTCGTTCCTCAATATCGATCCCGACACCGCGCAGCGGCTCATCAAGTCGCTCGAAGGCGCGGCGGGAAAATTCCAGAATATCGGTCAACAGCCGATCCTTCTGACCAATCCCGTCCTGCGCGGGCACCTCAAGCGGTTCCTCGACAAGTTCCTGCCGTCTTGGTCCATCCTTTCGCATAACGAGATCGACACGCGGGCGAAGATCTACTCGCTCGGCACGGTGGAGGCGTGACGATGCAAACGAAGACCTTTCGGGCGCCCTCGATGAAAGACGCCATCGCGCTCGTGAAGACCGACCTCGGCCCCGACGCCGTGATCCTCACGACGCGCTCGGTGCGTTCGCACAAGGGGCTGCTCGGTCGCATCGAGGTCGAAATCACCGCCGGGCTCGATCCGAATCGTGCAACGGCGACCAAGGTCGCTCCGCCCGCCGCGAATCTACCCGCCAAACCACCCGCCTCGTTGACGCGGGAAGAGCCGCGACTCGATGACATCGCGCGGCGCCTTGCGGCGATCGAGTCGAGCGCCGCGATCGACGCCCTGCGCGCCCGCGTGGACCGCATGGGCGAGCAACTCGACGACGTGACCCGACTTCTCGCGCGGCTCACCGACGTGCCGGAGCCTCCCGAGATCGCGAAACCGGTCGCGCCCCCCGCCGTCTCGCGCGTGTACGAGGCCATGCTGTCGCGGCTTCTGGATAAAGGCGTCGCGACCGATCTCGCGCGGGACATCGTGGCCGAGGCGTCGTGCGCGGATTTCGAAGTGGACGAATTCGAGGCCCTGCCGCACATTGCCGGCGCGATCATGAACCGCATTCGTGTCAAAGACCCCTTCGCGGGCGCGAAAGGGCAAACGGTGTGCGCCCTCGTGGGACCGACCGGGGTCGGCAAGACGACCACGCTCGCGAAGCTCGCCGCGGCGCAGGTGCTCGACCACCGAAAACGGGCGGCGCTTCTGACAGTCGACACCTTCCGCGTCGGCGCGGTCGAACAGCTTCGCGTCTACGGGCGCATCATGAACGTGCCGGTCGAAATCGCGGGCGACGAGCGCGATCTGGCTGACAAGATCGCGCGTCACGCCGATAAGGACGTGATATTCGTGGACACCGCGGGCGTGGGACAAAAAGACCGGATGATGCTGAACAAGATGGCCGCGTATTTCGCGGGGAGCGCGCGATTCGAGACGCACCTGATCGTCTCGGCGACGACGCAGTCCCGCGACCTCGCCGACATCGTGGAGCAGTTTCGTATCTTCTCGCCGTCCACGCTCATTGCGTCGAAACTCGACGAGAGCAACGCGCTGGGCGGCGTCTTCACGCTCGCGGCGACGCACGCGCTGCCGCTGAGCTGGTTCACGATCGGGCAGCAGGTGCCCGACGACATCGAACCCGCCACCGCCGAGCGCGTGGTGGATCAACTGCTGGGAATCACGGCGCACTGACGCGTCGACGGGATGGCCATGGATCAGGCTGCGCAGCTCATCGAAAAGGCGAGGGAATCCCGCGAGCGACGCCCGAATTCGGGTCGTCCGCGACCCGCGGGCGGCGTGCGCGTCATCGCCGTCACCAGCGGCAAGGGTGGCGTGGGCAAGACGAACATCTCCGCGAACCTCGCGATCGCGCTCGCGCGTCGCGGGCTGCGTGTGTTGGTGCTCGACGCCGATCTCGGGCTCGCGAATATCGACGTCATCCTCAATCTCACGCACAGCGCGAATATCGAGCACGTGCTGTCGGGCGAACGCTCGCTGCGCGATGTGGTGATCGACGGGCCGGGCGACATCAAGGTGTTGCCGTCGTCGTCGGGCGTCGAGCGGCTCACGCACCTGGGCGAGGACGAACGCCTCAAGCTGATCTCGGAATTCGAGGCGTACGAATCCGAGGTGGACATCCTGCTCATCGACACCGGAGCGGGCATCAGTCCCAACGTCATGTACTTCGCGTCGGCGGCGCAGGCGGCGATCGTGGTCGCCACCCCCGAGCCGACGAGCATCACCGACGCCTACGCGGTCATGAAGGTGCTCTCGACGAATTACGGCGAGAACCGTTTTTTCC
>CAZPJD010000119.1:0-3945 GCA_964586775.1 uncultured bacterium | reverse complement strand
CTTCGAGATCATCGGCGACAAGACCAAGGACGATCCCGTCCGCGTTTTTCGGGCGGCGCTCGACAACGTGAAACCCCAGGTCGAGGTCCGCAGCCGGCGCGTCGGCGGTTCCACCTATCAGATCCCGGTGGACATCCGCTCCGAACGCCGTCAGGCCCTCGCGATTCGATGGTTGATCACGCACGCCACCAAGCGTAGCGAGAAGAGCATGAATGAAAAATTGGCGGCGGAGCTTCTGGATGCCGCCAACAACCGCGGGGCCTCCGTGAAAAAACGTGAGGATACCCACAAAATGGCCGAGGCCAACAAAGCCTTCAGTCATTATCGCTGGTAAGCAGCCCGGCTACAGACATCGAGGGGCGGCCTCCGGGACAGCCTATCTCTCGATGAAGACTCACCGGGACGCGTGCGGCAACGCGTAGGGACACCAACGCGTACACGTTCGCGACCGACGGGAGACCTCCCTCGGTCGAACGGGCCTCGCGCGGCAAAACGCTTGCTGTGTGCGTGGATCGAAGTTTTCGGGTGCGTTCGACGCGCCCTTGCGACGTGAAGGGGACCGCAAGCCCCCGGAGTTGTCGTCTGGAATCGGGAGCTGTGCGCCGTGGCGAAACCGAGTTCGCTCGCGAAAACGCGAAACATCGGCATCATGGCGCACATCGATGCCGGCAAGACGACGACCACCGAACGGATCCTTTATTATACGGGCGTCAGCCACAAAATGGGCGAGGTGGACGAGGGTACCACCCAGATGGACTACATGGTCCAGGAGCAGGAGCGCGGCATCACCATCACGACCGCCGCGACGACCTGCCACTGGAAAGACCATCGCATCAACATCCTCGACACGCCGGGCCACGTCGACTTCACCATCGAGGTCGAACGCTCCCTGCGCGTGCTCGACGGCGCCGTCGCGGTCTTCTGCGGCGTCGGCGGGGTGGAACCTCAAAGCGAAACCGTGTGGCGTCAGGCGGACAAATTCCACGTCCCCAAAGTCGCGTTCGTCAACAAGATGGACCGGACCGGGGCGGAATTCTTTCGTGTGGTCGATGAGATCCGCGAACGCCTCGGCGCGAACCCGGTCGCCATCCAGATCCCCATCGGCGCCGAGTCGACGTTCGCGGGCGTGATCGACCTGATTCGCATGGTCGCCTTCGTCTACGACGACTCCTCGCTCGGCTCGAAGTTCGAGGAAACGCCCGTACCGGAAGATCTTTCACAATCGGCCAGGCACTATCGCAATCTGATGATCGAGGCGGTTGCCGATGTCGATGACGGCATCATGACCGCGTATCTCGAAGGGCAGGACATCGGCGAAGACCAGATCCGCGCGGCGCTGCGCAAGGGCGCGCTGGAACTGCGGCTCGTGCCGGTGCTTTGCGGATCGGCGTTGAAGAACAAGGAGGAGCAGCCCCTGCTCGACGCGGTCTGCGACTACCTGCCGAGCCCGTCGGACGTCCCGGCGATCCGCGGCGCGAATCCTCGCAACAATAAAGAGGAAGAGCGCCACGCGAACGGCGCCGAGCCGTTCTCGGCGCTCGCTTTCAAGCTCCTGCACGATCCCTTCGTCGGCCAGCTCTGCTTCCTGCGGATCTACTCCGGCAAGGCGGCGATCGGCGACAGCGTGCTCAATGTCGGCAAGCAGAAAAAGGAACGTCTTTCCAAGATCCTTCGCATGCACGCCAACAAGCGCGAGGAGATCAAGGAGGTTCAGGCGGGCGACATCGTGGCGGCGGTCGGACTCCGTGTGACGACGACCGGCGACACGCTGTGCGATCCGGCCCACCAGATTCTTCTGGAGGGGCTCGATTTCCCGGAGCCGGTGATCCACATCGCGATCGAACCCAAGACGCAGGCGGATCAGGACAAGCTGACCGAGGCGCTGGGGCGGCTCGCGGCGGAGGATCCCTCGTTCCGGGTACGCACCGACGCCGAGACGGGGCAGACCATCATCTCCGGCATGGGCGAACTCCACCTCGAGATCATCACGGACCGCCTGCTGCGCGACTTCGGCGTCAACGCCAACGTCGGCAAGCCGCAGGTGGCCTACAAGGAAACCATCGGGCAGACCGCGACGATCCGCGAGGAATACGTCCGGCAGCTCGGGAACCGGGGCATGTACGCCCTCGTGGATCTGACCCTCGAACCCGGCGAACCGGGATCGGGGTTCAAATTCACGAACCGCGTGTCGAAAGACCGGCTCCCCGCCGACTTCGCCGAGGCCGTGAAGGCCGGCGTCGAGGACGCGCTCTCGGTGGGAGCGCTCGCGGGATACCCGGTGATCGATGTGGCCGCGACGCTCGCGGGGGCCACGGTTCACGAGGTCGATTCCGACGCGCCGTCCTTCCGCGCGGCGGCGAATCGGGCGGTGAACCGGGGGCTGCGCGAGGGCGATCCGCAACTGCTCGAACCGGTGATGAAGGTCGAGGTGGTCGTTCCCGAGGAATCGGTGGGCGACGTGATCGGCGACCTCAACGGACGCCGGGGGTCGATCCAGGGCATGCACCCGCGAGGGTCGGTCCAGGTGATCGACGGCGAAGTGCCGCTGGCCGCGATGTTCGGATATTCAACCGACCTGCGTTCCATGACGCAGGGACGGGCGACATACACGATGCAGTTCGCGCGCTACCTGCCGGTTCCCGTGCAGGTGCGCGACCAGATCGTGACGAGGCTGAGAGGATATTAGCGGGAACGTTGGGCGAAGACCCACACGAACGCCGGAAACGGTAGGGAGTGACGCGATGGGCAAGGAGAAATTCGACCGGAAGAAACCGCACGTGAACGTGGGGACGATCGGTCACATCGACCACGGGAAGACGACGCTGACGGCGGCGATCACGGCGGTTGCGTCGCGGGACACGGGCGGCAAGGTGGTGACGTACGACGAAGTGGCGAAGGCGTCGATTTCGCAGGGTCGTCGCAACGAGATGAAGGTCATCACGATCGCGACGTCTCACGTGGAATACGAGAGCCCGAACCGGCATTACGCGCACGTGGATTGCCCGGGTCACGCGGACTACATCAAGAACATGATCACGGGCGCGGCCCAGATGGACGGCGCGATTCTGGTGGTGGGCGCGGACGACGGCCCGATGCCGCAGACGCGCGAGCACATCCTTCTGGCGCGTCAGGTCGGCGTTCCCCGCATCGTGGTTTACCTGAACAAGGTGGACCTGGTGGATGACCCGGAGCTGTTGGACCTGGTCGAGATGGAGGTCCGCGAGCTTCTGGTGAAGTACGAATTCCCGGGCGACGACACGCCGGTGATCCGCGGCAGCGCGCTCAAGGCGATGCAGGGCGTGAACGACGAGCAGGGCGAGGGTTCGATCCGCAACCTTCTGGCGGCTCTGGACACGTTCATTCCGCAGCCGATCCGGGACACGGACAAGCCGTTCCTGATGCCGATCGAGGACGTGTTCTCGATCTCGGGCCGCGGGACGGTGGTGACGGGACGCATCGAGCGCGGTGTGGTGAACGTGGGCGAAGAAGTCGAGATCGTGGGCATCCGCGAGACGCGCAAGACGGTTTGCACGGGCGTCGAGATGTTCCGCAAGCTTCTGGACTCGGGCCAGCCGGGCGACAACGTGGGCTGCCTGCTTCGCGGCGTGAAGCGCGAGGACGTGGAGCGCGGCCAGGTTCTGGCGAAGGTGGGTTCGATCACTCCGCACACGGAATACGACTGCGAAGTGTACGTGCTCAGCAAGGAAGAAGGCGGCCGTCACACGCCGTTCTTCAACGGGTATCGCCCGCAGTTCTACTTCCGCACGACGGACGTGACGGGCGTGGCGACGCTTCCGGAAGGCGTCGAGATGGTGATGCCGGGCGAAAACGTGAAGATGCGGGTGAAGCTGATCAACGCGATCGCGATGGAAGAGGGCGTTCGCTTCGCCATCCGCGAGGGCGGACGCACCGTCGGCGCCGGCGTCGTCACCAAGATCCACGCGT
>CAZPJD010000118.1:0-11684 GCA_964586775.1 uncultured bacterium | reverse complement strand
CGGTGTCGTCATCCGCCGTGTCGTCATCGACGGTGTCATCGTCGATATCGTCATCGGTGGAATCGTCGTCCACGTCGTCGTCCGTCGCGTCGTCGTCCGACAGATCGTCATCCGCGTCGTCATCAAGTGCGTCGTCGTCCGCATCGCCGTTGTCATCGTCGTCGTCATCTCCGCAACCGCAACCCGCGAATGCGAGCGACGTGAAAACCGCGAGCGCCAACCAGATTCCCATCGAGATTCGCATGCGTCTCCCTCCGAAACGTGCCCGAATCATAGTCCCATCGTGACGGACAAACCAGACGGCCGGAGCCGATCCGCTTTTCTTGTCGGGGTTTTCGCTTGTCGCGACGCGCGGGGCGGTGCTAAGTTGAGCCTGCGAGAACACAATGATGGAAGACCAATACCCGCAAACTCGTCGCGGTCGAAGCGCTCTCGATTGGTACACGGCCGTCATGGGACTCGTGGGGTGGTTCTACGTCTTCCACCTCATTCGGAAATCGGGCGCCCATTGGGGCTTCGTCGCGGCTTGGGGCGTGACAATGGCGATTTATCTCGTCGGTTTCTGGCTGTGGATGAAGCCGTATGATGCGATCCACAGTTGGCTGACGAAACGCGGGAGGTGACGATGTCCGATGACATTCTGGCCAAGCGGAAGAAGGGACGCCGTTTCTTCGACTGGTACACCGCCGTCATGGCATTCGTCGGCTGGGCGTTCTTTCTTCACCTGATTGTTTCGTGGGAACTGCCTTGGGGATTCTTTGTCGGGTGGTTCGTCGCCTTCGCCGTGTTTCTCATCGGCTTCTGGCGGTTTCGCGAAGCCTGACACCTGTCCACTTTCACACCAATCCGAGGTTTTCGCGGGACCATGAGAGCGATCGCCGTTCCCATCATGATTTTTCTGTCCGGCGCGTTCATGGCGACCGCTTGGCTCGGCCATTTGCGCATCCGGGAGCGCGGATTCCTCGTCGCCCTCGCGCTCAGCTGGTTGATTGTGCTCCCCGAGTACGTTCTCAATGTTGCGGCCACGCGGCTCGGCTACGGGACATACTCCGGAGCGCAAATGGCAGCCTTCCACCTGTTTTCCGGTGTCATCTGCGTGATGCTCGTTTCGAAGCTGGTTCTGCGGGAGACCCTGCACTATCACCAGTACATCGGCATGGCGCTCCTCGGCCTCGGCATGGTGCTCGTTCTCGGCGGCGGCCCGTCGCGCTGATTGGGCGAACGCAAGCATCCGTCCCGAAACCTCCGCGTCGCAGGAAAAAGGCGCACACTGAAAAGTGAACCCCGGCCGCGCGGCCGGGGTTTCGAGCTTCGTTTTGTGGCGTGATCCGATTCAGCGCCCCTCGAGCGTCCGGTTTTTCCACGGCAGATCCACCCGCAGCAGATCGACCCACGTGGGCATGTGCGTCACCACGATTCCCAGGTCGGAGATGGTGATGAGATACGATTCGATCACCACGCTGCGACGCGGAACGCTCAGCCCGCCGTAATCGTCCGATCCCGCCTCGCCCGTGAATTCCGTGTGCCCGATGTCGGCCAGGAATTCGAAACCCGTCGGCACATCGACGCGAAACGCGAATACGCCCGAGAACGGAGATCCGAACCAGTCGGCCATTTCCAGTGGAATCGCCAGCAGGCCAGTGTCCGGCCAGAACAGGAAGGCGTGATGATCGAACTTCGCGTCGGAACTCACATCCCAGTCGCCCAGATCGACGTGGTGGATGCGCTGAGGATCGTCGAGGTTCGTCACGTCGAACATCGAGAGCGCGACGCCGCCATCGGCACCGTTTTCGTCGCCGCTTTCGCCGATCGTCATCAGGTGACCGGCGTCGAATGGGTGGATGTACGTCGAGAACCCGGGGACGATCAGCTCGCCGCGCACGACCGGCGCCTCGGGGTCCGTCAAGTCAATCGTGAACAAAGGGTCGTCATTCCCCCCGCCGTCCCACCAGTCGTCGTCGCCCCAGTCGTCCCACGGATCCTCCCACGGATCCTCGTCGGGCGTGGGAAAGGTGACCAGGTAGCCGATGGGGCCCATGAACCGGGCGGCGTAGAGTTCCTCTCCCGGCGCGATGTCGTCGGCACGGCCAACGATGTCGAGCGACGCCCCGACTTGGCGAAGCACCTGCACCGAATTTGCCGCGTCGGCGAGCGATGTGCCTGTCGTCGTCGCCACACGCAGGTCTCCGTTGTATTCGCTCATCGAAAACTGGTTGAGTACGAAACCGTCGACCGTTCCCGATGCCGCGTAGAGGGCGGAGCCGGGCTGCGTGCCGATGTCGAACCGATGCACGTGGCTCGTGGCGGGTAGGAAATTCGGGTCCTGCGACCACATGGTCCTCGCTCCGGCAATGCTGCCCGCGACGTACAGATTGGACGGACTCGCGTAGAGGATCAGTCCGGTGGCAATGATCGACAGCGAACTCGTTTCGTACTCCGCCAGTTCCATGTCGAGCGAGAGCACGGTCAGAATCGACGACCCCATCGATTCGGACGGATGGTAGGTGTCGCCGCACTCGGTCAGGTGACCCGACGTCACCTCGATGCCGTCCGTGAGATCGACATCGAAACGACGCGGCACCCACTCCTCGACGGGGGCATCGTTGATGATATCCCGGTTGATCGCTTTGAGTTCTTCCAGCGCGGCCTCATATGCCTCCCAACTGCCGTAGCCGATGGGCGACAGTTCTGTCCGAATGGATGGTCCGCCCTTCTCGCCGCCGAAAACGACGTGGACGATTCCGTCGATCCGTCGATTTCCCACCGACGGCCCTTCGACGTAGATCTCGCGAATCATCTTGGGGTTGTGCTTGTCGGCGATCGCCATGACCGTGATCTTGGTGATGACGTCGTCGAGCTGGTCGCGGGGAACGAGCGGCCAGACGTAGTCGGGGAGCGTTGCCGGACTCAGAACGCTGAAGATCACCGCGCGGTCGCCCGACACGTACATCTCCTCGGGCCGTCCCGTCATATCCGTCCTCGAGAGTTCGTCGAGGGCCCAGACGGGATCCGCATCGAAGATGAGAAACCATCCGCCCGACACGAGATACAGATACTCGCCGTCGGTTTTCATCAGATCGGCTTCGTCCACGCCTTCTTCCTGGATGTTCGTATCGCTGTGACTCGCATCGTCGTCGTCATCGGCTTCGTCATCCGAATAGTCGTCATCCGAATAGTCGTCTCCGACATCGTCGTCGCTCCAATCGTCATCCGCCGCGTCGTCATCGGCGTAGGACGCATCGTCGCCCCCGGCTTCTCCGTCGTCGTCGCCGGATCCTTTTTTGTCCTTGATGAGCGGGTCGTTGCATCCGCAGCACTCGGCTTGGTCTACGCCGTCGGCGTCATCGCCGGACCAATCGTCGCCACCGCCATCCCATCCGCCGTCGTCATCCCAGTCGTCATCGCTCCACAAGTCCGGATCGCGATTCTGGTTGTCGATCAACCACTCCATGTGCTCGATCGTTGCCGACTTCAGCCACGTCTCGACCTCTTCGCAATCGACGCAGCGCACGAGCGTCGAGGCCGCATCCGCCGCCAACGCCGGTCCGGCCCAGAGACTCGTCGCGAAGAGTCCGATAAACGCGCAAAGCCGCGCCTTCGTGAATCCCGTATGCCTCTTACGGTCACGCATCTCTCACCTCCCAAAAAAATGAAAATGGCCTCACGCATCATGAATGCAAGTCATGGGCCGAATGCCCACATAAAAAAAACGACATGATTTCGTTGACTTTCGCACCCGGCGCGAAATTGGATGTCACGAATGCAATTCAGATTTCTGAGGAACGCGTCGGATTTTCGAATGCTCGGAGGGTGTGCCGAATTTACTTCAGTTCGTACTTCTTGATCTTTTCATAGAGCGTCGACGGGGCGATGCCGAGCCGCTTCGCGGCGGCGTCGCGGCTCGGCGATTCGGCGAGCGCCGTGCGGATCGCCTCGCGCTCCGCGTCTTCCAGCGTCAGCGCGACCGACTCCCGACGCATCGGCGAGAGCATCACGTGGTCCGCATCGATCGGCCCCTCGCCCGCGAGGATGATCGCACGCGCCAGCACCGCCGCCAGCTCGCGCACGTTGCCCGGCCAGTCGTGACGGCGCAGCAGCGTCATCGCCGCCGCCGTGATGCGCGGCGCGGCGCGCCCCTGCGCGGCGGCCTCGCGCGCGACCAGGTGCGCGGCCAGCGCGTCCAGATCGCTCAGGCGTTCGCGCAGCGTTGGCAGCGTCAGCGGCACCATGTTGAGGCGGTACCACAGATCCTCGCGGAATCGCCCGTCGCGCACGAAGCGTTCGAGGTCGCGGTGCGTCGCGGCGACGACGCGCACGTCGCACGCCACCGGCGTCTCACCGCCCACGGGACGCACCCGCCGGTCGTCGAGCACGCGCAGAAGGCGCGCCTGCACGTCGAGCGGCAATTCGCCGATTTCGTCGAGAAAGAGCGTGCCGCCGTGCGCCAGCGCGAACATCCCGCGCCGGTCGCGCACCGCGCCCGAAAACGCGCCCCGCACGTGGCCGAATAGCTCCGACTCGAACAGATCGCGCGGCACCGTGGCGCAGTTGAGCGCGACAAACGGCCCTGCCGCCCGCCGCGACAGCGCGTGGACAGCGCGCGCCACCAGCTCTTTGCCGGTGCCGGTTTCGCCGCGCACCAGCGTCGTGATGTCGAGTGGCGCGACCCGGTGCACCAGCTCGCCCAATTCGCGGATCGCCGCGTGATCGCCCACCAGCCCCGGCACGCGCCGGTCGCCCGCCGCCACCGTCTCGCCTTGTTCGCGCGAACGCAGCGTCAGGGTGGTGCGTCCGATGACCAGCGCGCGGTCCGAAGCCCACTCGCCGCCGGTCACGCGCGCGCCGTCGAGCGTCGTGCCGTTGCGGCTGCCCAGGTCGCGAAACTCCACGCGGTCGGCCGTCGCGTCGACCGCCAGATGCCGCGCGGAGACGTACGCGTCGTCGAGGACGAGGTCGCACGCGGCGTCCTTGCCGACGACCGCGCGCCCGTCGGGCAGCGGCCATTCGCGTGTCCGGCTGTTTTCGCGGATCTCGATCGTGCGTTCGCGCGTGGTGAGCCGCCGGCTCGCGGGATCGAAGGTCAAGACGCGCGTCGGCACGCGCGGCGGCAACACGGCGCTCGCCTCGACGCCGATCTCGTAAGGCCCCAGCGCGACGGACTCGCCCGGCAGCAGCGTGCGCGCGCCGACCTCGCCCGACTCGATTTCGACGCGACCCTCGAAGGCGAGGACCCGCACGCGAGCGCCCACGGGCACATCCACGAGACGCACTTCGTCCCCCGCGCCGCCGCCGATCGCGAGCCCGTCGTCGGGAATCTTCACGTCGGCCAGACAGACGCCGTTCTTTCGGATCTCGACACGGGCCATGCGCCGCGCCTCCCGGGTATTTGCGTGCATACATTTACGTCGATTTTTCGGACGCGCACAACTTTGACCGAAGGTCCGGCTTGCGCGACGCGGCAGGGCGATTATGGTGGGGCATCACTTCAATCCGAGACGCGACCCGCGCAAGGAGCGCCCCATGACCGGCATGCCCGAACCGATCGAGCCCGGCAAGAGCTACACGGTGGACTACTCCGGCAAGAAACGCACCGGTCCACTACAGGGTGCGGCGCTCGGCGCGGGGATCGTGTTTCTCGTCGTCGCCTTCGCGGGAACGATGCTCTTTTCATTCCTCGCGCCCGAGTGCGAGCGCGACGAGCTGCTCAAGACCGGCGTCGCGGCGAAGGGCGTCATCCTGGGCATCGAGGACACGGGCAACCGCTACAACGATCAACCGCAGGTGATCCTGAAGGTGCGCGTCGAGCCCGAGGGCGGCGAAACATACGAGACCGAGACGAAGATGATTATTTCGCCGGTGTACCTGCCGCAGTTCCAACCCGGCGCGCGCGTGAACCTGAAATACGACCCCGCGGAGCGTACGAAGATCGCCGTCGACTCCGTCGAGGTGAAGGGGTTGTAACGGGGGCGGCGGCCCGTCCCCTCTCCCATCTGATGGGAGAGGGGTGCTGAGCGAAGCGAGGCGGGGTGAGGGCTCTACTTCCCGTGCAGCGCCTTCCACATGCTGACGGTGTCCACGAAGTGACGATAGGCGCTGACCTTGCCCTCGCCGTTGAACGTCCACAGGTGCAACTCGAAGTCCTTGAACTGCCCGCCCGTGGCCTTCACCGTCGCTTCGAGCCAGATCACCGCCGCAACCTGATTGCCGCCGGCCAGCAGATTGCGGACGTCGAAGACGGTGATGTCCACCGCGGCGAGTTCTTCAAAAAACTTCAGCACGTGATCGCGTCCGACGCCGGACCGCAGCCACGGGATGCCGTGATCCGTCGCGTCGTGCTCCCATCGCGCGTCGTCCGCCACGTGCGCGAGAATGCCGGGGATGTCGCCCCGCCCGAAACACGCATAGATGTCCTGAACCGTCGCCAGATGCGCGCTCATATCGTTTCTCCGGTTTGCGTTGAAGCGCAAATCATTCCACGCCCGCCCGGCGCGTCAACGTCGGCGGCATGACAAGTTCGGCGGTTGCCCGGCGCTCTTGCCAACGCCCCCGCCGTCCCATAAGGGTGTGTGAGGACTCCCCCGAAACGGAGCGCGCGTGGACGAACTGAGGACGCGGCTCGAACACAAACGCGAGCGGCTGCGCACGGCGCATCGGCGCGGCGACGGCGGATTCGCCGTCGGCATGCGGTTCGCCCGATGGTGGCGGCGCGAGCTGGCCGATCTCTTCGCCGCGTCGGGGGCGGACAAGCTGGGCGCGGCGCTGTGCGCGACGGGTTCGATCGGTCGCGGCGATCCCTCGCCGTGGAGCGACGTCGATTTCGTCCTGCTGCTGCCCGAGTCCGCCGAGCGCGCCGCCGCCGAAGCGACCGCCGAAAAGATCCTCTATCCGCTCTGGGACGCGAAGGTCAAAACCGGCCAGCAGTTCGGCACCATCGCCCAGATGCTGGACCGCGCCCGCGAGGACCCCGAGGCCCTCACCGCGCTGCTCGACGCGCACTTCGTCGCGGGCGACGCCGCCCTCGCGCGCGATCTCGAATCTCGGCTCGACCTCGCCATCGCGGCGGGCGACTACGCCGGGCGCATCCCGCGCCGTGCCGCGCCGTCGGTCGATCCCGATTATCCCCCCACCGTGCACGTGCTGGAGCCCGACGTGAAAAATTCGCCGGGCGGGCTGCGCGATCACCAGATCGCCGTGTGGAGCGCGCAGGTGCGCTGGGGGCGGCGCGACTTGGACGCGCGGCTCATCGAGCACGGCGCGGCCACGCGGGTGGGTCTCGTCGAGCTGCGTCAGGCGGTGGACCTGCTGCTGCGGCTGCGTCACGAGACGCAGTTTCGCGAGCGCGGCCCGGCCGATGTGCTTCGCACGGCGGTCCAGCCCGAGGCCGCGATCCTGCTGGGCTATCAGGGCGCGGGCGAGGCCGAGGCCGCCAAGGCCATGCTCAAGGACTACTTCGCCGCGGCGGACCGCATCACGCGCTTCGCGCATCGCGTGGCCGAGGCCGATGTGCCTGCCGCCGATCTCGCGCCCCGTGACGACATCGCCCCCGGCGCGGCGGCCTGCGGCGATCTGCTCTTTTTGCCCGAGGAACAATTCGCGCGCGCCCCCCACGCCGAGGTCTTCGCCGCCATGGCGCGCTTGGCGGGCACGGGGCTGTTTTTGTCGGAGCGCACAAAGTCGCGCCTCGCGGGCCTCGCCGCGACGGTGAACGACGACGCGCGCGAGAACGAGGCCGCCGCGCGCGCCTTCATGGACCTGCTCGGGCGCGAGTGGGCGGGCGACGCCCTGCGCGCGCTGCACTCGATCGGCCTGCTCGGCGCATACATCCCGCCCTTCGGCGATTTGCGCGGGCTGGTGCCCTACGACGTCTTTCACAGCTACCCCGCCGACGAGCACACGCTTATCGCGATCGGCTTCTTCGACCGCCTGCGCGCCCGGCTCGGCCCGCCGCCGCTGGTCGATCTCGCCCCCGCGCTTCGCCGCCCCGATCTGGTGCGTCTCGCGCTGCTGCTGCACGATTCCGGCAAGGTCGGCGGCCCCGGCCATCTGGATCGCGGCGCGCGCATGGCCCCGGTCGTGTGCCTGCGCCTCGGGCTGTCCGAGGACGAGACGGAATTCGTGGTGCGTCTGGTGCGCGAGCACGAATCGCTCTCTCGCGCGGCGCACACCCGCGACATCGAAGACCCCTCCGTCTGCCGCGAGCTCGCCGAGCGCATGGCGGGCGACCCGGGCAGCCTCGACGCGCTCTACGTCATCACCTACTGCGATATGCGCGCGGTGGGGCCCGGCGTGTGGACGGGCTGGCGCGCCGACCTGCTGCGCGCGCTGCACGCCGACACCATGGCCATCATGACGCACGGCTCCGCGCGCCGCGATCACGAGAGTCTCGTGCGCGCGGTGGAGCGCGCCGTGGCCGACGTGGGCACGGCCGAACTGCGCGACGCGTACTTCGCGCAGATGGAGCGCGAGCACCCCGCGTGGCTCGGCGAGACGATGGCGCGGCGGCACCTGCAGGCGCTCGCGGCTTACGCCGAGGCCGAGGAGCCCGTGGTGCGCGTGTCTCGCGGCGAGTCGCACGACGTTGGCGCGGGCGCGGAGGCGGCGCCGTGGGACGCGACGGTGTGCGCGCCCGATCGCGCGGGGTTTTTGGCGCGCGTGGCGGGAGTCTTCGCGGCGCAAAACCTCAACATCCTCGGCGTGCAGGCGTTCAACACGGCGGGCGGCCTCGCGCTCGACAATGTGCAGTTCATCCCCCGCGTCGAGGGCATCGAGCCGGCGACGCTCGAAAAACGCCTCACGGCCGATCTGCGCGCGGTGCTGTCCGGCGCGCGCACGGTGGAGGAGCTGATCGCGGCGGGGGCGAAGAGGATTCTGGAGCGCGGCGCGAATCCCCACGTGGCGACCGAGGTGCGTATCGACAACCACGGCGCGTCGCGCAAGACGGTGGTGGAGGTGTGGACGGCCGACCGCCCGGGGCTGCTTTACCGCGTGACGAACGCCATCTTCGAGTTCGGCCTGACGATCCACCTCGCCAAGGTGAACACGATCGCGGGCCGCGCCATCGACGCCTTTTACGTCACCGACGCCGGCGGCGAAAAGGTGACGGGCCGCCGCGCCCGCGAACTGCGCGAACACCTGGCGGCCGCGGTGGGGTGAGGAATACCCTCACCCCGGCTCGCGTTGCTCGCCACCCCTCTCCCGTCAGACGGGAGAGGGGCCGGGCCTGCCGCGCCGAAGCGGCGACAGCCGCGAAGGCGTGGGGTGCGGGCCGTCCCCGCCTTGCTCCGTTGTGCCAACTGGTCTAGAATTTGTACCAGATGGCCCGCACCCTTGCGGCCACGCGGGAGGTGGTCATGACGCACGCGCGCACGCGGGAGAGCGCGATCTCGAAGCGGTTCATCGCCGGGATCTTCGGTGACCGGGACTGGATCGGCGTTTACGACGACCTGCAAAAAGGCATCGAGCGCAAGGCGTTCAGCTCCGCCACCGTCGAGTCGTTTCTCGAGCGCGCCGTCGAGTCGGCGGAGGCCCGGCCCCGGCTGCTTCAATTGCTGGTGTCGGAACGATCGTGGAAGCGCCGCGCCAGGGGCGCGTCGGCGCTGTCGGCGGCCGAGGCCGCGCGGATCGCGTCGGTCGGCCGGGTGCTGCGCGAGGCGCGCCGCCTGTGGCCCGAGCCGGGCCACGCCACCGCCGAAAAGTTTCTCGTCACGCCGCACCCGCGCCTGCGTGGCGAGGCACCCATCGCGGTCGCCGCGTCCGACGGCGGCCTGCCCGCCGTGCTGGAGTTGCTGGCGCGCATCGAAGAGGGAGCGCCGGTCTGATGACGATCCGCGCGGTGCGCGTCTGCGCGCGGACGTGGGACCCGCTGCGTACGTCGGGCCGGGCCAACCGCTGGAACGCGGCGGGGCAGCACGTGCTGTATCTGTCCGAGCACTTCGCGACCGCGCTGCTGGAAAACGTGGTGCACACGGCGACCACCGCGCCGCCGCCCGCCCACGCGCGGTGGGTCGTCATCGCGCGCGGCATCCGCGTGGTCGAATTGACGGCGACCGATCTCCCGAAGGGATGGGACGATCCCGACGATCAATCCGCGGCGCGCGCCGTCGGCGCGGCGTGGGTGACGGGTGCGAAGAGCGTCGCCCTCATCGTCCCGTCGGTGCCCGGCCGCCCCTACGAGCGAAACGTTGTCCTGAACACCACGCACCCCGATTTTCCGAAACTCGTGTGGGAACCAACGCAGCTTGTTCCGTGGGATCCGAGGTTGTTTGGGTGACAAGGTGAGCGGCGAGGCGTCGCGCGCGGATGGGTTTCGCGCGGGCGTGTGCTTCGGTATTGACGTGCCTTCGCATGGCCGTTAAAATTCGAGACATCGGCTAAACGTCGGGAGGACGAGATGGTATGGCATCCATTACGCAGAATCGATAATCTTACATCATCGAAGGAAGACATTCTGACGGAATTTTTTGCGATCGCCTTAAAGGTGGACGAATTTGTTAGAAACCAGTTTTATAAATTGGCATTAGATCCTTACTTTCAACAACGCAATTGGGGAAACGACAAAATCGATGATGTCGAGACTCAGAAAAATTTTCCAAATGAGCAAACGGGAAAAAGCAGTTGTGTTGACATGATAATCAAGACAGCACGAGGCAAGACGATATTGTGCGAAAATAAAATCGACGCAGATCAGACCATTGATATAGACGGGGAGCTTCAATTGGAAAAGTATTTAAAGCTACCTTGCGATGCGTTGATGTTCATTCGGGCTAACGAAAGCGAAGATATTTCAAGTCAGGTGTTGGAAAATAGCAAATACATTCGTCCTCGATTCGGCCTTGATATTTCCGAGCAGCAATACTTTCTTTGGCGCAATTTCTATGAAATGTTAGGCGCTTCAAGAAATCAGTGGACAATATGGTTGAGTGAATATTTTGATGAAAAGGGATTTTGTGGGCCGTCAATCGGATTCACGTTGCCACGTCCCGATGATCCCAACAAAATCCAAAATGAAAGCGAATTTCAAAAGCACTGGAGTGAGTTAAAAAATATGGCTAAAAATTTGGGATGGAAAACTGTTTATCCCGGTGACCGCGTGGAAGTTTATATTAATGGCCATGAGCGCGCTCCGGATGTTTGGATTTCGCCCCGAAATCTTCCTTTACTCAAATTGCATATAGCTTTCGTAAATAATGAAGACGCGATAAACGAAGTTGTGGCTTGTTGGCGATCTCAACACGAAGCGATTAACGCCATTTCGCAGTCCGAAAAGATAAATACGAAAAGTGGACCGAAATTGGAACTAAACATACGCTCCAAGGCTTTTATCGGTGATGAAGTCGAACCATCGGACGTTGGCGTGAGGTTGGTGGAATTTTTTAGGCCGCTGTTGGAGCGCCTTTCTTATATCTAACAGTGTGGCGAGATGCGAAATCCAATTAGTATATTCGTGCGGCGGTTCGATTCGGATCTACAATATTCGATCTGGGATTGCGTCGCCCCTGAAAATCGCTTTAACTCATTGAAAACGCTGGACAATATGGGTTATTTGTGCTAGTTCTTTTCACCGGGAATCGGGCATATCCACCCCCAAAACCCGGTGAAAGATGACGCCAAAACAGACCCCGCCGCTCTCGGATTTCGACCTCTACCGCAGCCACTTCAACCAGATCCTGAACCAGAAGCACGAG
>CAZPJD010000117.1:0-17841 GCA_964586775.1 uncultured bacterium | reverse complement strand
CGCCTGCCCGGCCGGGTGTTCGGCGCGCACGAGGGATATTTCGATCCGCGGATCTACGACGTTACCGACGTGCTGGCCGCGCGAAACGAGCTTGTCGTCGAGGTCGATTGCCCCGATGAAAAGGACAAAGTCGGCAAGCAGATGATCACCGGGGTGTATTCGCACTGGGATTGTCTCGATCCCACCACGAATCCCGGCGGCATCTGGCTAACTCCCTTCCTCGCCGAATCGGGCTTCGCGCACACCGCCGAAGCTCTGGTGCACACCGAGGCGTTCACCGCCGACGGTGCCCGCCAGCGCGAGCGCGTGACGATCGCGTCGACGCAGGCGGCGCGGCTTCGCGTCGAGATCGAGTACGCCCCCGCGAACTTTCGCGGCGACGCGCACGCGTTTCGTGAAACCATCGACGTCGCGCCCGGGGAAAATCACTTCGGGTGGACGCACGTCGTCCCCGAGCCGCGAAAGTGGTGGACGCACGACCTGGGATTTCCGCACCTCTACACGCTGACGATCCGACTGCTCACGGAGCGGGGCGCGGTGGTGGACGAATGGACCGACGAGGTCGGACTTCGCACGGCGCGTTTCGACAATTGGATCTTCCACCTCAACGGCGAGCGGCTGTACCTCAAGGGCAGCAACATCCCGCCCACCGACGCGCGCATCGGGACGGTGAAACAGGCGACCATCGACCGCGACATCGAGCTGGCCCTCGGCGCGCACATGAACATCCAGCGCGTGCACGCGCACGTCGAGCCGCCCGCGACTTATCGCGCCGCCGACCGCGCGGGGCTGCTGCTGTGGCAGGACATGCCCCTGCAGTGGCTCTACGCGCGCGAGAAGATGCCCGAGATCCACCGGCAGGCGCGCGCGCTGGTGCGTTTGCTTTACAACCGACCGAGTGTCGCGCTGTGGTGCTGCCACAACGAGCCGTTTCACGTCGTCGAAACCAAGGAAGAAAACCCCCTCAAGCTCGCGCCCACCGTGTTTTCGATGATCGTGTATTCGTGGAACCGCGACGTGCTCGACACCGAAACCAAGCGCGAGATCGAGGCTCTCGACCCGCAGCGCTTCGTGATCCGCTCGTCGGGCGAGCTGCCGCTGCTGGGCAAGGGCAGCGACCTGCACTTTTATGGCGGGTGGTACCGCGTGCAGGGCACGCACCGCGCGTTCGACAAATTCATTCGGCGTTTTCCCAAGGGCATGCGCCTCGTCAGCGAGTTCGGCGCGCAGAGCTACCCCAACGTCGAAAACGCCGTGAAATTCATGAGCGCCGATCTGCACAATCTGGATCTGAAGACGCTGGAAGATCGCCACAGCCTGCAACCGGAGTTGATGGACCACTGGACGCCGCGCGAGGGGCATCGCGATCTCGCGACCTACATCCAGGCCACGCAGGACTGGCAGTCGTTCATCCACCGGCACTACATCGACCGGCTGCGCGCGCACAAATACGCGCCGTGCGGCGGCGTTCTCAACTTCATGTTCAGCGATCCCAATCCCGCGATCCAATGGTCGGTGGTCGATTACTGGCGCACGCCCAAGTCGAGCTACTTCAAACTGCGCGACTGCTACCGGCCGATCTACGTGTGCGCGTTGCTCGGCAAGGATGAATACCGGCGGGGCGAGCGCATCGCCGCGCCGATCTGGTTCGTCAACGACACGCGCCAGGCGATCGACGGCGCCGAGGTCGAAGCGGTGGTTTGCGACGACGAGCGCCGCGAGATCTTCCGCCAGACCTTCACCGCATGGGCGAGCGCCGACGGCCCGGCGGTGCGCGTGGGCGAGGTCGAGACGCGCGCGCACGTCGCGGGATTCATCACGCTCACCCTCACGCTGCGCGGGGCGGGCGATGCGTTCGTCAACGAATATCGAGCCCGTGTCCGATAGACCGTCCGCGTCGCAACGCCCGACCATTTTCCGGGCATTCGCGGCGTTCGACGCCCTGCTTCTGGCGGCGCTCGTCTTCGTTCTGGTGCGCTCGCACGGCGCGTCGGCGTTCTTCAATCGCGAAGTCATTCTCGAAGATCAACTCAATTCCACGATGGTCGGCCGCGAGATCGGCGCGTATCCCACCGGCATGCGTCTCGCGTTTCGGCCGAGCGCATCGACCCGAGTCATTTACGCGATCTGGAACTTCGAGTCGCCGGATGGAGACTGGGAGATGATGCGCTTGGGTTCGCTTGGGGCGCATCCTTCAGCGTGGATCGTCGTGCGGGGCGGGCGCGTCGTCACCGCGACGCCGGTCCGGGGCCAGCCGATTGGCGAGTGGGCGTTCGATCTGACGGGCGGGCGCATTCGCGCACGGGTGAACGGCGACGCGGTGCTCGACGAACCGTTCGATATGCGCACGACGACGGTGCATTTCGCCCTCGCGCCCGCGTGGGTATTCAGAACGCTGCGCCCGCCGTGGAGCGCGTTGCGCGAGCTATCGTTCGACTACGCGGACCGCGACGGCAAACCCGCGACCATCGCGCGCGCGTCGCCGTGGTGGTGGGCGTTAGCCGCTCTGGCGGCGGCCTTGGGCGCGATGGGGATGTTCCTCGCCCTCGACCGCGCGGTGTGCCGCAAACTGCTCGCGCGTGGCCGCGTCGCGCGATGGCTCATGGGCTACCCGGTTGCCGTCGTGCTCGTCCCCCTCGCGTTCGTCGCGTTTTTCGGCGCGTGGGAGGCCGCCAAGCGCGAAAGCGGCGACCTGAATTGGTATCAACCGTTTCTACGCGACGGCGTCTTCGACGAAACGGCGTTTCGCGCCGATCCCGTGCTGCGTCGCGGGGGCAAAGAGATTCGCGTCCCGATCGATCCCGACACCGTCGTCATCGCGGCGCACGGAGGATCGACCACCGACGGCTATCCGTATCCGCGCGGGCGGTGGGACTGGCCGACGTGCCTCGGCGAGACAATCGCGGCCGATCCCGACTACGCCGCACGCCCGGTGCGGGTGCTCAACCTGTCGTACGTGAGCGACCTGCTCGAAAACAATCTGCCCCCGGGCGTCGAGGGATTCTATCGAGCGGCGCGACCGCGCGTCGCGATCCTTCATCCGGTTATCAACAACCATTACTCGCACCGTCCCGCCGAAGCGCTCGCGCACGGGTTCGGGTTCTGGTCGCACCGCTCGGGGAACGGGCGAATGGAATCGGCGCTCACGGGATTTATCGGCCTGCTCCGCGTGAAGATCCGCATGTGCCGCGACGCGGGGGCGTGGCCGGTGGTCGTCCTCCCCGCGCTCGACATCGAGGCTTTTGGCGATACCACCCCCACCGACGCCTGGAGCGAAGCGACGATCGCCGTGGCGCGCGAGGAAGACGCGGGCGTCGTCGATCTGCGTCCGGCGTTCCGCTTACGCGCCGATGCGGGCGATATCCTGTTTCAGGAGTTCATGCATCCCAATCGCGCGGGTTACGACCTCGTGGCGGACGAAATTTGGCGCAGCCTGCGCGAAAACCGCGACCGCTGGTGGCCGAGCGGCCCGACGCCCTGAGCGCCCGTCTCGTCGCGGATTCCGCCTCGATTCCCACAATTCGGGCAGTTCTTCGTTCCGGTTTCGCCGAATAAAAAAAGATGCTTCAGGTGCGAATCCATCGGCTCGATACGACGGATAGCGGGATTGCGCTTTTCATTTCCTTGGGGGTTCGCAATGGCGTTGTCGTTCATCCGTCGGAGTCTTGCGCGCAAGTTGCTGTCCATTTGTCTCGGAATCGGGATCGTCCCGATTCTGATCCTCGGCGCGATCAACTACCGGTCCATCGACCGGGCGCTCGATCGCGAGGCCGAGGAGAAACTCTCCGCGATTCGTACGATCAAAAAGAATCAGGTCGAAAACTACCTGCGTCAGGCCGAGGTCGATATGGAGGTGCTGGCCGGAAGCCGCGACGTGGCCGAACTGTTTAAAGACCTGCGTACGTATCACGTGGACATGCAAACGAGCCCCGACGGAAACTACGACATCGCGACCGACCGCTACCGCGATCTGTGGGCGACGCGCGGCGCGCAGGTGGCCCGCCTGGCGGACCTCAAGAAATACGGCGATGTCATGCTCGTGTGCTCGGCCCACGGGCACATCATGTACACCTCTTCGAAGCACGACGATCTGGGCAAGAACGTGCGCACGACGGACCTTGCGAAAAGCGGCCTGTTTCGCGTGTGGAAAAACGTGGTGGAGAAGAATCACGTGGCCTTCGAGGACTACTCGGCTTACGCGCCGATCGGCAACAAGCCCGTCGCGTTCGTCGGTGCGCCGGTTCACGGCGACGACGGCAAGATGATCGGCGCGATGATCGTGCAGGCGGCCGCCGGCGACATCAACGCCATCGTGCAGGAGGCGACGGGACTCGGCGAAACCGGCCAGACGTGGCTGGCGGGCGCGGATCGCACGATGCGCTCGGATTCGCGATTCGCGTCGGGATCGACGATTCTCTCGGAGAAGGTCGAGACGGACGCGGTCACCGCGGCGCTCGGCGGATCGGAGGCTTGCGCGACCGGTCTCGACGCGCACGGCACCCCCGTCAAGACCTGTTACACCAAGCTCGATGTCGCAGGGCTCGACTGGGCCCTCGTCGCCGAAATCGCGCTTCACGAGGCGAAGGCTCCGCTGCGTCGCGTGGCGATGGCCATCGCGCTCGTGGCGGCGTTCATCGCGGCGGCGGTCGTGGTGATCGCGCTGCTCTCGGCGCGTTCCATCACCCGACCGGTCGCGTCCACGGTGGCGGCGATCAACCGCGTGGCCGAGGGCGATCTGACGGCCAAAGTGGAGGTGGACTCGGTGGATGAACTCGGCGATCTGGCGGGCACATTCAACGCCTTCACCGAGCGACTGCGTCAATCGATGCGCGACGTGACCAACAACACGCAGCGCCTCGCCGAGACGGCGACGGATCTGACGGTCGTGGCCAATCAACTGGCGAGCGGCGCGGAGGAGTCTTCGCGCCAGTCGGGCGCGGTGGCGACGGCGGCGGAGCAGATCACGGCGAATGTCACCGGGGTGAAAGCGGCGACGGAGTTCGTGTCGCAAAACGTCAACGTGATCGCGTCAGCGGCGGAGGAGATGTCCACGAGCGTGACGACCGTGGCGACCGCGGTGGAAGAGATGACGTCGTCGCTCGACGAGGTGAGCCGCAACTGCGAACGGGCGGCGGCCATTGCGGGCAAGGCGACGCGCCAGGCGACCGACGCCGAGGGCGTGATGGACGAACTGCGGCGCGGGTCGATGGAGATCGGTCGAGTGGCGGTGATGATCAGCGACATCGCCGATCAGACGAACCTGCTGGCCCTGAACGCGACCATCGAGGCCGCCAGCGCGGGCGACGCGGGCAAGGGCTTCGCCGTGGTCGCGAAAGAGGTCAAGGAACTCGCCCAGCAGACCGCGCAGGCAACGAGCGAGATCGCGCGGCAGATCGACGCGATCCGCGAAAAGACCGACAAAGCGGTTCACGCGATCGGCGACATCGGACAGGTCATCACGGAAATCGACGGCATCACGCAGACCATCGCGTCGGCGGTGGCCGAGCAGACCGCGACGACGCAGGAGATCGCCCGATCGGTGGGCGGGGCATCGGAGTCGGCGACGGCGGTCTCGACCCGCGTGACGCAACTTTCGGAGGGCATCGAGCGCGACGTGGTGCGCGGCATCCGCGAGGCGACCATCGGCGTGCAGGAGGTGTCGCGAAACATCCAGGGCGTCAACACCGCCGCGCGCGAGACGGCGCAGGGGGCTGGGCGCACGCACGGAGCGGCGGAGTCGATGGACGGACTCGCAAAAACGCTGCGCGATATCGTCGCCCAGTTCCGCGTGTAGATCGAACTTACCGTGGCCCGGCCGCCCTCGACCGGGTCAGGCCAAAGGATGTGTGGCCCGGCCGCCTCCGGCCGGGTCCGATCTCGCCTCGACGCGGGCGAGGGCGCCCGCGCCACAATTCCAATTGGGCGCCCGCGCCACAATCATCGGAGCATTTCCCTCGTTAGCGCCTTGCGATCACTCCCGATACAGGCAAGCGAAGCGGCGGTCGGAGTAGTTGATCCATTCCGTATCGTCGCCGTACTGGCTCGGGCCTTCGATGCCCCACGTCGCCGCGCGGAACGGCGCCATGTCGCCCTGCGCGAGGCCCAGAATCGCGTATGGGAAGTGCATGACGACGTGCGTGCCGCTGTGGTTCGTCTGACCGCCGGGGTTCGGGACCGGCTGCCAGTTCTCCGCTCCCGCGTTGTATTTGAAGAGCAGCAGGTTGAACACGCCGTTGTTGTATTGCAGGACCATGAATACGTCCGCGCCCTGAAAACGACCGGGCGCGGGATCGTTCGGCGCGGACGGGCTCGCGTCGAGAAGCACGTACCACTCGAATTGACCCGGCCCGGCGTCGGGCAGTTCGCCGGCCACGTCGATCATGGCCGTTACGCCATCGTCGTCGAAGACCGTCGCGTAGCTCAGAATGTCGAGGAATGGCGTCTGCGGCGGATCGCCGCCGGAATCATCCCACCAGCCTTCGTCGTCCGGCGGGTCTTCGGGCATGCTGCACACGCACTCGCAGTCCGCGCCGGCGTTCGACTGCGGATCGCTGTTGGGCCCGCCCATGTTGTCCTTCGCCCACTTCATGGCCTCTTCGTTCGAGACCTCGCCGTCGCCGTCGCCGTTTGGTGGATCGTCGGCCTGATTGTTTTCCCACGCGTCCCAGTAAGAACCCGACAACTGACTGCCGTCGCCGTCGGGTTTGGCGTACGACGACTTCGACTTGCTCGCCGACGTCAGCGTGTTCACGCCGTCGCGCTTGAGCGAGTCGTCGCCTTCGAGGAAGTTGCCCGAGTAGCAGCTCTGAATCAGGAAATTGAGATTGCAGAACCCCGGCTGCCGGCACTCGCCCGCGTAGTAGTTCATCGGGCTCGGGCAGTGCGGCTTGTTGTCCAGGATCTCGTCGATCTCGGACACCTTCAGCTTGCCCTTGCCGTTCTGAGCGCGGATCCAGCCGTCCTTGCTTCCGTGGCCGGTGATGTAGATGTGCAGTTCGTCGAGGCAAAGGCTCGCGTTGATGAAGTCCTTGATCGCGTCGAGCGCGTCCTCGGCGGTGGGCCGGTCGAGGCGCGTCACGTTCGCGCCGCCGAGACGTGCGCCGTAGAAGTCCTGGGCGTTCTCGCCGTTTTTCTTCATCCAGTCCGCGCCTTCGTGATCGCCCAGGTTGATGACGAGCGCCTTGCACGAGATGGGAATGACGATCATGTCCTCGGCGCAGATATACACGCACTCCTTGGGCTCGACGCCCTCGCCGGGGTCGTCGCGCCCCGGATTTTCCGGGCCGGGGTTGTCGTCGTCATCGCCGCCGCCGTCGTCGTCCGCGTCGTCGTCGGTATCGTCGTCGATGTCGTCATCGCTCGTGTCGTCGTCGCCGCCACTGCCGCCATCGCCCGGGCCATTCCACGGCGTGAAGTTGAAGTAGTGGTCCTCGATCTCACCGTATTCAAACTCGCCCGATCCGTCCCAGCCGTCGCCGCCGAAGGGCGCGTCGTCGATCGTCTCCCGCGTGAGCGCCACGCGGATCCACTGCTCGTAGCCGAACTTGTTGGCCGCGCCGAGCGGCATCGACGCCTCGTCCGTCCACACCCATTCGTCCGTGCCGGGGGCCACGTCCGCCGCGAAGTTTTGCACGAGCCACTCGTCGCCCGTCGCGTTTTTCTTCCATGCGCCGTCGCGGTTTTGATCGACGAGGATGTTGATGTAACGCTCCGTCTCGGGCGCGTTCGCGTCCACCGCCACGTTCACCAAGAACCGCACGTCGAGCGATTTGCTCGCGTAGTCGGGATAAAACGCCCAGTAGATCTCGCGATCGTCGGCGTCCTGGTCCACCAGGTTCGGCACGCCGTCCACGTCATCCGCATCGTCGGCGTCATCCTCCATCGACACATTCGGCCCGAGCGTTTCCTCGCCCACGGTCAGCGCGTGCCCGCCGGGTCGATCGTCCGCCGAGTTCGCCGTGTCATGCAGCGTGGGGAATTTGCCCGCCACCACGCCCTCGACGCCCTGGTATGCGTCGGTGTCGTCGGGCGCGTCGCCGTAGTCGCCGTCCACCGCGTCGTCGAGCGGCGCGAGGCCGCCGCCGGTCGCGCGCTTCGCCGACGACATCGGCTCCTCAGCCTTGAAGAGGTTGAGCGTCGAAACATCGCTCGCCCACAGGGTCTCGCCGTTCAGCTCCGGCCACCAGCTTTGCGTTTCGACGGTGACCTCGCCGGTCGCGTCGTCGATGAACAGATAGCGCACGTCGTGCTCGAACGCGGCGAAGGGGTCGTCGTCGAGGTAGGCGAACCAGTAGGGGCCCGTGGGCGCGAATGCGCTCGTCCCCTCGGCCGGGGCGATCGCGTCGCCGGCCGCCAGCGGCAGGGTGACGATGTAGGCCATGAACGAGCCGTTGGCCCCCGTCGCGCCGAGCTCCTCGACGATGTAACGGGCCACGTCCTGGGCGCTGTCCACGTCGGCGACGTCGTCGTCGGCATCGTCATCGGAATCGTCATCGGAGTCGTCGTCGCTCGGGCCGCCGCTGTCATCGTCAGCCTGCCCTGAGCCTGTCGAAGGGTCATCGCCACAGGCGCAACCGGTGACGAAAATGGCCATGAACAGGACGAGACAAAAGAACCGCATTGCGAGCGTGGACATGGCTTCCTCCCGACCCGGCCCCGAGGGAATTCAATGGAACTGTCGGTGAAGAGGGTACACCGGTCGAAGGAAAAGCAAGCCTGTTTTCCGGAATTACGTGACGAGAATCACGTTATCATGTCGCCGCGATCGCGTTTAACCCTTCAAGATCCCCAGCACGACCGCCGCCGCGGTCGCCGCGGCGAGCGCGATGCCGATCGCCAAGGCAACGCGGGCTTTCGAGATCGGCGCGTGGCCCTGCACCTCTCCCGTTTGGCCGTTGATGAGAAACCGGAATGGCTGGTCCTTGTAGCGGTAACTGGAGATCCACAGCGGCGCGAGCACCAGATCGTAAGCCCAGTTCGAAAACCGCGTGCTCACGTTCAGGTCGCGATGCGTATCGCCGGGCACCATCTTGCCGCACGCCTCGACCTCCTTTTGGTAAAGGGCGTTGGCCGCGTTTTGGCGCAATTCGTCGGCGCGCATGGCGGGGCGCTCCGCGCCGAAGCCGGCCAGATACGCCGCGTCGTAAGGGCGGGCCTCATTCGTGCGATACGGGAAGATCTTCGCCAGCAGCGGCGCGTCCACGCCCTTGGTGGCCGCGATCATCCAGTCGTCGTAGTGCTCGCGGTGCGTGCCGCGGGCGGGCTGCCAACGGGTCTTCGTGACCATGCGCGTGCGCGTCACGGGGCGACCGTTCTCGGTCGCGGTGTAGGCTTCCTGTTCTTGGTAGTTGTATCCCGCCGATGCGGTCCAATCGGAATCGGCGTCGGCGTCAAAGGCCCAGAACGGCAGATACACGCCGCGCATCTCGCCGATGAGGCTCGACGTTTGCAGATCGCGCGGCCGAAACCACCCCTTGCCGAGCCACGAACGAAACCGCTGTTCGGCGGCCTTGGCGTCCAGCGCGAAGGGTACCACGCGCGATGGGCGCGATTCGTCGCCCGCCGGCGCTTCGACGACCGTGGCCGATCCGCAATACGCGCACGTGGATGCGAGCTTCGCCGGGTCCCAGCTCACCGTCGCGCCGCAGGAACTGCACGAGAACGTCCGCACCTCGCGGCCGAAGCCCGTTGCGCCGGCGTCGCTCGATTTCGCGTGCAATTCGCCCGACGCCGCGGGCGCGGTCGCCGACGCGCCGGGCGCGGACGTCCCGCAATAGGGGCAAAACAGTTCGCCGCCGGCCAGATCCGCCGAACATCCGGTGCACGCGGCCATCGCATCCTCCATGAGTGAAGAGGTCACCTTACGGGTGCGGCGCGCCGCGTTCAAGTTGGATCAGTTCGAGAGGGCGGGCTTCGGCGCGTCGGGTTTCGCGGGAACGCAGTCGCGCAACGGATCGAAGGATCGGCCCGCGAAGGTCTCGAAGCGGCCGCGCGCGCGTTCCAGCGCGTCGCCGATGCGGCGCAGATCGTTCTGCGTGGCCACGATGCGCGGCTCCTGCTCGCCGCGAATGAACAGCGGTTGGCGGCGCATGTTGTCGAGCCGTTCGCGCAACTTCTCGGTCTCGGCGCGCATGGCGCAGATCTCGGCGGCGAGTTCTTCGGCCTGCGCCTTCGCACGCAGCGCGAAATCCGAACCCGGCGAGGGATCGCTCATCGTGGTGTCGGAATACGTGGGCGCTGCGAACGCGTCGTCCTCGGCGAGCTTCGCGGCGGCGGCGGCGATCGGCGCGGCGAGCATCTCACGTGCAAGCGCGTCGTCGATGCCGGTCATCGCGGCGGCGCGTCGATCCCAGCACGCCCCGACGGCGATCGGATCGCCGTCGCCGCCGGACAGGCCCGCGCAAAACGCGCGCGTGGCGCGCACCCACTTCGCGGCCTGCGCCGCAGCGCGAGACAGTTCGGCAGGCGACACCGCGCGCTCGCCCGAATCGGTCGGAATCGCGACGCACGGCGCGTCGTCGCCCGCGCACGCACACGCCGACTTCCACCGGGCGACCGCTGCGTTCGCCACATCTTCGCGGCCCGATGCGGCGGCGGTCGTCCACGCGGCGAAATCCGCCGCCGCGCACGGCGACTGCGCGCGCGCCGTGGACGCGATCGCCAAGGTCAGGCCGGCAAAGATGATGAAGTTGCGCATCGAATCGACAGACACCGGGCGAGGGGAATCAGTTCACGTCGGTCTCGAAGAGTTCACCGCAGTGCGGGCACGCCTCGGCCTCGACCGACACCTCGTTGCCGCATGACGAGCACACGATGCGGTCGTCATCGTCGTCGGCGTCGAAGGCTTGCACGATGGCGATCGCCTCCGCCGACCAACGCCGCGGCACCATCACCGCGTTTTCGAGGTTGGGGTAGATGTGGAAAGACTCCAGCCGCTCGCCGGTGATGACGACGGGAATGCCCGAATGTTCGAGCAAGTCCTTGAGCAGTTGCGCGCGCAGCGGCTCCATGTCTCGCGCGACGGGCACCCACTCGACGTCGGTCAGCAACTCGTCGTCGTCCGGCAGCGCGGCGAGCAGCTCGCCGTCGCAGGTCGGGCAGCGCGAATCCTCGTTCGAGAACTCCTCGCGACATCGCGGACACCAGCTCATGACAACCCTCCCGTGTTGGGATCCTGATCGACGATTCGATTGTTGGCCGTGCGCGCGGCCAAGTCAACGAAAAAGCGGCCCGGCCTTGAAGCGCGTCATGGGCAGGCAAAATCCCGACCCGAATCCAAAGCGGACGCTTCGAACTTCCTTCTCCGCGTTACGCACGCGGCCGCGAGCGCGCATGCTCTCGATATCGAGACCGGGCTCGCCCGCGAACCGGGTCGCAGTCCGTCGACGGGAGTGTATCGATCGATCGAAACGCTCGGTGGCAAGTGACGCGCCTTGCCCGCACACGGGTCCTTTGACAGACTGCTTGCATGCTGTCGTCGCCGATCACGTGGGGATTCGCCGCGTTCGTTCTGGTCGCGGGCGCGGTGAACGCGCTCGTGGTGCGCGAGAACTGGAACGCGCGGCGCGCGGCGTTTCGCCTGTCGCTGTGGCTGCTCGTGGCGCTCGCGTTCGAGGGGCTGGTGCGTCTCGCGATGCCCCAGGCGGGGCGAGCGGTGTGGCCCGGGTATCCGCCGGGGCTCGTTGTGCCCGATCCCGTGCTCGGCCACGCGTATCGGCCCGGCTTTTCCGCCGCGTTTCCACAGCAGCAGTACCTGCGCATTCCCATTCGCATCAACGCCGCGGGCTTCCGCGACACCGAGTGGCCGGGCGCGGGTGCCGACCCGCTGCCGCGCATCGTAACCCTCGGCGACTCCATCACCTTCGGCTCTCCACTAGTCGCCGAGAGCCGCTACACCGACGTGCTCGCCGCGCAGCTTGCCGAGTCGGGCAAGCCGGCGCGCGTGATGAACGCGGGCGTGAACGGCTACAACGTGGAGCAGTACGCCAAGCTGCTGGCGGCGCGCGGCGACGCGTGGCGACCGCGCGTGGTGCTCGTCGGCCTGTGCTTAAACGACGCGGAGCCCCTGGCGCCCGTCGATGCCGAGACGATCGACGCGGCGGCGGGCCGGGCGTCGCTGGCCGCGCGACTGCGTCCCTACCGACTCGACGTCGGCCAGAGCTACGCCTGGAACGTCGCGCGGCGCATCGCCCTCGGGCGGCTCTATGCCTCTCCGAAATGGGGACCGAAACTGATCGCGCGTTACGACCGCAAGACGCAGAACGCCCTCGCGGCGCTCTACACGACGGGCGACGGGCGCGAGCGGCTGCGGCGCGAACTGGGCGCGATGCGCGATTTGGCGCGCGAGAAGTGGAGCGCGTCGCTCGCGGTCGTCGTGTTTCCGTATCACAGCCAGATCGCGACCGGTCGAAGCGATCTGTGCGACGCGGCGAGCGCGGTGCTGGCCGAAATGAACATCCCGCACCGCAATCTGTTTCCCGATTTCACGGCGGCGGCAAGCGATGCGGATCTTTACGTGACGAACGACGACTGCCACCCGTCGGTGCTCGGCCATCGAATCACTGCGCGAGCCGCTGCGGAACTGGTCGAGCCGCTGTTGCCGTAGGGATCAGAGCCGGAGAGTGTCCGTGGGAATGGTATCGCCGTGTTCGGCAAGTGACTCCACGTGCTGCCGGATCGCCTCGCGAATGTTGCGCTTCGCCTCTTCGATCGTTTTGCCGTTGCTGAAGCACCCGGGCAGCGTCGGGCTGTAGGCGAAATATCCCTCGTCATCCGGTTCTTTCTCGATGGCGATCTGAAACGACAAATATCGCATTGGGCGCGTCTCCGAGTAGAAACCCATACCACGACCGCGACGCGGACTCCAGCATCTACCGCGCACGGATCCTACCGAAACGATCAGAGCCGGAACGCGTCCGGCATCAGCGCGGCGATGTCGGTCTCTCGCCAGTCGTCGGCGTCCCGCACGAGCAGCACGCGCAGGTGCGGCGCGAACTCCACCATCATCTGACGGCATAGGCCGCACGGGGCGATGTCGTCGCGCCGCGGCGCGTGGATCGCCATCGTCTCGAAATCGCGCGCACCCTCGGAGATCGCTTTCAGCAGCGCGACGCGTTCGGCGCACACGACGTGAAGCAGCGACGGCGACTCGACATTACAGCCCGTGAAGACGCGACCGTCCTCGGCCAGCAGCGCCGCGCCCACCGGAAAATCCGACACCGGCGCGTAGGCGCGACGCGCGGCCTCGATCGCCATCGCCACGAGTTCCTCGTCGGTCATGCGTCCGCTCCGATTGCCGCGCCGATGAGAGCGCGTAGTGCGGGTAAAGCTTTGCGAACCGATCCCAGCACATCGGCGTGCGTGACGTCGTCGTCGTCGCGCCACGCCTCGTTGGCGACGAGCGCGAATCCGAAGACCGGCAGTCCGAGGTACGCCGCCACCAGCGCCTCGGGCGCGGTGCTCATGCACACGGCATCGGCGCCCATCGTGCGCAGCATGCGTTTTTCGGCGGCCGTTTCGTAGGCCGGCCCCGGCATGGCCGCGAGCACACCCGCGTGCAGCGTCGCCTCCTCGGCGGCGGCAGCCGCGCGTAGCGTGTCGAAGGGCTCCGATCGATACATGCCGCGCGGGTTCACGAACGGCGACCGGTCCGGCTCGGGCGGCAAATCGGGCAGGGGAGTGCGTCCGATGAGGTTGATGTGGTCGCGGATCAGCATGATGTCGCCCGCTCGAAAGTCGGGATTCAGCCCGCCCACCGCTGTCGTGAGCACCACGCGCGTCGCGCCCAGCGCATGCGCGAGACGCACCGGCAGCGCGACCGCGCCGCCGTCGTGGCCCTCGTAGTAATGGAAACGCCCGCGAAACGCGGCGACGCGCCGCCCGTTCCAGTCGCCGATGTCGAGGCGCCCCGAATGCCCCGCCACGCGCGCGACGGGAAAGCCCGGGATCTCGGCGTAGGCGACGGATTCGACGCGCGTCATCGCGCCCGCCGCGTCGCTCATCCCGCTGCCCAGCACCACGGCGGCGTAAGGCGGATGCACAGCGAGGGAACGAAACTTCGCGCGCACGGCGTCGATGATCGGGCCGAGTTGCGTGAAAGCCGTCATGAGCGATTCGCGGTCAGGATAGCAGCCGCATCACCGAGGACATCATGCGCGTCCACGGATCGGGTCGCGCGCCGACACCGAATCGACGCGGCTCGGCGGGCTCGTCGTCGCCGGGCCGAAACGCGCGATCGTATGCGAGCACGATGGGGTCGGGGTCCATTTCGAGACACCGGCAGTAGCTGCGCAGGAATCCGCGCGTGAAGATCGGCGCGGGGAGCAATGAGTAGTCCTCGCGTTCGATGGCGTCGAGCAGGCCCCGGCGAATTTTGGTGGTTTCGCTCACCGCGGCGAGCGAGAGGTCGAGTTCGTCCCGGCGGGCACGGATTGTGTCGCCGATGCCGATACGCCGTTTGGCGCTCTCGGAGATTCTAGGGCGAAGTCCTTCCATCGGCGCCCCCGACATCGAGGAGATTGAGGTACTCCTGCGCCTGCTGTCCCATCTTTCCGAGCGGATCGACCTGAACGACCTTGAGGAAGTACTCACGGGCCTTCGCCTGATCCTTTTGGCGGAGCAGGCAGATGCCCATGTCGAGATTCGATTCGGGGTGGAGTGGCTGGATCTCGAGCGCCGCATTGAGCCGCGCCATCGCATCGTCGATGCGGCCCGTCGCCATGTAGACCTTCGCGAGGTTGTCGTAGGCGATCAGATAGCGGCGGTCGCGCTCGATGACGTCCTTGAAATACTGCTCGGCGCGAACGTAGTCCTGCTTCTTGAAATACGCCCAGCCCAGGCCGTTCAGGCTGTTCGCCTGATTGCGGTAAGTATCCACCGCAAGGGCCTCGTTGAAGCGGCTCACCGCCTGATCGGTCTGGCCCAGATAGAGGTAGAGCGTGCCGAGGTTGTGCTGCGCGTCGGAGTGCTTCGGGTCGAGCTCGACCGCCTTCAGGTACGCCGCCTCGGCTTTGTCGAAGCGCTCCTTGTGGTAATAGACGAGCCCGAGCGCGTTGTGGATGTTGGGGTCGTAGGGATTCGCCGCGATGGCCTTCTCCAGTTCCTCCAGCGCCTGTGACGGCTTCTCCTCCTGCATATAGGCGAGCGCCATGTCGTAGTGCGACTGGGCCTCCTGCTGCTTGGCGAGCGAAACGGACGGCTTCTTGTCGCCGCACCCGAAGGCCAGCAACGCGAAGGTGGCGAGGAACCATATGAAAATTCGTGAATGCCGCATGAGCTAACGCACACTACAGGTGTCTACATCTGGTAGCACCCATGAGAGGACAAGTCAACATCTGGGGGATGGGGGCGGCGAAAGACGAAGCCGAAAAGGCTGGAAGTCGCGGCGTCACCGGTCTTTGTCTTCGAGTCGCTTCACGCCCGAGTCGTCGGTCAGCAGTCGCATCTGTTCGATGGCGATCCGATTCAACCGAACGAGGCGCTCCGACTGCGGCAGTTTTTCGCGGATGAAGTGGGCGTTCAGATTTTCGAGGTTGAAGAGGCAAACGAGCTGCGGCACCGAGGCGAAATCCCGAATATTGCCCTTCTCGTCAGGGTGGTCGTCCCGCCACTCCTTTGCGGTCATGCCGAACAGGGCCACATTCAGAACATCCGCCTCCGAAGCGTAGATCAAGCTGGTTTGCCTCGGCGTCAGCGATGGCGGAATCAGTTTCGTCCTTACCGCGTCGGTGTGAATTCGGTAGTTGATCTTGGTCAGATTGCGCCGGATGTCCCAACCGAGCTGCCGGCGCTCATCGTCCTTGAGACGCTGGAATTCCTTGATCAGGTAGAGCTTGAACTCCACGGAGATCCATGACGCGAACTCGAATGCGATGTCCTAGTGCGCGTATGTCCCGCCGTAGCGCCCCGGTCGGGAGACGATGCCGACAGCCCCCGTCCGCTCGATCCACTGCTTCGGCGTCATGCTGAAGCTGTTCAGGCCGGCGAGCTTTCTAAACCCGTCGAATTCGACGGGATTAAAATTCGGGTTGTTCAAATGCTCCCAGATGCCCAGGAACTCGATCGTATTGCGATTCCGGATCCAGTTGCGGATCAGGTCGTCACCCGCTTCCGCGTTCTTGTATTTCGCGATGTCGGTCAGGCTGATGTAGTCGTCGTCCTCGGTCGCGAAAACTCGGACCTTCGATCCCTTGACCTCGAGGTTTTTTCGCCATTCAAGACCTCGTTCCCATTTCCCCTACCGCAGTGACGTCGACGACCAGGCTCGCGGAATCGGCATCCAGGTGCGTGCTGGTTGGTTTGAAAGCAACGCGGGACGCCCTGCATCACCGGGTCGGCCAGACGCACTTCGATCCGGCTCTCGTTCGGCGGCTTGGTTTTTCGCGTGAAAGGAATCAGAACGCGACGTTACCACGCCGCCAAACCGGGCGCCAGTTCGTGCGCGGGCGAAAAGTTCGGCGCGGCGAATAATTTTCGTTGTTCCCGATTCGTTTCGTGCTAAATCGGAATCGACCGCCCGCCGTGCCATAGCGATGGCCGGAGCTCTCCGGCTTTGCGAAGGAGCCCTCGATGCCGCCCGTCCTCGCACGCGATTTCCACCATGAAACGGGTTTCCACTGCGGCTCGTCGGCGCTGCGCAAGCTGCTGGCGCACTACGGCCACGACCTCGCCGAGCCCACATGCCTGGGGCTTGGCATGGGGCCGGGCTTTTTCTATTTCCCCAACGAGCACACGAGCCCGACGCGATTTTTCGGCGGGCGAAACCCGATGATGGAAGAAGATTTCTTCCGCGTGCTCGGCATCGACGCGCCGGTGCATCGGCACAAGGACCCCTTCGCGGCGTGGCCGCCGGTGAAGGCCGTGCTCGACGCGGGGCATCCGGTGCTGGTGCAGGTCGATATCTTCCATCTGCCCTACTACAAGTCGTCGACGCATTTCGGCGGCCACAAGGTGCTGGCTGTGGGGTACGACCCCGATTCCGAGACGGTGCTGATCTCCGACAGCGAGTTCTCGCACGTGCAGCAGGTCTCGCTCGCGCAGTTCGCGCAGGCGCGTTGGGACCCCACGCCGCCCTACGATCTGGAAGGCCACTGGTGGGAGATCCGCGACGTTTCGCATGTCGCGCCGATGAAAGAAGCCGTGCCCGCCGCGATCCGCGAGTGCGCCACGCGGATGGTGCGCAACGAGAGCGGCATGTTCGGCCTGCCCGCGATGCGGCGCATGGAGGCCGATCTGCCCACATGGGGCGACGCGCCGGACTGGCGATGGAGCGCGCGCTTTGGATACCAGATCATCGAACGGCGCGGCACCGGCGGCGGATCGTTTCGCACGCAGTACGCCAATTTTCTCGACCAATGCGCGCGCCACGATCCGCTCGTCAAGAAGCTTCGCCTCGCGCCGCGTATGCGCGAAATCGGCGCGTGCTGGACCAACTTCGCCTCGCACCTGAAGACGATCAGCGAGCGCGAAACCCCGTCGGGCTTCGACGACGCGCAGATCCTGTTCGAGGAGATCGTCGATCTGGAAGAGGAATTTTTCGAGGACATCGCGCGGGCGTACGGGGAATAACGCGGAGCACTATCGCCACTCGAAGGGCTGATCCCGCTCGAAATCCGGCAGACCGTTCTCGCGGCTCTCGAAGTCCTGCACCAGCAGGTGCGTGAACCCCAGGTCGAGGGCGTATTCGACGATCTGGCGGTACTCGGCGAGCGGGACGGGATCGGCGAGCTCGGGGTACTCGCCCGCCTTGTTTTGCGGCGTGTACTGGCTCATCAGCGAAAACGCGATGTCGGTGAGCTCCTCGTCGGCGAGCCATAGCAACAGGTCGTAGGTGCCGCCGATGTC
>CAZPJD010000116.1:0-5568 GCA_964586775.1 uncultured bacterium | reverse complement strand
CGTCGCCGCTCGCACCGTAAATCTGGCAATCGCCGGTGACCTGCCAGCCGGAGAGCGAACCGTCCTCGAAGTCGATCACACCGAGGTCGTCGTCGTCATCCGCGTCGTCGTCGGCATCGTCATCGGCAGTGTCATTGTCGGTCTTGTCGTCGTCATCGTCGTCGACGGGAACCGGCGGGCAGCATTCGCACACGCCCGCGTTGACCGCGTTGGTACCGTCCTCGAACTGATCGCTCTCGGGCGTCCCCTCGGCGTCCTTCGGGTTGGGATTCGCGCCCGTGTCGGTAACCGGAGCGGCCAACGCACACGCGCATTCATCGTTGGAGACCGTCACCGCGCCGGGAAATCCGTCGAGCGTCGGCAACGCGATGGAACCATCGTCCGCCGAGTAGGTGAAGAATCCGCCGGCCGTGATGACCGCCAGCGCGCCGGAGACCGGCTCGCCGTTGCACTCGACCTGACCACGGATGTAGCCGTTGGGGTCATCGGCGTAATACGCGACGTAAAGGCCCTCGCCTGAGGACCCCAAGGAATCGCCCAGTTCCGCCGAGGCCGAGTCGTCGATCGTCAAAACCGACCCGACAACATGCAGCTTGTTCGCGTAACGCAGCCGATTCCCGTAACCTTCCAGATATTCCACCTTGGCGAACGCGATCATGGTGTCGATGTCGGTGAGATCGACGCCAGAACCGGCGGCGATCGAGGTCAGATCCAGTTCGAATCCTCCATCGACGAGGTCGGCGTGTTGGTTGTCGAGTATAGCCGCAAACAGAAAATTCCAGTTTCCCGGCGTGTCGACTTCGATTTCATCCTCGTCGAAGATCAGATCGAAGTCCTGGACACATGGAATCTGGACCTCAACCGGCAGTTGGCAAAAGGGCTGAGCGGAAGCGTCATCCGACGACACAACATCGATGACGACGTCGTTCGTGCATTCAAGGGACGCGGTTCGCAACGAAAAAGTGCCAGCGTTTTCGATCGTCTCGTAGCAAAAGACATCCGAATCGGCCGACGGGGCGCGAAGATAATATCGATTGTCATTATCGATGCTATATTGCCCCTGAATTTCGTACATCGTCAGATTGGCATTCGCCAGCATGCGGTCGATCACAAGCGATAGGCCAAGGCTCCCGCAATTCGATTCGCCGCTGGAAAACGGGACCTCCACCAAATCCCCGACGTCAATTGCACATGATGCGTTGCCGTCATCGTCGCCTTCCGCACTGTCGCTATCCGTCGAGCCGTCACCACCTCCGCTGGCACAGGCGAACATCGTCGCGAATAGTACAACAGCGCCGATTTGAAGCAGATATCTTGCATGCAACATCAAACAGCCTTCCAATCAAGTAACGCCACGGGATGCCGTAACAAAGGTGACGTTAAAGTACTTCATGACACTCGATGACTCATTCTGTGCACCAAGCCGCGTTCGGATCGGAGTCGTACACGACGGTCGTGATGGCAACGCAGTCCGCGCACAGATAGGGAATCGTGTCGGTGGCTTCGACGCCGTCGATATTGGCGGTGACGGTGTAGGAGCCCGGATCGGCGTTGACGCCGACGAAGTAGCTCATCGGGCCGCCGTCGCCATCGAGCACGCCGTTGGTGCCCTTGCCGTTTTCGTCGCCGATGCCGTTGCCGTCGGTGTCGCGCTCATCCGTCGGGAGCACGCCGAGGGCGCTTTCCTTGAAGTAATGAACCTCGGAAACGCCCGGATCGAACGTCACTTCGGCGCAACCCACGGGGTGCTCGTCCGTGCCATCCGACCAGTAAACCGCGCCGGAAGCGAAGCCCTTGGTCGGGTCGGGCGTGATGCCGAGCAGACCGGAGACGAGCGTCACGACGGTGTTCGACACCGCCAGGAACGTTTCGTTCGACGTGCCCGTCTCGAAGTGGAACTGATAGGTGTCTTTGTAGCCGTTGTAGGTCACCTTGATGGCCACGGCGCCCTTGGCGTCATCGGGGATGCCCGACAGCGTCACGAAGCCGTTCTCGTCGGCGGTGCCGACGATCGCCGGATCGAACGAGGAGCCGTCCTCGTCGTTGACCGCTTCGACGGTCGCGTTCGGCAGCGGGGTGCCTTCCTTGAAGTCGGTCGCCGTGCCGCTGATCGAATTCTCGTCCACCGTGTCGTCGTCGTCGCTGTCGTCGTCGGCAGCCGAGTATCCGCAATCCGACTCGAGGCAGTCGAGCCAATCCGCGCAGGTTTCGGCGGACTGATAACAGGAAACCCAACAATCCGCGTCTTCCAGAGCGCAAACATCGGCGGTTGTAATCCCTTCGAAACACGCTTCAACGTCCCCGTTGAGTATGAACTCGCAATCCGCCTGCGAATCGTCGTCATCAACCGAGTCGTCGTCGGTGTCGTCGTCATCTACGTCGTCGCATCCGATTTCGCTACGAATCCCGAATCGACAAAACGCCGTCGATTCCGAATCCGCCTTCGCGAGGACCTCGATCTCCAGGTACTCTTCGCACTCCAGATAGTTCGTCCTGACAGCGAACTCACCCGAGTTCTCGATCTCGTCGTAGCATTCCCCGCCGTCCGTGAGCCCCGCTCCACGCAGGTAGTAGGTGTTGTCGTTGTCGATACTGAACTGCCCGCTGAGAACGAACTGCGTCAACGTCGCATTCGCAAATACGTGGTCCACGACGACGGCCAGTCCCAACGCGTCGCAGTCCGAGCCTTGGAACGCAAAGGGAATCTCGACCATCCCGGACGTATCCGAGCTGCAGGACTCGCCGCCGCCGTCGTTCTCGTCGTCGGACGATCCGTCCCCCGAGTCGCCAGATCCGCCGCCATCCGAGCACGCGATTGCGATCGCAAAGAGCAAACTCGAAAGAACCAGCACCACCCGACACGATGCCATTTTCCTGACCCTCCCAGAAACCTGTCCGAAACGGAAAGAACTCGAAGTCATGAACGAAGAGCCGGAGCAGGAGCCGCTTCGTCAAGGTCCTTTGGTCGCCGATATCAGGCGATTAGCAGCCACCCGCTGCGCTCGCGAAGTCGGTGTAGCAATCCGCGATGGCTTCGGCGTCCGAGCATCCGGCCGCGATCAGGCAGTCGAACAGATCGCCGAGAGCCGCGTCATAGCACGCGCCGAGACCGGTGTACGAACCGAGGGACGCGCAGACACCGGCGTCATCAACGCCGCACTCGGCGTACCATTCCTCACACTCGGCGACGTAATCGGTGTCGTCGTCAGAAGCTGAGTACCCGCAATCTGATACGAGGCAGTCGAGCCAGTCTTCGCAAGTCTCGACGGTGTCGGACGCGAAGCAGGCAACCCAGCAGTCCGCATCTTCCTGAGCGCAGACATCGGCGGTCGTGAGACCCTCGAAGCAGGCCTCGACGTTCCCATCGAGTGTGGACTCGCAATCTTCTTGCGAGTCGTCGTCCCCGGTGTCGTCATCATCGGCGTCGTCGCATCCGATTTCGCTACGAACCCCGAATCGACAAAACGCCGTCGATTCCGAGTCCGCTTTCGCGAGGACCTCGATCTCGATCAACTCTTCGCACTCCAGATAGTTCGTCCTGACGGCAAACTCACCCGAGTTCTCGATCTCGTCGTAGCATTCCCCGCCGTCAGTGAGCCCCGCTCCGCGCAGGTAATAGGCGTTGTCGTTGTCGATACTGAACTGCCCGTTGAGTACGAACTGCGTCAACGTCGCATTCGCAAATACGTGGTCCACGACGACGGCCAGTCCCAACGCGGCGCAGTCCGAACCCTGGAACGCAAAGGGAATCTCGACCATACCGGACGTATCCGAGCTGCAGGACTCGCCGCCGCCGTCGTTTTCGTCGTCGGACGATCCGTCCCCCGAGTCGCCAGATCCGCCGCCGCCCGAGCACGATGTCGCGATGACGAGAGCGATCATGATGCCCGCCAGTCGATTCGATCTCATACTATTTCCCACGACCCTTCTTCTTCGGCGTATCCCGCCGATCCCGTCCTGTATCCGCCTCTTGGTACGACCCATGAGGCTCCCGAAATGACTCGGATCCAAGACCTTCCGCCACAATGATGTGCTGTCAGGGCACGAATACGCAGATGTACTCGAGCAGGTTGCTCATGTTGCCTTCGCCGTCCGTCGCCTCGACGTCGACGCAAATGTCGTCGCCGAAGGGCACGAGGGCCGAGAAGTCAACGCCGACACCGACATCGACCGGGGCGCCGCAATCGGGGGCGCTGGGCGCGCCGTCGGTGAAGTCATCCCAGAACACGTCGCCCGCCAGGGCCGCCGTCTGGGTGCCGGTCAGCCACACGAAGATCTGTCCGCCGGACAGGTCGTCATCCACATCGCACACGGTCCACTGAAGCACACTGACGATCGCGCCGGAGCCGTCGTCGGCCGCCGGATCCGGATTCCACAGGCCGTCGCCAAGAACGGGGGGCGTGCCGCCGCTGTCGTCATCGCTGTCGTCGTCTCCGCCGTAATCACAATCGGCTTCCAGGCATTCGAGCCAATCCCCGCAAGTTTCCGCTTGGTCAAAACAATCAAGCCAGCATTCCGCGTCATTGCCCGAGCAGACGTCTTCAGCCGTTATGCCCTCGAAACACGTTTCGACGTTGTCCCCGAGGGTTTCGACGCAATCCGCGGACGTGTCGTCATCGTTGTCGTCGTCGCTGTCGTCATCGCCGTTCTCGCAGTCGATTCCGCTTTGAACCCAAAAGCTGCAAAACGAGGACGAGTCGGGGGCGGTCGACGCGACGACATCGACCTGCAGGTTCATCGTGCATTCCAGGTAGTTGGCACCGATTTCGAATGTGCCCGAATTCTCGATCTGCGTGAAGCATGCATCTTCCGAGAATAATCCCGGCGTACGCAGATAATAGACGTTGTCGTTGTCGATGCTGAACTGCCCGGTGATCTTGAACGACCGCAGCGAGGCGTCGGCGAACAGGTGATCGACGACGATGGCCAAGCCCAACGCGCCGCAGTCCGATCCGTCGGAGGAGAACGGAATCTCCACCATCGACGATTCGTTCAAGTCGCAGGATGAGCTGTCGTCGTCATCCGCATTGGCATCGGCGGCGTCGTCACTTCCGCTGCTGTTCGCACAGGACAAAAATGCCGTGAACGCGGCGACGACGAGCCCGCCAATCAGAACGGTCCAGAGCGCGATCGATGTGTTGCCGAAATGGGCGGGGGTAGTTCGTACGTCGGAAAAGATCGAGTCCATTTTTCCCTCCATTATGTCGAAGCGTCGAGCTCCGACCATCTCACACGTGCGAAACCGACCTCATCGAAAATCCACGATGGCCAGTCAGCGTGCGCCACTCTCACTCCGGTTGCCAACCTTATTCGTTAATACAATGACAGATCTTCGGCGTCAACGACGCTCTTTGAGAAATGAGTTCGAAACACGAAGTTTGAACCCGTATCAAAGGAAACGGGCGCGGTCTGGACCGCGCCCGTCGTGAATTCGGATTGTTACGCGACTACTTGAACGCGAACCAGTCGATCGCGCCGACCGAGTCGTAGATCTTGTCGCCCACGTCGGAGATCGTCACGATGATCGTGATCGTGCTCATGTCGGCGGGCAGATCCACGGTGGCCGTC
>CAZPJD010000115.1:0-13313 GCA_964586775.1 uncultured bacterium | reverse complement strand
TCCGGAAGCGCCTTCTTCGCGGCGGACGTGAAGCAAACCATCGTCCGCAAGCTCGGCGGCGCCGAAGATCCGATCCAGTTCGGCGAAAAGCTGCGTGGTCCCTGGACCTTCGTGGCGCAAGTGAAGGACGAAACATCGCGCGTGGAGATCGAGGCGGGTTTGCAGGCGGATCTGGAGATCGTGCAGAGCCGGCCGACGCGCGTGTGGATCTACTCCGCGATGTTGCTGATCGCGAAATTGCTCGTCGTCGCTCTCGGCTTCTGGTGCGCTTATGTCTTCGGCAAGCGCGTCGTGGCCATCGTCAACGAGGTGCGCGGCGTCCGGGCGCCGACGCGCGGCCCGACCCCGAAAAACACGACCGCCGCACGGCGCAGATAACGCGCGCCGCACGGCGGTTTTCGCGAACGCCGGACCTTCGTTCGAGCCCGATCAGAATCCCGCGTAGATGAACGGCAGAACGGCGCTGCCTTCCGTCACGAAGATGAAGATCGCGAGCAGAAGGAGGATGATGACGATGGGCGAGAGCCACATCAGCTTTTCTTCCTTCAGAAAGACCAGAAATTCCTTGAGAATCCGCATGTCGTCCCCGTTCGTCCGCCGAATGAGTCCCTTCGTCTGAACCCGAAAAGCGATGATTTCAAATCGCCGGGGGTTTGGCAATATCCGCGGCGAACTCCACGTCGGAATTCGGCGGCAGATCGTGCCCTGGCCGCCCGACGGGCTCGCCGCCCCACCAACGGTCGCACCGATCCGCCATCGCGTTGAGCCGGCCCTCGACGACGCGCCGGATGCGCTCGCACTCGGCCTCGTCGGCGTCGGGCGGCACCGGCACCGGGTCGCCGTGAAGAACCACCACCGGCGTGAACGGCACCGGCAGGAAGTAGCGGTCCCACGACCGAAACACGATGCGCCGTTTCGCGCCGTACATCATGGGGACGATCGGCATTCCCGTGTCGCGGGCGATTTTCACCGTCCCCATCTTCAGCACGCGCGGCGGACCCTTGGGTCCGTCGGCCATCATGCCCGCCGTGTGGCCCGCGCGCTCGCGCAGTCGTTCGATCAGCGCGTGCATCGCCGTGCGTCCCTCGCGTGAAGCGCTGCCGCGCACGGAGTGGAACCCGAGCTTGAGCGCCAGTGCGTTGGCGTATTCGCCGTCTTTGCTCTGGCTGATCATCATCGTCACGTGGCGCGATCCGAAATCGTGAAAAAAATAAAACATCCGCTGGTGCCACGTGGGGTACACGCATCCGCCGTATTGGCGAATCGCGTCCCTTTCCGCGTCCTCATTCTCGCGACGCACCACGCGGCAACTCGCGCACCACGCGCGCAGCAGGCACGCGACCACGGTGGGCCCGACGGCCAGCAGGCATCGTTCCCAGAGGTTAAATCGGTGTCGCGGCGTCGCGTCCATGCGCTCAGAAATAGATGATCGCAAATGCCACGACGGCGTATGCGACGGCGTTGATGCGAAGTGGCTGGTCGGAGATGAGCGCGCGTTCGAGCGAGGTCGGCGCTTCTTCCTGCTGGTGGATGAGGTAGAGGTAACGAAAGATCCCGTAGAGCACGAAGGGGACTGTGAGCGGTAGCGAACCCGTGCCGAATTTCTCGGCCGTTTCGGGCGAGATCGTGTAGAGCGTATAGGTCACCAAGATCGCGCTGGTGATGACCGCGATCATCTGGTCGAGCAGATAGGGGTTGTAGTCGGCGAGCGACTTGCGGTGGAGCACGGCGTCGTCTTTGAGCAGCTTGAAGTCGAGCGAGCGCGCTGACAGGCCGAGAAAGAGCGATAGCAGCATCGTGCAGATGACGAGCCACGGGCTCATCGGCACGTCCACGGCAATCGCGCCCGCCGCCACGCGAAGAACGTAATTGGCCGCGAGCGCGAAGACGTCGAGGATCACCACGTGCTGCAATAACGCCGTGTAGAGAACGTGCGTGAGCACGAACGCTCCCGCGACCATCAGGAATTCTGGCCCCAGCATCCACGCGCCCGCAAGACCCGCGATAGTCAGCGCCGCCGCCGCGAGCGCCGCCGTGCGCGTATCGAGGCGGCCATCGGCCAGCGGGCGGGTGCGTTTCATGGGATGCGCCCGGTCGCCGTGGACGTCGGCCATGTCGTTATAGAGGTAACTGCCCGACGCGAGGGCGCAGAACACGGCGAAGGCCCAGATCGACCGCGCAAAGGCGAAGCCATGCGTGAGTTCATGGGCGAACGCGGGCGCGGCGAACACCAGAATGTTCTTGATCCAGTGCTTCGGCCGGACGCTGACGAGCAGCTCCCGCTTCCACGAATTTTGCGCGTCGCCGTTCATGACGGCCCGGATTGTAGGAGTCGCCCCCGTGCGTGACAAGTTCGGGCCGCCGGGAATCGGAGGGTTGTCAACGAATCACGGGCGCGATGCCGACGGCCACCATGCCGCCGGCCAGATCGGATCAAACTCGCCGCGTAGCGCCACGCGCCCGGCGGGCTCGTATCCGCCGATCGCGTAGGTGCTGATCGGGGCGCGTTCGGCGATCACGCGCACACGCGCGTCCTCGTCGAGTTCCCGAAACAGGTTGCGCGCCTGATCCGCGGGTACGTCCGCCGTGCGGACGAACTCGTCCAGCATCGCGACCTCGCCTTCGGGGTCCTTCCAATCCACCACCACGCATCGCACCCCTTCGGCCTCGAGGGCGGGCACGACGCCGCGAGCGTAAGCGTCCAGCAACCGCTCGCGCGGCAGATCGACGAGCCAGGAATAGTTGTGCGTTCCGCGCAGCAAAAGGTGGACGCCGTCACCGCCGCCGAGCGTGTCGGATGTCGTGCCGCACTCGGCGAGCCCCGCGATGCGCCGCTGATACAGTTCCGCCTGCCGCGTCAGCGCGACGCGCGTGTGGATCGCCGCGTAGGCGAATGTCGAGACGGCGAAGACGGCGAGCGCCGCGAGCATCGCTCCGCGCGGGAGCTGCGCCGCGGACTTCCACCGGCCCGCCGCGAAACCGAAGGCAAAGAGCGCGGCGACGACCAAGGCGAAAAGCCCGGGCGAGACGCGATCGAGCATGCCCAGCATCGCCGGGAGCGTGTTCATGGCTTCGACGGCGACGAGCACGAGACCGAGGGCGGCGGCGAAGGCGAGCGCGATGACGGCGGCGCTCCGGCGCGCGACGAGATCGGCGAGGCCGATTGCCGCCAGCAGTGCGAGGGGCGCCATCGAGGTGAGCAGCACACGCGGGAAGCGATTGACCGGATTCAGCAGATAGACCGCGAGGTTGAGGGCGACGAGAGCGAGGGCGTAGGTCTCGATGGGCGAGCGCGCCCGCCGCCTGGCGAAGTACGCGCCCAGCGCGGGAGCGAGAGCGAAGGGCGAGAGCGAATACAGGTTCGTCAAACCCTCCCAGCGCACCGACCACACGGGAATGGCGATCTCGAAGCGCCAGTCCATGAGGTAGTCGTTGAAGATCGACCACCCAAAGGCGGGAAAGCGCCACGCGACGAGCAGCCCCGCGACGGCGGCGAAGCCAATGCCCGCCAGCAGGGTGGGGGTGCGTCGCGCGCGCCAGTCGGGTTTGAACCACGAAGCGATCCAGATGAAGGGCAGGGGCACGGCGGCAAATGCGGCGAAGGTGTGCGTGGCGAAGGCCGCACCGAAACCCAGGCCGGACAGGACGCCGAAAACCGCCGAGGATCGCCCCTCGCGCCCGACGGCGACCGCCCAGCACACGAGGCCCACCATGACGAAAAAGGCGAGCAGGGCATAGGGCTTGGGCAGCGGCGCGTAGAACATCGCGAGCGCGCAGACGGCATAGAGCCCCGCCGCCGCCAGGCCCGTCTCGCGATTCGCCGCCGCTCTTCCCGCCGCGACGCACAGCACGAGGGTGGCGAGCGCCGCGAGCAGATTCGGCAGGGCGGCGGGCCACAGACCCTCGCCGAACAGGGCGTACATGGCCGCGACGATCATGGAAGGCAGCGTCAGGGACGGGCTGATGCCCTGGCCCGCGAGGGTGTTTCGGGCGGACATCATCAGGTTCACGCCGTCGTTTTCGATGATCGGCAGCGTGAGAAAGTCCAGAATCCGGATCGCGACCCCGGCGACGATCATGACGCCGAACGCGGCCGGGATTGCCCCGTCCACCGCCCGCCCGTCCGTTCCGCCGTTTCGCATGTTGGCCAATTTACGGGGGATTTCTTCGCGCACACAAGCCGCGAAGCCCCGATTTTCGACTTTTTTGTCTCGCGGATTGCGGCAACGTCGGATTTCTTTGGACTATTGGCACGGAATCTGCTAAAAAGGCCCTGCTCTTATGGTTTTCTTACGGATTTTCTTGTCGGTGGCTTTGTTGGGGGTGCTCGCGACGGCGTGCGGCTCGGGCGTCGGGCCATCGGAACCCGAGGTGCCGGAGACCGAGGACGGCAACTCGTCGCGGGCCGAAGGGTTCACGTTCACGCGGACGCAGGCCGGGCGCGTGGAGTGGGAGATACGGGCCAAGGAAGCTGTGTACACCGAGGATCGCAAGACGGCCGAATTCCACGAGATCGAGGCGTTCTTCTACCCCGACAACGCGGGCAGCCTGCGTCTGGCGGGCGAGCGCGGACGCCTTTTTACCGACACGCAGGACGTGGAACTGGACGGCGGGGTGCGTCTCATCAGCTCGAAGGGCTACACGCTGACGACCGATCACGTGAAATACACGCAGACCGACCGCACGATCCGCACCGACGCCCAGGTCTTCATCCGGGGCGAGGGTATGGCGATGTCCTCCGTCGGGATGGCGATCGCGATCGAGGACGAGCGGCTCGAGTTTCTTTCCGACGTGAAGAGCACGTTATGGAACGTCCAATTGCTTCAACAGGCGGCGAAATGACGCGTGTGCGGGTCATCGCGGCGATCATCGTCGTACTGGCCGCAACCGTGCCGGTCTCGTCCGCGATCGGGCAGGGGGCGACCGGGGCGACCAAGTCGCCGCCCACCGCGTTCGTTCTCGACACCACCAAGCCCATCAGCCTCGCGGCCGATCGCGCCGAGGTGGACAACAAGCTCCAGGTCGCGCGGTTCATCGGCAATGTCGTCGCGTTGCAGGACACGGCGGTGCTGAACGCCGACACGGTCGTGATCCAGTACGAACGCGAACCCACCGAGACGCCGAAACCCACCATCGATCAGCCCGCGAGCGTGGGCGTCGCGGCGCTCACCAGCGGCAGCGGCGGCATCAAGACCCTCGTGGCATCGGGCTCGGTGAAGATGATCCAGAACGAGCGCCGCGTGTTTTGCGAGCAGGTGACCTTCGATCAGGCCAAGGGGACGGTGACGCTCACGGGCAATCCGCGCGTGTATTCGGGAACCGATCTGCTCACGGGCAACCGCATCGTGGTGCACATCGCCGACGAGCGGGTCGAGGTGATCGGCTCCGGCAGCAGCCGCGTGCAGGTCACGGTGGTCCCGCAGAGCGCACAGGATTCCCTGAATCCCGCGGCGCAGAAACGCCTGAAGGAGCTGTCGGAGAACCCGCCGCCGAAGGACGAAAAACCGAAGACGGTCAAGCCCGGCGACGATGACGCCGATGCAAAGGATGAGAAGCCGGTCGTCGAGGAGCCCACGCCGTGAACCCCGCGAGGCTCTCCACGGATGGACTCGTCAAGCGATTTGGCGCGCGGACCGTGGTGAATGGCGTTTCGGTGGACGTGAAGAAGGGGGAAATCGTCGGACTGCTCGGCCCCAACGGCGCGGGAAAGACGACGAGCTTTTACATGATCGTGGGGCTCTATCGGCCCGAGGCCGGCACGGTGAGGCTGGGCGACGAGGATATCACCGGCGAGCCGATGTATCGGCGGGCGCGGCTGGGGCTGAGTTATCTGGCGCAGGAGCCGAGCATCTTCCGCAAGCTGACGGTGGAGCAAAACATCCTCGCGATTCTGGAAACGCTGGGCTTGCCCCGACGCGAGGAGCGCGAGCGCGTCGATCAGCTTCTCGAAGACCTGTCGATCACGCACATCCGCAAGAGCCCGGGTTACGCATTGTCGGGCGGCGAGCGGCGGCGCGTCGAGATCACGCGGGCGCTCGTGACGCGGCCGTCGTTCATCCTGCTCGACGAGCCCTTCGCGGGCATCGATCCCATCGCGGTCGCCGAGATTCAGGGCATCGTCGAACAGCTTCGCGGAAAGGGCATCGGCGTGCTCATCACCGATCACAACGTCCGCGAGACGCTCGGCATCTGCGACCGGGCGTACATCATCCATCAGGGCCAGGTGCTCGAGCAGGGCGATCCGGAGTCCATCGCGAACTCCCCGAAAGCCCGCGAGATCTACCTGGGCGAAAAGTTCCGCTTATAGGGGCGACGATGGCGCAGGAACTCCGGCAATCCCTGAAGCTCACGCAGCAACTGGTCATGACGCCCCAGTTGCAGCAGGCGATCAAGCTGCTTCAGCTCACGCGGCTCGAACTGGCCGACGCGATTTCGCAGGAACTTCTCGAGAATCCGGTTCTCGAGGAAATCGACGAGCTGGAAGAGGCGCGGGCCGTGCAGAACGAGCTCCCGGATACGGTCGGCGAGCCCGAAGCCCGCGACAACGGGATCGATCACGATATCGATCGCATTCCGTCGCTCTCGGACATCAAGGACATCGACTGGCGGCAGTATTTCGAGCAGCAGGGCGTGGAGGATTATCAGGGCGGCTACGAGGCCCCCGAGGACCGCGAAGAATTCGAGACGCCCATCACCAAGACCGAAACCTTGGCCGACCACCTGGAGTGGCAGGTGCGCATGTCGGACGTGGACGACAGCCTGCGCGTGATGGCCATGTATCTGGTCGGCGAGATCGACGACGACGGCTACCTCCAGCGTCCGCTGGAGGAAATCGCCGAGGCGCAGCAGTGGGACATCGACGATCTGGAAGAGGCGCTGGCGGTGATTCAGGAGTTCGACCCGCCGGGCGTGGGCGCGCGCGATCTGCGTGAGTGCCTGCTGCTCCAGCTTCGTCAGATGCCGGGCGATCACGCGCAGCTTCGCAAATTGGTCGAGAACCATCTGCACGATCTGGAGACGCGCAACTACAACCCGATCATGAAGACGATGGGCATCGCTTCGGAAGACCTTTCGCGCCTGCTGCGCGAGGTGGGCGCGCTCGAGCCCAAGCCGGGCCGGCCCTTCGGCGGCAAGCCCGTGCAGCACATCGTGCCCGACATTTACGTCGTCAAGGTCGGCGACGAATACGAGGTTCTGCTCAACGACGACGGCCTGCCCAAGTTGCGCGTGTCGAATTACTACAAAGACATGCTCGCCGCGCGCGACGCGGCCACGTCGAAGACCGAACGCGAATACATCCACGAGAAGCTGCGTTCCGCGACCTGGATGATCCGCTCGATCCACCAGCGACAGCGCACGATTTACAAGGTCACGCAGTCCATCGTGAAGCGCCAGCGCGAGTTTTTCGACCGCGGCGCGGTGGCGCTCTCGCCGATGGTGCTGCGAGACGTGGCGGAGGACATCGAGATGCACGAGTCCACGGTGTCGCGCGCCACGACGAACAAGTACGTGCACACCCCGCAGGGCATTTACGAGCTGAAGTTCTTTTTCAACTCGGGCATCGACTCGTCGAGCGGCGATCAGGTCGCATCCGAGGCGGTGAAGCAGCACATCCACAAGCTGATTTCCAGCGAGGACCTCAAGAAGCCGTTCTCGGATCAGGAGATCGTTCAGATTCTGCTGAAAAAGCACGGAATCGTGATCGCCCGTCGCACCGTCACCAAGTACCGCGAGTTGCTCGGAATCCTGTCGTCGAGCAAACGCCGACGCGTGCTATGACCACCCGGCAGGGGAGGAGCGAACCATGAAATTTTCTGTGACCTTTCGGCATACGGAGCCCACGGACGCGATCAAGGAATACGCCGAACAGAAACTTGGAAAGGTGAAGAAATACCTCAACGAACCGATCGACCTGAACGTGGTGCTCAGCGTGGAGAAGATCCGCCACATCGCGGAGGCGTCACTGACCGCCGACCGGCAGACGATCACCTGCCACGAAGAAACGCAGGACATGTACAGCGCCATCGACGGTCTTGCCGACAAGCTGGAGGCCCAGGTGAAGAAGGCGAAGGGCCGGATGCATTCGCGTCGCGGCGCGGGCGCGGAGACCGAGGTCGAAGCCGACTGATCGCCCGCCACGGCGGATTTCATGGGCGTCGCGCGACGGAGTGCGTCGGCGGCGATTTGGGACTTTTTCATGCGGATCGTGGACTATCTCGCGCCCGGTGTGATCGCGCCGAGCCTGACGGCGGCGGATCGCTCGGCCGTATTGCGGGAGTTGGTGGAACTCGTCGGCAGGCACGAGCCCGATCTCGACGCCGAGGCCGCGTTCGCCGCACTGATCGAGCGCGAGCGACTCGGCAGCACCGGCGTGGGTGACGGCGTGGCGATCCCCCACGCCAAGGTGCCCGGCCTGCGGCGGATCCTCGCGGCGTTCGGTCGATCTCCCGACGGGATCGACTTCGAGAGCATCGACGCGCGTCCCGCGCACCTGTTTTTCGCGATCCTCGCCCCGGACAATTCGGTCGGCGCGCATCTGTCGCTGCTGGCGCGCATCAGCCGCGTTTGTCAGACACCGGGCGAAATCGAACGGCTCTTGGCGGCGGTTGACGCGACCGCGATTCGGCGCATCATCGACCTCGCCGATCAGAACGAGTGAGGGGGAACGCCGTGGCGTATATCCGCGTCGGCGAGATGCTGGAGCACGAGCAGGACAACCTGGAGATGACGCTCATCGCCGGGCAGGGCGGTCTCGACAACAAGATCTATGTCCCGCATATCCAGAAGCCCGGCCTCGCCATGGCGGGCTACACCAAGCACGTCGTCAACCACCGGATGCAGGTCTTCGGCAAGACCGAAATCAGCTATCTGCACGACCTGAAACCCGCCGCCGCGCGAAAGATCCTTACCGCGTTTTTCGAAAAGGGCGTGTGCTGCTGCGTCGTGACGCGGTTTCAGAAAGTCCCCGAGGTCTTCGCGGAACTCGCCGAGGCGTCGAGGACGCCGGTGCTCAAGACCCGCCTGACCACGCAGGAGTTCATCAACCGCGCGACGCGATTTCTCGAAACGCGCTTCGCGCGGCGCACCACCATGCACGGCGTGCTCGTCGATGTCTTCGGCGTCGGCGTGCTCATGCTCGGCAAGAGCGCCATCGGCAAGAGCGAGTGCGCCCTCGATCTCATCCTCAAGGGCCACCGCCTCGTCGCCGACGACATCGTCGAACTCGCCCGCGGCGGACCCGACTCCATCAACGGGCGCGGCCCGCAGATCACCAAGTACCTGATGGAAATCCGGGGTCTCGGCATCATCAACATCAAGGAGATGTTCGGAATCGGGGCGATCCGCGACAAGAAAAAGGTGCATCTGGTGGTGCGCTTGGTGGAGTGGAACGAGAATACCGAATACGACCGCGTGGGCCTCGACGACCAGTTCTACCAGATCCTCGGCGTCGAGCTGCCGATGGTGACGATTCCCGTGCGCCCGGGCCGCAACCTGACCGCGATCGTGGAGGTCGCCGCGCGCAACCATCTGCTCAAGCTCGAAGGCTATCACGCGGCCAAGGAGTTTCAGGACGGGCTGCTCGCGAAGATCGCGGGGCAGGAGGAAAAGATCTCGGACGACGACGTGCTCGAGGAAGCCGAATGAAGGACGTTTCGATCCTGATCCTCACCGGCATGTCGGGCTCGGGCAAGAGCATCGCCATCCGCGCGCTCGAGGACATCGGCTATTTTTGCATCGACAACATGCCGATCGCCCTGCTGCCCAAGCTCCTCGAACTGTCGGACACCGCCTCGGAATACACTCGCTACGCGCTCGTGATGGACAGCCGCGCGGCGAACTTCACCGACGAATACGACCAGATCCGCAAGACGTCGATCGACGCGGGATATCCCATCCACACGGTTTTTCTCGACGCGTCGGACGAGACCCTCGTGAGGCGGTTCTCCGAGACGCGCCGACCGCACCCGCTCGATGCCACCGGCGACCTGATGGGAGCGATCCAGAACGAGCGCGAGCGCCTGGCTCATCTGCGCGCGGCGGCCGACGACGTCATCGACACGTCGAGCCTCTCGGTTCACGACCTGCGTCGCGACCTTCAGGAGCGGTTCGGGCCTTCCGGCGACAAGTTTCCTTTGCGCATCACCTTCAAGAGTTTCGGCTACAAATTCGGCGTTCCGACCGACGCGAACCTGATGTTCGACGTTCGTTTTCTGCCCAATCCCTACTTCGTGCCCGAGCTCAAACCCTTTACCGGGCGCGACGAAAAAGTCGCCCAATACGTCCTCGATCAGGACGTCACGCGGCGCTTCATCGACACGGTCGTGGGGTTCCTTCAGTTCCTGTTGCCGTATTACGAGAAAGAGGGTAAGCACTACCTCACCGTGGCCATCGGCTGCACCGGGGGAGCCCACCGCTCCGTCGCGATCGTCGAACATCTGGCGAAGACTTTTCGGACGGGAAAGCACCAGTCCACCGTGGTTCACCGGGATCTCAAGCGATATCAAGAGCCCTGAACGCAGCGCGTCGCGCCCTCGGCGCGGCCCCCGGAGAGTTCGACGCATGGTCGGCATGGTTGTCGTGGCCCACGGGATGTTGGCCCAGGAAATCATCAAGACGACGAGCACGATCGAAGGTCGGCCTGTCGAGCGCGCCCTCGCGGTGGAGATCGACGCACTGGAGGACCCCGCCGCGGTGGCGAAGCGGATCGACCACGCCGTGCGCGCCGTGGATGACGGCGATGGCGTGCTGATCCTCACCGACATGTTCGGTGGAACGCCCTCCAACGTCGCCCTTTCGCTTCTGGCCGAGGGACGCATCGAGGTCGTCAGCGGGCTCAACCTGCCGATGATGATGTATCTGGCGCACCACCGCGACGGGCTGTCGCTCGCCGAGCTTGCCCGCTCCATCATCGAGGTCGGCCGCGAGCACATCTCGCTCGCCAGCGAGTTCCTGAACGATGGCGCTCGGTAACGATCCCGGGCTGACGGTCACGCGCGACGTACTGGTGCGCAACAAACAGGGTATCCACCTGCGTCCGGCGTCGAAGATCGTCAAGGCGATGGCCCGTTTCGAGTGCGAGATCTATCTGCACAAGGGCGATCGGGCGGCCAACGCGAAGAGCATCATGAGCGTGACCACGTTGATCGCGCCGAAGAACACCGTGCTCACGATCCGGGCCGTGGGTCCCGACGCCGAGGAGGCGACCGCCGCACTCGAGGCGCTGTTCGTCGAGAAGTTCGGAGAGGAATGATGAGCGACTCCGAACTCGTCTGCCGCAAACTCAAGGGCAACGTCGGCGCGCCGGGTCTGGTCGTCGGGCTCGCGTATTGCATCGACCGCGCGAAGCTGCGCGTCACGATGCGTCTCGTGCTGCCCGAACTCGTCCTGCTCGAAAAGTCCCGTTTCCGCGACGCCATCGAAAAAAGCCGCGCGCAGCTCGACGCGGCGCTCGGGCGCGACCTGCAGGAAGATCACCGGCTCATCCTCGAAGCGCACCTCGCCTGGCTCGCCGACGAGTACATGATTCAGGAGGTGATGCGGCACATCGAAACCGACCGCATCAACGCCGAATGGGCCGTGAAAAAACTCTTCGACGGCCTCAAGGCGACGCTCGCGGGCGAGTCCGAACGCACGCGCATCGAGCGCACGCAGCTCTTCGACGAGGTCGCGCAGCGCCTGATCCGCAACCTGATGGGCGTGCAGGACGAGAGCCTCGACGGGGTGCCGCCCGGCGTCGTCATCGTCGCGCACAACATCTCACCCGGCGACATGGCCCACATCGACCGCGAGCGCGTGGTCGGGCTTGCGACCGATCTGGGCGGCCCGACCAGCCATTCGTCGATCCTCGCGCGCGGCATGGAGCTGCCGGCGGTGGTCGGACTCGAGCACGTCACCACGCACGTCAAGACCGGCGACGTGCTGATCCTCGACGCGCAGGACGGCCTCGTTTTCGTCCATCCGGGTCTCGAACTGATCGATGAGTATCAGGAAAAGATCCGCAAGCGCGCCGCGCGCACGGCCGAGCTGCTCGAGATCAAGGACCTGCCGTGCGTCACGGCGGACGGCGTGCCCGTCGGGTTGCAGGCCAACATCGACCTGCCCGAGGAGATGCGGCTGGCCGAGAACGTCGGCATCCGCGACATCGGCCTGTTCCGCACCGAGTTCATCTTTCTCGCCAAGGGCGGGCCCGCCAGCGAGGAGGAGCAGTACGAGATCTACTCGCGGATCCTGCGCGAGGTCGGCCGCGACCACTACGCCACCATCCGCACGCTGGACATGGGTTACGACAAGGTCCTGCCCGAGCTGAACCAGGAGGGCGAATCGAACCCGGCCATGGGCCTGCGCGCGATCCGCTTCTGCCTGCAGCGCGAAGACATCTTCAAGGACCAGCTTCGCGCCATGCTGCGCGCGTCGGTGCACGGCAATCTGCGCATCATGTTCCCGATGATCTCGTGCCTGTCCGAACTGCGTCGCGCCAAGGGGATTCTGGAAGAGGTGCGGCAGGAACTTGAACTCGAAGGCCGCGAGTTTTCCGACGACGTGCGCGTGGGGATCATGATCGAGGTGCCCAGCGCGGTCATCATCGCCGACATCCTGGCGGCCGAGGTCGATTTCTTCAGCATCGGCACCAACGACCTCATCCAGTACACCATGGCGATCGATCGCGAGAACGAGAACGTCGCGTATCTCTACAGCCCGATCCATCAGGCGATCCTGCGCATGATCCGGCAGACCGTGGACGCGGCGCGCGAGGCGGGGATCGAGGTCTCGATGTGCGGCGAAATGGCGGGCGACCTACAGCTCACGATGTTGCTCGTCGGGCTCGGCGTGGACAACCTCTCCATGAGCCCGGCGGCGACGCTCAAGGTCAAGGATCTCATTCGGCGCATCGACATGGGCGAGGCCCGCGCGCTGGCCGAGCGCGTGCTGGGCATGAAGACGCGGCGCGAGATCATCGCCCTCGTCAAGGACACGATGCACACCCGGTTCCCAACCGAGTTCCGCGACCATTCCTGGACCATTTGAAGGCCATCGCCCTCTCAGGCGATCCCGCCTCGGTCATGACCGTTGGTCAGGGCCGAATAATCTCCAGTAAAAACCGATAGTTACAAAGTTATTGATTTCTGAACGCCGGTCATGATAGAGTTCGCTTGGGCATGGCGGAGTTATCTTGACACGCAAAGCCGGAATGACCGGCGGTCACCATTCGATGGAATAACTCCTCCGGGTGGTTTTTCGAGGGAATCCCCTCACCGGGAGTTGCGACATGACGGTGCGGTTGGCGGAAGCGGTGGAGCGGTTCCAGGGCGCGT
>CAZPJD010000114.1:0-7482 GCA_964586775.1 uncultured bacterium | reverse complement strand
CCCGAGCACACGGTGTCGCTCACGTATCTCGAGTGGATTCTCGACCTGCCGTGGTCGAAGACGACCGAGGACAAGATCGAATTCCAGCGCGCGCAGGAGATCCTCGATGAAGACTCCTACGGCCTGGAGAAGGTCAAAAAGCGCATTCTGGAATTCCTCGCCGTCCGCAAACTGAAGCCCGAAATCAAGGGCCCGATTCTGTGCCTCGTGGGTCCTCCGGGAGTCGGCAAAACCTCTCTCGGCGCGAGCATCGCCAAGGCGATGGGGCGCAAGTTTTATCGAATGAGCCTCGGCGGCCTGCACGACGAGGCCGAGATTCGCGGCCACCGTCGCACGTACATCGGATCGATGCCCGGCCGCATTTTGCAGGGACTCAAGAAGGTCGGCGTGCGAAACCCCGTGTTCGTCCTCGACGAACTCGACAAGCTGGGCGCGGATTTCCGCGGCGACCCGTCCTCGGCGCTGCTCGAGGTGCTGGACCCCGAGCAGAACAACACCTTCTCCGACAACTACTTGCAGATCCCCTACGACCTGTCGCAGGTGCTGTTTCTGGGCACGGCGAACCGGGCCGACACGATCCCGATCGCGCTGCGCGACCGTTTGGAGATCATCGAGATCCCCGGCTATACGAGCCAGGAGAAGATGATCATCGCGCGCTCGCACCTCATCAAGGAAGAGCTCGACAATCACGGCATCAAGCCCGAACAACTCGAGATCACCGACGAAGGTCTCGGGATGATCGTCGATCACTACACGCGCGAGGCCGGGGTTCGGCAGCTCAAGCGAAACATCGCCGGAATTTGCCGGGCGGCGGCACGCACGATCGCGGGCGGTGACGCCGAGCGGATCGTGGTTGGCGTCGAATTGGTCGAGGAGTTCCTGGGGCCCGAGCAGTATTTTCAGGAAGTGGCCGAGCGCACGAGCCAGGCGGGCGTCGCGACGGGCATGGCCTGGACGCCGGCGGGCGGCGACATCCTCTTCATCGAGACGACGATGATGCGCGGAAAGGGCAACCTGATCCTGACCGGCAAACTCGGCGAGGTGATGCAGGAATCCGCGCGGGCCGCATTGTCGTACATCCGCAGCAAAGCCGCGGAATTCGACATCGACCCGGAGATCTTCGAGAAGTTCGACCTGCACATTCACATTCCCAGCGGCGCCATCCCCAAGGACGGCCCCTCGGCCGGAATCACCCTCGTAGCGGCATTGGCGTCGCTTCTGACCGGGCGCAAGGTCAGCCCCGACGTGGCGATGACGGGAGAGGTGACGCTGCGCGGGCAGGTGCTCCAGGTCGGCGGCATCAAGGAAAAGATCCTCGCGGCCAAGCGCGCGGGCATCAAACGCATCCTGCTGCCCGAAAAGAACCGCAAGGATCTGGTGGAGGTGCCCGAGAACCTGCGCGAGGGGCTCGAGTTCCACTTCATCAACAATATCGAAGAGGCGCTGCGCACGGCGCTCGAAGCGCCGACGCCCCCCGCGGCCGCGCACTGACATCTGGCGGATATCCCACCATCGAATCCCGCGACTTTCCGGTCGCGGGATTCGTCGTTTGTGCGTCATCCAAGGGCGCGATATTCGCGGTCAAACGCGCTTTGACACGGCGCAGGATTGCGGATAGGTTGGCGCGCCTTTCGACGGCCAAGCGCCGAGCGACGGCGAAACTCCAGCCAAGGATTCCGCGATGAAACGCCTGCTCGCACTGTTTGCGTTGGGATTCGTGATCTCCGCGTTCATGTTGATGGCCGCCTGCCAGCCCACCGCGCCCGGCGCTCCGGGGGCGTCGCCCGCCGCATCCGCGCCCGAGGCGAAACTGCCGGATAGCGAGGTCGCTGCTTGGGTGAACAACAAGCCCATCTCCAACAAACGCGTCGACGACATGATCGCTCAGATGCCGCCCTTCATGGTCGCGCAGCTCGCGTCGCCCGAGGGACGCAAGACCCTGATCGACAACCTGGTCGCGGTGGAACTCGTCTTTGAGAAGGCGAACTCCGACGGGTTCATGAACAAGCCCGAGATTCAGGAGAAGATCCGCGAACTGTCCAAGCATCTGGTCTACGCGGAGTACGTGAAAAACCACATCGCGTCGCTGCCGAAGCTGCCGCCGCCGGACGACGCCGCGGTCAAGAAGTTCTTCGACGAGCGCCCGGAACTCGCAAACGCGAATTTCGATCAAGTGAAGGATCAGATCCGCGAGCACCTGTCGCGTTCGCAGGAGCAGGAGCAGATCGAGAAGTTCGTTTCCGAGCTTCGCGTCGGCGCGCAGGTGAAGTACAACGAGGCGGCCGCCCCACCGGCACCCGCGATGCCCATGATGCCCGGCGGCCCCGGCATGCCCGGAGGCGCGATGCCCGGAGCGCCCGGCAACCCGTAGAAGATTGGACCTTCGAATCGCGGACGCCCCCGAGACCGTATGGTCCCCGGGGCGTTCGTTTTTTCGGAACAGCTCGTCCAGGTGGCCTGCGAGCGCGAAACCGCTGGTTCAGTTGGTAAAAAACGACGCCTTGATCTTTCGCAGTGAGTAATCTAACGTATTAATGTTCAATTCCGTGATGACGATCACGTCGAAAAATCGACATCCGGATGAAACTGCGGGCACTGCTTGGGGCGTTTTTGTCCCAAACCGGTCGGTCTCTCGGGGCCGATCGGTGTTTTGAATGGGGCGCGTTTCGTGCTGTTTGAATTCGCGACCGTCCTGGTCTTCCTGCTCGTCGCCGTCCTGTTCGTATTCGGCGCGCTCTTCGTCGGACGATTCGTCCGGCCAAACCTGCCCGACGCGCAGAAATCCCTCGTATACGAATGCGGCGAGCGCCCGATCGGCGGGGCGTGGTTCAACTTCAATCCCCGCTTCTACATCATGGCCCTCGTCTTCATCGTCTTCGACGTCGAGATCGCGCTGACCTTTCCGGTGGCGACGGTCGTGCGTCGATGGATCGAGGAAGGCCGCGCGCTCACGGCCATCATCGAGATCACGCTCTTTCTCGCCGTGCTGATCGGCGCTCTTGTTTTCGTGTGGGCGAAGGGACATTTGGATTGGGTGCGCGAAATCCAATCGCCGGAGGATCATGGATGACCGACGAATCCCCGATCATCGAACCGGTCGCCGAGATGGGTGACCAAGAATCCGGCGAAGGCGGGATCATCGAGGCCGCGATCATGCCGGGCGCGATCGCCACGCGGCTCGATCACGCGGTCAACTGGTTCCGCAAGTCGTCGATCTGGTATCTGCTTTTCGCCACGGCCTGCTGCGGCATCGAGCTGATGCAGACCGGCGGACCGCGCACCGACCTCGACCGCTTCGGCGCGGTGTTTCGCGCGAGCCCGCGCCAGTCGGATCTGCTGATCGTCGCGGGCACTTTGACCTACAAGATGGCCGACCGCGTCCGGTTGCTGTGGGCGCAGATGGCCGACCCCAAATACGTCATCGCGATGGGGAGCTGCGCCAACTGCGGCGGGCTCTTCCAGCGTTCGTACTCGGTCGTTTGCGGCGCGGACAAGATCGTCCCCGTCGATCTCTACATCCCCGGCTGTCCTCCGCGGCCCGAGGCCCTCACCGACGCCATTTTGCACCTGCAGGCCAAGATGAAGGGCGAGCGCTGGACCGACAAGATGCGCGGGGCGTGACGCCAAGATGACCCCTCCGGAAGTCTGCGAACGACTCGAAGCCGCATTCGGCCCGCAAATCGCGACGCTGAAAACGGACACGCTTGACCCTTTCGTCGAGATTCCCGCCGACCGATTGGTGGCGGTCTCGACGTTCCTGCGTGACGAGCCGGGGCTTCGATTCGACACGCTGCGCAGCCTGTCGGGCGTGGACCGAAGCGACGCGATCGAACTCGTCTATCATCTCCTGTCGATGGGCGAGCGTCACCCGCTGACATTCAAGGTTCGGCTGGATCGCGACCATCCTGTCGTCGACTCGGTGCACGCGGTTTGGCCCGCGGCCGAGTGGCACGAGCGCGAAATTCTCGACCTTTTCGGAGTCGAGTTCACCGGGCATCCCAATCCCAAACGGCTCTTCATGCCCGAAGACTGGGTCGGCCACCCGCTTCGCAAGGACTACGCGCGGCCCGAGGTCTATCACGGCATCCCGACGTCGCGAGAGGTCGGGGAGACCGTGACTCGGGAAGCGACGACCAATCACCCCGGCGTGCAACCAGCTCAGCACACAGCCAAGACCGAGGAGATGGTCGGGTTCATGCGCCTCAATATGGGGCCGCATCACCCCGCCACGCACGGCGTGCTCAACTTTCTGCTCGAGACCGACGGCGAGATCCTGCGCCGCGTCGTGCCCGACGTGGGCTATTTGCACCGGGGTATCGAAAAGCTCGCCGAGATGAACGCGTATCTGGGCACGATGCCTTACACGGATCGCATCGACTACCTCGGCGCGATTTTCGGCAACCACGCCTGGGCGCTGGCGGTCGAAAAGCTCGCGGGCGTCGAGGTGCCGCCGCGCGGCGAATACTGCCGCGTGATCGCGTCGGAACTCAACCGCATCGCGAGCCACCTGATCGCCACGGGCACGATCGCGATGGACCTCGGCGCGTTCACGCCCTTCGTCCACTGGATTCGCGAGCGCGAAAAAATCAACGACATCATGGAGCGCATCTGCGGCGCGCGCCTGACTTACAACTACCTGCGTTTCGGGGGCGTGTCGCGCGACATCGACGCGGCGACGATCGACACCATCCTGCGCTGGCTCGATCACTTCGAGATCATGATCGACGAGTTCAACCGCCTCATCACGACGAACGAGATCTTCATGAAGCGTCTCGTGAACGTGGCGACGATTTCGCGCGAGCACGCGATCGCCTTCGCGCTCGCGGGACCGAACCTGCGCGCGAGCGGCGTCGATTTCGACATCCGGCGCGACGAGCCGTACTCGATCTATCCGCAATTCGATTTCGACGTGGTGGTCGGGCGCGGCTTCGAAGGCGTCGTCGGCGACAGCTTCGACCGCTTCTACTGCCGCATCCTGGAGATGCGCGAGAGCGTGAAGATTCTGCGTCAGGCGTGCGCGTCGATCCCCGCGGGCGAGACGCTCATCAAGACGCGGGCGCTCAAACCCGCGGCGAACGAGATCTACACGCGGGTCGAGGGCGCGCGCGGCGAACTGGGCAACTACGTCATCTCCGACGGCACCGACAAACCGTATCGCATGAAGATCCGCACGGGCTCGTTCACGGCCATGTCGATCGTCGAATCGCTCTCGCCCGGGCTCATGATCGCCGACCTCGTCGCGCTCATCGGCTCGCTCGACATCGTCGCGCCGGAGGTGGACCGATGAACGTCCTTCGCATCGCGTCCGACCGGTTCATCGCGGGCGTGCTCGGGCTCGATCCCGCGACGTGGGCGTATCGGTGGACGGTCGACCTCGGTTTCATTCTCGTCGCGGCGATCCTCTCCGTCACCTTCGTTGCGCTCTTCGCGGGTCCCCTGAGCTGGCTGGAGCGGCGCATCGCGGGACGCATCATGTCGCGCATCGGACCGAATCGCGTGGGGCCCCAGGGCTCGCTCCAATGGCTCGCCGACGGCATCAAGTGCTTCCTGAAGGAAGACCTGATTCCCGACGGCGCGGATCGCGTGCTCTACCGCATCGCCCCGTACTTCGTCTTCGCGGGCATGTTCGGCGCATTTGTGATTCTGCCCTTCGGCGCGCATCTGGTGGCCGCGGATCTCAACGTCGGCGTGCTCTACCTGCTGGCGATTACGTCCCTTGTCGTCGTCGGCCTGCTCATGGCGGGTTGGGCGTCGAATTCCAAGTGGGCGCTCTTCGGCGGCGTGCGCAGCGCGGCGCAACTCGTGTCCTACGAAATTCCGTCGGCGTTTTCACTCATGGCCGTCATCCTCGTTGCGGGATCGATGTCGATGCAGGGCATCGTGACGGCGCAGGGCGGGTGGCCGTGGCAGTGGTTCCTGTTGCGCAACCCGTTCCTCTTCGCGGCATTCTTCCTCTATTTCACGTCGGCCATCGCCGAGGGCAACCGCACGCCGTTCGACCTGCCCGAGGCCGAAAGCGAGATCGTCGCCGGGTACAACGTCGAATACTCCGGCATGCGTTTTCTGTTCTTCCTGTTCGCCGAGTGGGCGAACCTGTGGATCATGAGCGCCGTCGCGACCGTGTGCTTTCTGGGCGGATGGCAGATTCCCGGCGTATCGCCCGAGCGCATCGCCGCGGCCGACGGCTTCGCGTTCGTCGGTTGGCAGCTCGCGTCGTTCGCGGTCTTCGCGGCGAAGTCATCCACGTTGGTATTTCTGGTCGTGCAATTACGTTGGACGCTGCCCCGACTGCGCGTCGATCAGCTCATGATGACGTGCTGGAAGTACCTCGTGCCCCTCTCGGTCGTGTCGATGTTCGGCGTAATGATCCTGCTCGCCATCGTGCGCGAGGGCGGGGCCATCGACTGGATCCTGCGCGCGGCGATGACGATTCTGTGCGCGGCGATTCTGGTCGCCTACGCGCGGAAGATCCGCCGGAATTACCTGGTCGATCGCGAGTCGTACGAGAAGATGGAAGGCAAGGAACTGTGGTATCCCCCGTACCGAATGCCGTGAGCGGCGCGAAGGGCTCATGACGATGGAACAGGCGAAATCCGCGAATTCCGAAGGCTCTCCGGGGCGTCCCGGCGGCTATTTCGGGAACATCCGGCGGGCGATCACGTCCACGTTCGAGGGCCTCGCGGTCACGTCGAGCTGGTTGTTCCGCCGGCCCATCACGATCCAGTACCCCGACAAGATCGAAAAGCCGATTCAGGATTCGCTGCCCCACAACTATCGCGGAATTCTCGAGGTCGATCTGGCGCGATGCAGCGCATGCATGCTCTGCGCGAAGACCTGCCCCATCAACGTACTGGATATTCAGGTCGCGAAAAATCCCGAGACCGGCGTTCGCGAGATCACGCGCTTCGACATCGACATCGGCCGCTGCATGTACTGCGGGCTGTGCTCCGAGGCGTGCGCCTTCGATTCGCTCCGACACACCACCGAGTTCGAGGCCGTGGTGTCGACGCCGGATCGACTGGTGCTGCGTTACGTGAAAAAGCCGGTGCCGGTTGCGAAGGGGAAGAGCAACACCACGCCGCGCCGACCGCAGGGTACGGTGCTCGCCGAGGTCGCCCCGCCGACGCACGACGGCCACCGGTGGGCCGGCGGCGCGCCCGAGCCCGAAGCCGAGACGGTCGCGGAAGGCGAGGAGAAAAGCGAAGCGAAGGTGGAAGCGAAAGCGGAACCGAAGATCGAAGAAAAGCCCGAAACGAAGGCCGAGGGGAGCACGTCGTGATCACCGGCATCGGCGCGATCGTCTTCCTGCTGCTCGTCGCGCTCTCGCTCGGCGGCGCGGTGGTCGTTGCGTTTTCGCACAACATCGTACGCAGCGCCTTTGCGCTACTCGCGACATTCCTGGGCGTTGCGGGGCTCTACGCCACGCTTTCCGCCGACTTTGTCGCCGTCACGCAGATGCTCGTCTATGTCGGCGGCATCCTC
>CAZPJD010000113.1:0-37096 GCA_964586775.1 uncultured bacterium | reverse complement strand
CGATGCTGCGAAGATCAGGACTCGTCAGCCTGATGGAGGAGTACCGACGATTTGTGTGACGCTGATGAACCGCCGTATACGGAACCGTACGTACGGTGGTGTGGGAGGACGGCGGGGGCAACCCCGCCTCCTACCTGATCGCGCCATTTCGACGGGCTTGACCGACGGTAATACAAAGTCATATATTCCGCCGCGATCGGAGGCGGCGATGACCGCGAAGAAGCCCAAGAGTGCCGTCGTGACGTTTAAGGCCGAAGAGGCGCTGCTCGAACGCCTTGCGGCCGTTCCCAACAAATCCGCGTTCATCCGCACGGCGGTTCTTGCCGCGCTGGAAAACACCTGCCCCCTGTGCAACGGAGCTGGCACCGTCTCGGCGGATCAGACCGAGCATTGGCGACGCTTCATGCGTGGGCATTCGGTGCAGACGTGCGACACGTGCCATGAGTCGTTTCTGGTCTGCGACAAAGATCCCAAGAGTCGGCATCGGCACTGACATGGGGACGCGAGCCACCATTCATCGCGCAGCTTTGCTCGTCTTCGCGATCGCATTGATCGCGGTCGCGGGCTCTGCCGGTTCGGCTTGGGCCGAGACGCCCCTGCGTATCGCTGTGAGCATCCCGCCGCAGGCGTTTCTGGCCGAAAGGATCGGTGGCGATCGCGTGCGAACGACGGTCGTCCTGCCTCCGGGGCAGTCACCGCACGCCTTCGAACCGACGCCGCGCACCGCGACGGCACTCGCCGAGTCGGATCTGTATTTTCGGATCGGGATGTCGTTCGAGACGGTTCTGGTGTCGAAGATTCCGTCGGGCTCGAAGACGCGCGTCGTCGATTCCGCGAAGTCGGTTGTGCTGCTGAACGAGGAGCACGACGCGCACATCTGGATGGACCCGCGGCGCATGAAGACCGTGGCCGCGACCATGGCCGCCGCGATGAGCGCAGCGGATCCCGCCGGCGCCAAGCAATACGCGAGCGGCCTCGCGACGCTGAGTCGTGAACTCGACGAGCTCGACACGCGGATTCGCGCGGTTCTCGCGCCGTACAAAGGCAAGCGGATCTACGTCTTTCACGCGGCCTACAGCTACTTCGCGGATGCGTACGGGCTCGTTCAGGTGGCGCTGGAAGAGGGCGGGAAGGAGCCGAGCCCGCGTCGTCTCGCGAAGCTCGTGGATCAGGCGAAGTCCGACGGCGTCACGACCGTATTTTCGGAGCCCCAGTCGTCCGAGAAATCGGCAAAGGCGCTGGCCGCGGCCATCGGCGCGCGGGTCGTTTCGCTCGATCCGCTCCGCGCGGACTATCCGGCCAACATGCTGGCGATCTCGAACGCCATCGCGACGGCGCTCGCGGAGCAGAAGTCATGAGCGACACCGCCGATGTCGTCGTCCGCTTTCGCGACGTGAGCTACGCCTATGCGGGCGGGCAAACGATCTTCGAACGCGTTTCGATCGATATTCATGAACGCGATTTCGTGTCGATTGTCGGCCCGAACGGCGGCGGAAAGACGACGTTCGTCAAACTGATGCTGGGCCTGCTCGATCCGATGAACGGCTCGGTCGAGTTGCTCGGCGCGGGGCCGCGAGTCACCCGAACGCACGTCGGTTACATGCCGCAGCACGTCCAACTCGATCTGCAGTTTCCCGTGAACGTCATGGATGTCGTGATGATGGGCCGTCTTTCACGGCAGCGACGCATCGGTGGTTTTCACCGCGATGATCGCGAGGCCGCGCGTCGCGCGCTGGATTCGGTCGAGATCGGGGACCTCGCGGATCGCTCGTTTGCGTCGCTTTCGGGCGGCCAGCGCCAGCGAACGCTGATCGCGCGGGCGCTCGCGTCCGAACCGCGCATGCTGGTGCTCGACGAGCCGACGGCCAACCTCGACATCCGCGTCGAGCGCGAGTTCTACGATCTGCTGCGCAAGCTCAACGAGCGGCTGACGATCGTGATCGTCTCGCACGACCTGAGCTTCGTTTCGACCTACGTGCGGACGGTGGTGTGCGTGAATCGCGACGTGCACACGCATCCCACGCGGGCGATCTCGCCCGAGATGATGAGCGACATCTACGGTGGGCGCATGAAGATCGTCGTTCACGACGAAAAGATGTGAAGGGGCGAGCGTGCAGTTTTTCGCCGACCTGCCGAAATACGCCTTCTTGCAATACGCGCTTGTTACCGGCGTGCTGGCGGCGGTGGCTTCGGGCGTTGTGGGTACGTACGTCGTCACCCGTCGCGTCACGTCCATCGCGGGCGCGATCTCGCACAGCGTGCTCGGCGGGCTCGGCGCCGCGGCGTATGCGCAAAAGGCGCTGTCGTGGTCGTGGATGCATCCGCTCTACGGCGCGGGAGTGGTCGCGGTCGGCTCCGCGCTGGTGATCGGCGTGCTGAATCTGCGTGCGCGCGAACGCGAAGACACGGTGATCGGTGCCATCTGGGCGATCGGCATGGCGATCGGCGTGCTCTTTCTCGCGCGCACGCCCGGATACAATCAGGATTTGATGAGCTATCTGTTCGGCAACATCCTCCTCGTCTCCGACCGCGACTTATGGATGGTCGCGGCGCTCGACGGCGTGGTGGTGCTCGTCGCTGGCGCGTTCTACCACCAGTTGCTGGCGGTGTGCTTCGATGAGGAATTCGCGCGGCTGCGCGGCCTCAACGTCGAGTTCTATTACCTCATGCTCCTGGTTCTGACGGCGCTCACCGTGGTGCTGCTCGTGACGGTGGTCGGAATCGTCATGGTCATCGCCATGCTCACGCTGCCCATCGCCATCGCCGAGCGGCTCGTGCACCGCGTCTCACACGTCATGGTGGTCTCGGTGGCGCTGACGATCGCTTTCACCGTCGCCGGCTTGGCCGTGAGTTACGACGCCGATCTGCCCTCGGGCGCGACGATCATCATGATCGCGGGGGGCGCGTACCTGCTGGCGATGGTTCTCGGTCGCCGGAAGCGGGCCGCGTGAACGGCGCGCATTCGCGAGAACGAATCGCGGGTTATTCCGCGTCGTCCAGTCCGATCCGATAATCGCCCGAGCGCAGCAGGTCACCACCGCCCGTCTCGCCGCTCACTCGGAAAAACCATAGCCCCGGCTGATCGACCTGGATCGTGACGTCGTGTGTGGTCGTCATGCCGCCGACGTCGCCGCTGTCGCCCGTGTAGAGCGGCAGCTTGCGCGTCCATTCGACGCGCGACGTGGTCGCGACGTCGCTCTCCCACGTGACGCGCCATTCGCCGCCGCCCAAATCCTCGGCATCGATGTCGAACAGCAGCGGCTGATCGACGGGCGTTTCGTCGACAATATCCGGCGCGCCGTCGCGCAAATCGGCGATGAAATAGAGGATGTCGCCGGGCCGGACCGGCGTCGCCCCCGCGCCCCACGTGACGTTGATCGCGTCGGCGAGGTCTGCGAGCTGCTCCAGATCCCACTCGATGATGGGCATCTGATCGGCGTGGCCGCGCGGCGAATACATGTAGCGGAACATCGCGTCCTTGACGTGTCGCCACACGAGGCACGCGTCGCGATGCAGCGCGAGCATGTCGTGCAGTTCGTCGTACTGCGAGGGATCGGTGAACGCCGGTTCGATGGATTCGAGCGCGTCGAGGTTGTCCTGCGCGATCTCGACGGCCTCGCTGGCTTCCTGCCACAGATCGGCGAGCGTCTGTTCGTCGGGGAACGCGAGATCCTCGGACGTCTCCCACCAGTCGCCGTCGTAGTATGCCGTGTTGCGCGACACGAGTTGCTCGGGAAAGCGCGCGCTGTCTGGCACATCGGAGCCCTTCACGAGCGTCCACATGCCGAGCGTGTAATACATCTTTCGCATCGCGTCGTGCGATGTGCGGAAGATCCGTTTGAGCACGTCGGCCTCGGGCTCGGCGCCGTCGATTCCGTACTTGGCGTCGAACCACTCGCGATAGATGTCGTCGGGTGTCGCGCCGTCGATCACGATGCGGCTGTACGCATAGATGTTGATCTCGTTCGGATTGCCGAAGGCGTGCTCGGACCCGCGTTCGATGCGCGCCGCCGCGCCGAGCGCGCCGTTCGCCTCGTCGTAAGCCCATCGCCGGGCGATGTAGTCGACCTGTCCGTTCAAAATGCGGCTCTGGCCCCAATATTCGTTGCCCAGATCCATCTCGATGATTTGGTGGCGGTGACCCACATTTCCGATCAGAGGATCGTCGGGGTAATACGGCTGCCAATCCTGAGGAACGTCCTTCGTCATGACCGACAGGTCGTAGTTCGGATACGCTCTCAGCGATTCGCCGAGCCACAGAATTTCCAGCGGTTGGTGCATGAACGTGCGTACGCGCAGCTTTTTGCCGAATTCACCCATCACCACGCCGCCGACCGTGTCGTAAATCTGCGCGAGACGGTCGGACGGGCGGGAGTTGATGAGGTCGAGTACGGGATTGCCCGTATCGGGTTGCTCGGCGCACCATTCGCACAGGCAGACGGCGTACCACGGTTCGACCTCGGCGGAGCCGAACATCAGGATCACGCCGTCGATCTCGGGAATCGTCGTCAGCGCGTCGCGATACGCCTGCGCGCGACGGACCCACAGGTCGTCCTCGGGGTCCAGACACAGCAGATAGCTCTCGCGGGCGAATTCGTGCGACCAGACCCAGACCTCGAGGTCCAGCGACTTTGCCTCCTGCGCGATGTCGCGCAAATCGGCCGCGTGACCGGCGTCCTCGTTGATCTCGTCGATGTCCATGATGAGACCATGCGAGAGCTGTACGTGGTCGATCCCGTAATCCGCCGCCTGATTCAGAACCCACGAGACGTGCGCGCGATCGGAGTCGAGCAGGATCCAGCCGTAGCTGGGATCGGGCAGGGGGGGCAATTCGGTGTCGTCATCCGCGTCGTCGTCGTTGTCATCGTCGGGCAGCGGCGGCCAGGTGTCGTCATCCGCCGCGTCGTCGTCGACGTCATCATCGTCCGTGTCGTCGTCCGACGTATCGTCGTCGCTCGGCGCGCTTGCATCGTCGTCGTCGTCGCCACAGCCACATCCGACAACCGTTGTCAGAACGGCGAGCGCTAAAAACCGGAACACGAGCGATCTCATCGACATGACGAACTCCCGAAACCGAGTCGGGGTCAGATTAGTTCCGGCGACTTGTGGCGGCAAGCCGCGTACGCGCGATGGCGTTGTCGGGGCGAACGTGAACGGATAGTCTTTTTCCATCATCACGGAGTACGTCATGGGCGGAGAAATCGTCCGGATTCCGTTCGGGCCCGATCGCGAGGTGGAGTACGAACTTGCGCCGAATTGGGAGCTCGTCGCGATCTGCGAGCCGCGCGCGGTCGCGTCATGCGCCGATGTGGCCGACGAGGCCCGGCGGGCCATCGCCAAACCCCACGGTTCGCCGCCGCTCGCGCAAATCGCGAGGGGCGCGAAGAAGATCGTGGTGGTGGTGGACGACGTGTCGCGGCCAACGCCCGTGCATCAGTTCTTTCAGCCGGTGATGGAATCCGTCGAGGCGGCTGGGGCGAAGCCGGAGGCGATCACGGTTCTCACGGCGCTCGGCGTCCACCGGCCCATGACGGGCGACGAGATCGCGGCGAAAATCGGCGCGTGGGGCGCGGCGCGATACGCGTGCGTGAATCATGACAGCGCGCCCGGCGATCACCTCGTGCGGCTTGGGCGCACAACGCGCGGCTCCGAGGTGTGGGTGAATCGCCTCGTCGCCGAGGCCGATCTGGTCATCAGCATGGGGTGCATCGAGCCGCACACGATCGCGGGTTTCGGCGGCGGGTACAAAAACATCTTTCCGGGCGTGGCGGGAAAGGTCACGATCGCGGCGAATCACGCGCTCAACACCACGCCGTCGACATTCAACATGGTCGGCAGCCGTCCCGAGACGAACCCCATGCGCTGCGACCTGGAAGAATGCGGGCGCATGCTCAATTCGACCGTCTTCGTCGTGAATGCGATCCTCGACGGAAAGCTGCGCGTCGTGGAGATCGCGGCGGGCGACCCCGTTGCCGCGCATCGCGAGGGGATCAAGACCTCCGAAAAAATCTTCGGCGTCGAGATCGACGAACCTGCGGACATCCTGATCTCGGGCAGCGCGCCGATGGACATCGACCTGCGTCAGGGGCTCAAGGCGCTCGCGAACACGATTCGCGCGGTGCGTCGCGGGGGAATGATGATCAACTTCATCACCGCGACGCAGGGGCTCGGCGATTCGCCGCTACCGACGAAAAACCTCTACGTCGGCAAGAAGACCGTACGCGCGCTCTCGTACGCGCTGTTGCCGCTCATCGGCAAGTTCACGTTCGGCTTGCGCGAGGAAGACCTGTATTTCATCTACTTCGCGTTGCAGGCGTTTCAGCGAAACGACATCTACTTCTATTCGCCCAATGTGCCGCTGGAGTTCTCGAAGAAAATTCCGTTTTTCGAGATTCACTCATCGCCGGAGTCGCTCCGCGCCCGCACCCGCGCCGCCATGCCGGGTCGCGCGCGCGTTTTGGTTTTCCCCAAGGGCGGCGTGACCTATCCGATCCTGAAGGGGTAATCGCTCAGGGGAGTACGGAGAGTGCGGCGCCCAGCGCGCCGACGAACTGCGGCTCGGGCAGCACGCGGACGGTTGCGCCCATCGCCTTGCCGATGGCGTCCACCATCACGCTGTTGAGCGCGACGCCGCCGCTCATCCAAATGGGCGTACCGTTCGCAAACTTGCCGGCGAGCGAGGCGATGCGGCTCGCGAGCGACGCGTGCAGCCCCGCGACGATGCCCTCGACGCTCTCGCCCTGCGCCACGAGCGAGATGACCTCGCTCTCGGCGAAGACGGTGCACGTGCTCGACACCGGCACGGGTTTCGCGGCGCGAGCGGCCAGCGCGGGCGCGTCGTCGAACGACACGTGCAGTCGTCCGAGGATCACTTCGAGAAACCGCCCCGTACCCGCCGCGCACTTGTCGTTCATGGCGAAGTCGCGTACGCGCCCGTCGCCCTCGACGTGAATGATTTTGGAGTCCTGCCCGCCAATGTCGACGAGGATCCCCGCGCCGCGCATCACGCGAAACGCGCCCTTGGCGTGGCACGTGATCTCGGTGAGCACGCGACTCGCCGCGACGCGCTTACGGCCGTAACCCGTGGCACCCGTGGGAATTCCGGCCGGCGCGCCGGTGCGTTCGCGCAGCAGCGCGACGTTTCGCGTCGTCTGCTCCTCGATACGCGGATTGCCGATCTCGACGAGTCGGTCGAGCACCTCGCCCGACGCGTCGAGCACGACCGCCTTCCACGTCGTGCTGCCGACGTCGATGCCGATCGCCGCGGGCCGACTCACGCGAAGCTCTCCATGAAAGCGGTCAGGCGATTGTCGGCCTGCTCCGCCGAGAACGCGCGCGGATCGGCGTGGTCGGCCTCGAGCACCATCACGCGGATATTCGCCTCGGCTTGCAGCCGGTCCTTCAGGTCGTATTGCCCGATGGAGTAGGGCTTGCACGAGCGGTCGCTGTGCAGCACCGCGCCCTGCACGTCGTATTCGCCCGCGAGCCGCTTCATGAGCGCGAGGCGCTTGGGCAAGTCCTCGTTGAGAATGATGTGCGTGTACGCCTTGGCCGCGCTGCCGAGCGGGTCACGCTCGTCGATGACCTTGCCGGCCTCGTACCACGCGTTCGTGTACGTGGTGCACACGAAGTTGAAACCGTTTTGCGCGAGCAGGTCCGCCATTTGGCGCACGCCGAACCAGATCGGCAGGTTGTCCCACATCAGCCGGTGCGTTTCTTTCTTGAGGCCGCCGATGCCGCGCTTCACACGGTCCTCGAGCTCCTCGGCGAGCCCCTGATAATAGTCGTTGCACTCGTCGCTGCCACGAAGCGACACGATCGGCGCCATGTGGAAGAACTCGTCGAAACCCGTCCAGGGCGCAGGCTTGTTCTTGCTCGCGTCGAGGCATCGGCCCCACAACTTCGAGCCGATGTTGGCTTTGCGCGTGACCTCCGCCAGCGCCTCGGGTTCGATCGTCTTACCCGTGATCTTCTGCGCGACGTCGAGCAATTCGAGCAGTTGGTCTTTGACGTACTGCTTGTGGTGTTCGGGCGCGGAGCCATAGACGTACGGCGTGTCGATCAGCACCAGCGGAATCTTGAAGTGCTCGGCCAGCGCGCGATACCAGTACAGCACGGTCTGGCAGATGTTGGTGCAGCACGCGAGCAGATCGGGTTTCGGTAATCGTCCCACCGGCGTTTTGCCCGTCATGACGGAGCCGATGTCGGCGCGGGCGTAGCCGCACAGGTCGCGCGCGTAGCCCTCTTTCTCGACCACGTCGGACAGTTCCGGCACGACCCGCTGCACGCTGCAAATGGCCGCGTGGTTTTCGGGATAGACCGTCCAGAATCCGAGCGGGCGAAAGATCTCAACCGGAAAACCGCTCGTCACCCACGCCACCGGCACCGCGCCGTCGGCGTAACGGCCCTGGAAATAGTAGCGCGTCATGATGTCCTTCAAGCGATTCACCGATTCCAGCGGCGGCCCGAAGGGATGTTCCTTCTTCGAGCCCTTTTTCTTCGGACGCAGTTTCTTTCGCCACTTGTCGAGGTTCGTGAGAAACGGTCCCACGACGTTGCCCGCGATCTCGTATTGAATGCGTCGAGTAATCATGCGGCGCTCCGTGGGTGGGAAAGGGTTTCGACGAACGCCTCGATGCGTGTGCGCGCCTGCCCCGAGAAGTCGGACTCGAGTTCGCCTTCGAGATAGAGCTGCGGGATCTTGTGCGCCGCGAAGTGACGTCGCAGCGCGGGCACGTCGAAGAGCTGCGGTTCGCAGAACTTCTGCTCATGGATGATGACGCCGCGTGCGCCGCATCGCTGCGTCTGCGCGTCGAGATGCGCGAGGCGCGGTGCCTGTTCGCTGGACCGCGTCGGGCAGGGCGCGGCCGACGCGTAGAGTTCGACGAGCGCATCCCAAGGATTGGCGAGGTCGAGATCGATTCGTGCGTTCACGCGCCGTCCGACCGCGGCGTAGTCGTCCCCCGCCACGTACGCGCCGGCCTCGGCGACGACGTCGAAGATGCTCATCGGCTCGGGCACATATCCGGTGATGAAGATGGGGATGCCGGTTTGGGCTGGAGTGTCCAGCAGTTTCGACTCCAGCTCTCGAAGCTCGTTCAGATGATCGGCGGGCCACAGGTATTCGCCGCGACGCAGAGTGCGATAATAGTCGGCGTCGCTCATGGGCAAATACGCGCGCTTGTCGGCAAGACGCAGTTTGACCGCGTCGATCTCGCGGTGAAGCCGAATCGCATCGCGCAGGGCGTCGTCGGTCGGCGGCGCGACGCCGAGCGCCGAGAGAGACTCGGCCAGCGCCGCCATCTCCGCGCGGATAAATGCGCGCGAACTGGCGCGCATCGGCCCCTTGGGATGGATGAAACGGATCGCGGGTTTCTTCCATCCGCCGAAATCGGGCGCGAGCGTCGCGAGCCCCTGCACCGAATCGCAGGTGTGGGGAAACAGCGCGGCGTCGGCCACATCGGCACCGCCCGATGCGATGAACGCGAGCGCGTTTCGCACGACGGCGCAGACGTAGGTTTGCAGGCGACCGGCCTCGGGTCCGCGCGGCGGCCCGGGCGGGCCCCACAGTTCGACCGCGAGCAGGTTCATTGCCGTCAGAATTTCGCGCGGATAGTGGACGGGCAGCACCACGACGGCCTTGCGTCCATGGCGACTCTTCTGATCCTCGATGTAGGCTTTACGCATGGCAGGACCCATCGGATGGCAAGACAACAAACGACCAAGTCCGTTTTATCGCGGAGTCCGGCACGCGGCAAGTTTTCCGCTTGGGTTTGCACAAATGGGATCGAAAGAGTCAGTCCTGTCGTCGCGACGCGGTGAGGAATCGTTCCCACTCTTCGGGCGTGTTGACGCCCGCGAACATGGGGCGCAGGAGCGCGGGAACCTGCGTGCAAAAGACGCGCGGCGAATCGGCGAGACGGCGGATCGACGCGAAGCCCGCGCGAACGGCGTCCATCACGTACCCGTTCGCCGCGGGCTCCCAGAGCGAAAACGTCGCCTGCGGCACGTGGTCGATCATGGGGACGATGCCGATACGGCCCGGGGCGCGCTGTGCGAGCAGCCAGTCGACGCACGCTCCGTCGACGGCGGGCATGTCGACGGCGGCGACGAGCCATGCGCCGTCGGGGTCCCAACGCATGCCCGCGACAAGACCCGCGAGCGGACCCGCGAGGCCGGGCGGATCGGGAATTCGCGCCACGTCACGCATGGACGAGGGGATGTCGCCCGCGCCGAGCAGGATCGGCGAAAGACCGCGATCCCCGCCGGTCGCGAACATCCGCTCCACGAGCGTCACGCCGCTCGATTCCAGTAGATGTTTGGGCCGCCCCATGCGGCTGCTCGCGCCGCCGATCAGAATGCCCGTGCGGACGGGCGTTTCGACCCACTCCCTCGCCAGTCGCGCCGCGATCCACGGGAGCACCGTGGCGAGGCGGCGGTCGTCGCGCGCGAGCACGAGTTCCACGTTGGTCACATCGGGCGGCGGGGCGGATTCGTCGGGAGAGATCAACCACACTTTGGGCCACGGCGTCGCTTTGTGGCCCTCGATGAGCACCAGATCGTGGTCCGCGCGCATGCGCGACACTGCGTTCGCGAGATCGTCGTCGTCCGCGCGGTGGTGGCGGATCAGCCCTTCGCCGGGACCGCGCAGATGCACGTCGGCGCCCGCATGGAAGAGGCGATCCGAATCTTTGCCGGGGGTGTCGATCTGTAGGCCGTGCGCGTCGTGCTTGATGGCCGCCACGCGCAGCCCGCGCCGCACGAGCTCGGCAATCAGATCGACGAGCAGCGTGGTCTTGCCCGCGCCGGAAAAGCCGCAGAAGGCGAGGGACCGGCGCGTCGTCCGCTCATCCGCTGGGGTAACCGCTGTCGTCATGGCGCGCAGTCTGCCCGAACGGGCGCGCGTGGAAAAGCCCGGCGCGTGGCCGGGCTTTCCGAAAATTCCGCGGGTTTAATTGACCGAGCGCGTGGGTTCGAGCATCTCCGTGATTTTGCGAATCAGGACGTCCGGCTCGACGGGCTTCTCGATGAACGCCTCGACGGGCATGAAGTCCGGGCTGATGTCCGCATCGGAGAACCCGAACGCCATGTTGCTGCGTTGGTTCACTGCGGACAGGAGCAGGATGGGGATGCTCTTGAGCTTGGGGTTCTTGTTCAGTTCGCGCGCGGCGACGAAACCGGCCTGCGGGTCCTCGGGGAACATGATGTCGAGGATGATGAGGTCCGGGCCGAGTTCGGACACCGACGCGACCAGATTGTCGGTGTCGGTCTTGACCTGCACGTGGTGGCCGTTGCCCTCCAGAATCATGGTCAGGCTGTCGATGATGTCCTGATCGTCGTCGATAATCAGAATCTTCGCCATGGAATCCTCCCTCAAATATTGGGCTCGACGGAGTCGAACGAGACCGTGAAATGGGAACCCTTACCGAGTTCGCTGCTGACCTGGATAACGGCGCCGTGGAGGCGCGCGATTTCTTTGACCATGGGCAGGCCGAGGCCGGTGCCGTTGGGATGATGCGCAACCGCGTTGTTCGATCGGAAATGCTCGTCGAAGATCTTGCCGAGGTTTTCGTGCGGAATGCCGATGCCGTGATCGCGCACGCGCACCGAGACGCGCTTCGCCTTGATGCGCATCGTGATCTCCACCTCGGCGCCGGCCGTGGAATAGTGGACGGCGTTGCGCGTGAGGTTGGAAAAGAGCGTGTGCAGATACTCGGCGGAGCCCATGACGAAAACGTCGGCCTCGTCCGCCGCGTGGTTGACGACGCGGATGTTCTGGGGATCCGCGAGGAGCTGCGCCTCGGCCGCCTCGTCGGCCACGAGTTTCGTCAGGTTGATCGGCGAAAAGTGCATGTCGGTGAGGACGAGCGTCTTGAGGTTGCTCAGATGGATGATGTCGGTGATTTTTTCCATCAGCCGGTCGCAGCGCTCGCCGATGCGCGTCACCACCGACTGCGCCTTCTCGGGCAGCGGCCCGCAGTAGCCGTCGCGCAGCGTGTACACGTAGCTCTTGATCGCCGCGAAGGGGGCCTTGAGCTCGTGCGTCGCGCGCAACGTCGCCTGCGATTTTTCGCGGTCGAGGCGACTGAGCATGCCGTAGGCGTCTTCGAGCTGCGACTCGCGCAATTTCAGGCTCGTCGTGATCTCGCTGACCAGATACCACGACACGAACAGGCACGCGGCGAAGCCGAAGACGTAACCCGACATCGCCGCGGGTTCCTTGAGCACGAAGGGTTTGAACGGGCTGTCAAAGATCGAGATCATCGGCAACACGCCGAGCCATTCCAGAATCAGCGGCATCACGCCGCCCATCCACGCGCCGACGGTGATGACGAGGGAGGTGCGTCGTGAGAAGAAGAGCGTCGCCAATACGACATGCAGGATGAAGAACATCGGCAGCGGCGTCTGGATTGTGCCGGTTGCGTAGGTGAGCAGGGACAGCGCGACGAAGTCGCCGATCATCTCGACGATGAGCAGCAGGCGCAGGCCCGCGCGGTCGATCTCGGGTTCGAGCAGGCGCTTGGTGATTCGGCAGTAGACGACGTTGCCGACGGCGAGAAATACCGCGGCGACGATAAAGAAGCCGACGGGGATGTGGCCGGGGACGATGCCGGCGAGATCGGCGACACCGAACGCGGTGCAGACGCCCGCCGCGATCCACCGCATCGTGATGAACCACCACACGCGGTCGGAGAGTTCCCGCGCACGCAGGTCGGCGCTATAGGACGTGGAGGCGCCCCAGTCGAACGACAGCGTGGAATGGCGGGCGTTTTCCGTCACGTCACTTCGTCCTCGCCAGTTCGAACAGATAGTCCGTCCACGACTCCATGCCCTCGCCGGTGCGTGCCGAGAGCTCGAAAATCTTCGCGTCGGGGCGCACCGTGCGGATATTCTTTCGGCAGCGCGCCATGTCGAAATCGAGGTGCGGCAGCAGATCCATCTTCGTCAGCACCACGACGGGTGAGCGCGCGAAGAGCACCGGGTACTTGATTGGCTTGTCCTCGCCCTCGGCGATCGAGAGCAGGGCGATCTTGAAGTGCTCGCCCAATTCGAACGCCGCCGGGCAGACGAGGTTGCCGACGTTCTCGATGAAGAGCAGGCGCGTGCCGTCGCCGACGACCTCGGGCAACACGCCCCCCACACGCTCGGCGTCGAGGTGACACGAACTCTTCGTCTCGATCTGCCGCACCGGTGCGCCCTTGCCCGCCAGGCGCCGCGCGTCGTTGTCGGTCTGTTGGTCGCCGACGATGACGGCACAGGGGATGTGCCGCGCCATGTGGTCCAGCGTTCGCTCCAGCAACAGCGTCTTGCCGGAGCCGGGCGACGAAATCAGGTTGACGGCGAAGACGCCGCGCGCGTCGAGCCACTCGCGATTGTGCGCCGCGAGATGATCGTTGTGGGCGAGCACGCGAGCTTCGACGTCGATGATGCGCGAGTCGTGTTCGTGATCGTGATGGTGATCGTGGTCGCGCCCGTTTCCGTGCTCGTGCTCGTGATCGTGCGCATGCGGATGCACGTGCGCATGGCCCGGCGCATGATCGTGAAAATATGCTCGCTCGTTTCCTTCTTCGCAGCCACAGTCACGGCACATCGCCGTCCCTCCTCACCTGGCTCACTTCCAGATTCCGAATCACGCAGTCGCGGCCGGCGACGATCTCGACATCGTACGACGCGCACGCGGGACACAGGACCGCGGGGAACTCCGGCTCGCCCTCGGTCCCGCACGATGAGCAGCGAACGCGCACGGGAATGTCGCGAACGACGAGCGTCGCGTTCTCGGCCCGTGTTCCCTGCGCGGCGTACGGGAAACAAAATTCCAGTGGCTCGCGCTCGACGCCCGAGAGCGCACCGACATCGACCGTCACGCTGACGAGCCGCGAAACGCCGCGATCGGCCATGATCGTTTCGATCTGGCGGATCATTTCTGTGGCGATCGTCAACTCGTGCATCAGCAGATCCTCGGCAACAACTCGCCCTGGGGGACATCCACCAACCGCCGACCGCCGATCGCGGTCTCGAGAATCACGCGGCCCGCGTCGCTCGTGACGCGCCCGATCACGCGCGCGCCCGCGCCTTCGGGACGCGCGCGCCAACGCGCGACCGCTTCGTCCGCAGCGTCGGATGCGAAGACGCCGATCACGCGGCCCTCGGAGGCGACGTGAAGGATGTCGATTCCCAATAGTTCCGAAACACCGCGCGCGCCCGGCGAGACGGGCAGGTCGGATTCCCGCAACGCGATGCCGACGGATCGGCCGCGGACGATTTCGTTCAGCACCGCCGCCGCCCCGCCGCGCGTGGGATCGCGGAAAAACCGCACGGCGTCGCCGAGATCGACGACGCACTCCACGAGGCGGTGGACGGGGCCCGTGTCGCTCCCGAAGCCTTCGGCGACACCCAGGCCGTTGCGAGCCGCCATGACGGCCATGCCGTGATCGCCGAGCGGCCCGCTGGCAACGACCACATCACCCTCGCGAATCCGGGCGGCGTCGAGCCTCAACGTCGGCCATGCCTCGCCGATTCCGGTCGTTGTCAAATAGACGCCGTCGCACATGCCGCGCGGCACGACCTTGGTGTCGCCGGTGACGACCGCGACGCCGCAGTCGCGCGCGCAGTCGCGCACGGCGTCGAGCACGCGGCGCAGCGTCGCGAACGGCAGCCCCTCTTCGAGGATCATCGCCAGCGACAGCCAGATCGGACGCCCGCCCGCGACGGCGACGTCGTTGACCGTGCCATGCACCGCGAGGTGGCCGATGTTGCCGCCGGGAAACTCGATGGGCGACACCACAAAGCCATCTGTCGAAACGACGATGCGGCCGCTCACGGCGGGCAGCGTCGCGGCGTCAGGCAGCGCGGCAAGTTCCGGCGATCCGAATCGCGACAAAATCTCACGCGCGATCAGGTCGGCCGAGGCCCGGCCTCCGCCCCCGTGCGCGAGTTGGATCGTGTCGGTTTTCACGCGCACCTCGAATACTTGAATGCCGCCGCGCAACTGCCCTCACTGCTGACCATGCACGGGCCGATGGGATTGTCGGGGTGGCACACAACGCCGAAGAGAGGGCACTCGTGCGGCCGAATCATCCCCTTGAGCACCTCGCCGCACTTGCAGGCCGGGTTCGGCTTTCCCGCGTCGATCACGATGCCGAAACGTTTCGCCGCGTCGAAGCGCGCATAGTCTTCGCGCAATCCGAGACCCGAGCCGGGAATCACGCCGATTCCGCGCCACGCGGCGTCGACGGGTTCGAGAAGCCGCTCCATCAGTTCCAGAGCCTTGCGATTGCCCTCGGCTCTCACGACGCGGCTGTATTGGTTCACGAGACGCGCCTCGCCCGCGGCGAGCTGATCCACGATCTCGGCGATGCCGAGCAGGATGTCGAGCGGCTCGAATCCCGCGACCACGCACGGCACACGGTCACGATCGACGAAGGGGATGTAAGCGTTCGCGCCGATGATCGCGCTCACGTGGGCCGGGCACAGGAACGCGTCCACGCGGATCGCCGGATCGTCGAGCAGAGCGCGCAGCGCCGGGGGAACGAGCTTGAACGCCGTGAGCAGGCTGACATTGGTCGCGCCAACGCGCATCGCGGAATCGACGAGAGAGATCACTGGCGCGACCGTCGTCTCGAATCCGATCGCCAGAAACACGACCTCGCGTTCGGGTTCGCGCTGAGCGAGTTCGAGTGCCGAAGCGGGGGAGTAACACACGGCCACGTGCGCGCCCTCGGCGCGGACGCGGGCGAGGGTTTCACGCGAACCCGGCACACGCATCAGGTCGCCGAAAGTGGCGATGACGACGCCACGACGCGCCAGTTCGATCGCCGCGTCGATGTATCCGGTATCCGTGACGCACACCGGGCAGCCGGGACCGCTGATCAGATCGACCGCGGGGGGCAGCAGATCTCGCACGCCATAGCGCGCAATCGCCATCGTGTGACTTCCGCAGACTTCCATTACACGTGCGCGACGACCCGAAGCCTCGATGCGTTCACCGGCGCGCGCCATGCGGTCGCGCAAATACAGCGCCGAATCGCGATCGCGGAAGCCGTCGATATACTTCATGACGGCTCTCCGGAACGCTCGGGGGGCGCGACGAGGCGCACCTCGCCACCAAGACCCGCTCGATATTCGTCGGCCAGTCTCGCGAAGAGCGCGAGTCGCGCATCGGCCTCGCCCGTGTCGAGCTTTTCGATGGCGAAGCCCGCGTGAATGATGACGTAGTCGCCGACCGCCGCGTCGTCGATCAGCGAAAGATCGACGTCGTAGCGAATTCCGTCGAGATCGACGACGCCCCGACCCTCGGTCGGGATGTCGATCAAGCGCATGGGGACCGCGAGGCACATGCGTCAACTCCCTGTGCCGACGTTGCGGGCCGCAACGACGACCTGGCCGAATGCGATGCCGCCGTCGTTCGGCGGAACGTCGCGATGCGTCAGCACCATGAAACCGTTTCGCTGCAACACGGTGCGCGCGAGACGGGCGAGCAAGCCGTTCATGAATACACCGCCCGACAGCGCGACGCACGTGTGCCCGGTTCTCGCGCGGCCGAATTCGGCCATTTTCGCGCAGGCCTCGGCGAGCGCGCGATGAAACGCGTACGCGCAGCGCGGGATGTCGTCATGGGAATGTGTCGGGTCAAGAAGGCACGCCATGGCGGGCGACCAGTCGACCCGCAGCATCCCGTCCTCTTCCGTCGTCACGAAGGGCATTCCCGGCAGCACGCCGTGATGATCCCAACGGCGCGCGGCGGTTTCCAGCCGGATTGCCGCTTGCCCTTCATAACTCGTCGTCGCGGGCGCAACCCCGAGTAGGGCGGAAACGGAGTCGAAGAGTCGTCCGGCGGCGTGCGTCAACGGCGTATTCAGGCCGGTACGACACTGCGTCGTCCAAGCGTCGATCTCATCGCGAGAAATTCCCAGCCGATCGCATTGCGACTCGTGGATCGGCATGCCGAGGAGCACCGCCCGCCCCACCACCTGACGCGCGGGCCGCACGACCGCCGCGTCGCCGCCGGGCAGCGGCGCCGGGGCGAACGTGGCCAGACGCGTGAATCCGCCGGGCTCGACGCAAAGCAACTCGGCGCCCCAGATGTGTCCGTCCGTGCCGTAGCCCGTTCCATCGAAGACGAGGGCGAGCCCAGAATCGAGACCATGTTCCGCCAGCGCCGCCGCCGCGTGCGCGTGGTGGTGCTGAACGCGAACGACATCGATCCCGAGTTCCCGGGCGCGCTCCTCGCCGATCCGCGTGGCGTGCATGTCGGGATGCAGATCGACGGCGATCACCTCGGGTTTGCGATGCAAAAAAGCGGGGAGTTCGCGCGCGAGCCGCGTGAGCGCGTCGATGGCCTCGGGCGTTTCGAGATCGCCGACGTGCGGAGACGCGACCACGCGGTCGTCGAAACCGACGGCGATGGTGTTCTTCAGCTCCGTGCCCATGGCCAACACCGTGCGCGCGAGCGGGTGACGGAGCCGGATCGCCCCGGGGGCGAGCCCGCGCGCGCGCCGCCAGACCTGAGCGCCGCCGGAGCCCACCGAGAACAGCGAGTCGTCGGAACGCAGGTTGATCTCGCGATCGTGCACAAGGAAGAGATCGGCGATGTCGCGCAGCCGTTCGAGGGCTTCGTCATTCGAGATGCAAATCGGCTCGGAGCGTCGATTTCCGCTCGTCATGACGAGCCAGTCGAAGGTCGGCGTTTCGTCGCCGGGCAGTTGCTCGAAGAGCAGGGTGTGCAGCGGTGAGGTTGGCAGCATGACGCCCAGCGTGCGCGTGTCGGGAGCGATGAGATCCCACGGCAGGGACGCGGCGTCGTCCTCGTCGCGGATCGGCAGGATCACGATCGGGGCGACGGCGCCGCGCAGCAGATCCTCGGCGGCGGCGGTCGTTCGCACCTTGTGTCGGATCACGCCAAGGTTTCTCGCCATAAGTGCGAAGGGCTTGGCCGGTCGGCGCTTGCGTTCGCGCAGCGATGCCAGTGCATCGGCGTTCGTCGCATCGGCGGCAAGAAGAAATCCGCCGATGCCGCGAACGGCGACGATCGATCCCCGCGCGATGGCCGCGCGCACTTCGCACAGCGGATCGCCCGCGACGGCCTCGCCGGACGGCGACACCAGACGCAATTTGGGCCCGCAGACGGGGCACGCGATGCTCTCGGCGTGGTAACGCCGGTCGCCGGGGTCCTCGTATTCGCGCGCGCAGTCGTCGCATAGGGGAAACGCCGACATGGTCGTGCGCACGCGGTCGTAGGGCATGGCGTTTACGACCGTGTAGCGCGGGCCGCAGTTGGTGCAGGTCGTAAATGGGTATCCGAATCGGCGATTCGCCGGATCGAGGATCTCGCGGCGGCAGTCGGGGCACATGGCGAGATCCGCCGGGATGACGACGCGGTTTTCGTCGCTACGCGCGCTCTCGACGATGTCGAAGCCCGTCGCCGCGGGGGGCGTATCGACCGCCGATTCGCCGCGGATGATGATCTGGTCGAGCTGCGCCATCGGCGGAATCCGGCGGGGGAGGGTATGCAAAAACTCCCGCACGCGCCCCGAGGGACCGACGAGTTCCATGGTCACCGAGCCGGACCGGTTCTGGATCCAACCGCCGAGCCCCGCTTCGTCGGCAAGGCGCTTGATCGTGGGTCGAAACCCCACGCCCTGTACGACGCCGGAGACGTCCACGGTCAGTTTGGTCCAGTTCGCGGTCATGTCGCTCCCGCGATGCGCCCGGCCGCGTCGCTCAGGTTATCGAGCAAACGCGGAAAGACGTGGCGCATCTCGTCGGAAAGGCCCGATCCCGGCGCGAGGTCGAAGGGTTGCACGCCGAAGACGTGAACGGGCTTTTCGAATCCGAGCCCGCGCGCCATGTCCAGCGCGTCCGCGAGCCCGAATCCGTGCGTCGACACCGTGTCGCCGTGCAAGTGCAAACGCGCGCTTGCGGCATCGAAGAATCGCCACTCCCCGGGCGCGAGCCCGAGGTCGGCGCAATCGACCACGAGGATGGGCGACGACATCGCGAGCATGTCGTGCGTGATCGTCAGCGCGTCGACGCCCTCCCACGTGTGAAAATCGAGGTCCGGCCGGGGCGGACGGGCGGCGAGCTCATCCACCAGCATCAGTCCGATCGCGTCGTCGCGGGCGAGCCAGCTTCCGACGCCGATCACCGTCAGCCCCATGCCAAATCCTCCGGGAACGGTCCTACTCCGTGAACTCCACGTCCAGCATGTGCACCGAACACGAAATGCACGGGTCGTAGGCCCTCAGCAGCATCTCCATGTGCAGCGTCAGCTCCTCTTTCGACATCACCGGCAGCATCTTCGGCACGAACGCCTTCATGTCCTGCTCGATGTTGTTCACGTTCTGGCTCGTGGGGATGATGGCGTTGCCGCCCGTGCATCGCCCGTTCGCGTCGAACGTGTAGTTGTGGAAGAGAATGCCGCGCGGAACCTCGCACGCGCCGAATCCTTCGCCGGCCTTCGCCGTGAACGTCAGATCCTCTTCGACGAGGTTCGAGTTCAACGCCTGCTCCAGCATCGCGATGCTGTTGTACGCGCAGTGGATCACCTCGATCACCTGCGCGACGTTGTTCATATACGGGTTGTAGCAGGGCGCCTTGAAGCCGAGTTCGGTCGCGACGTTCTTCGCCTCGGGGCGGAGTTGGTCGAAGTTGTTGTTCACGCGGGCGAGCGCGCCGGCGAAGTACGCATCGCGGTGCCACTTCGACCACTTGGTGGTGGAGTGGGCGACCGTGAACTCGTTCGTCACCGAGCGATATTGGCTGACGGGCACGCTCGACTTGGTGTCGGAGCTGTACACGTCGCCATCGTAGAGCGCGTACTCGTCGGGGTGCTTGAGCGACACGTACTCGGTCTCGCGCTCGTAGGGCGGGATCTTGAGCGTTTTCACGATGGCGATCGTTTCCAGCAGGTCGGGCACCGCGGCGATCAGACGGTCGCGGATCTCTTCCATGGCCTTTTTCGACGGGAGCTTGCGGAAGCCCTTGAGGGTGTTGGCCATCGGGTGCAGCACGCGCCCGCCCATGACCGCCGTGTAGTCGTTGGCGAGTTTCTTGAGACGCAGGGCGCGCAGCACGACGTCGGGGTGCGTCTTGACGAGCGGCAGCACGCTGGGCACGCCGACGAAGTCGGGCACGGCGAGAAAATAGACGTGCAGGACGTGGCTCTGGAGGAACTGCGATTCGGTCAGGAGCTTGCGCAGCAGGATCGTCTGGGCGCTGGGTTTGATTCCCATCGCGTCCTCGACCGTTTTCGTCGCGGCCATTTGATGGCCCACGCAGCAGATTCCGCAGATACGGCTGACGATCCAGGGAACATCCTCGGGCCGCATGCCCTTGACGAAGTTCTCGAAGAAGCGGTTGGCCTCGGTGATGCACAGCTTCACGTCCTCGACGACGTTGTCGCGGACGTTGACGCGGATCCGGCCGTGGCCTTCGACGCGGGTGACGTGATGCACGTCGATGTTGAAGGTCTTGGATTGCGCGTTTTGCATCGCTCAGGCTCCTTTCGCGGCCGGTTCCGCCGAGCAGAAGAGGCGGTAACGGCTCCGGATGTCCGCTTCGTTGATGCCCTTTTCCAGCATCACGGCTTTGTGCGCGGGGATGTTGGCGTGGGGCAGGACGCCGCGGCAGCCGTCGCAGACGTAGCCGTTATTCACGCACACGGAATTGCAGCCGCCCCAGGTGATCGGGCCCATGCAGGTCTGACCGCGATCGTACACGCACTCGTTTTCGTTCTTCTTGCACTCCACGCACACCGCGTTGGGCGGGGTGTGGGGCGCGGTGCCGTGCAGCAGCGACTTCACGAGATGCAGGAATTCGGCTGGGACGACGGGGCAGCCGCGCAGGTAGAAGTCCACCTTGACGACCTTGTCGACCGGGCGCACGCGGGTGTGACCCCACAGCGGCCAGTATTCCTCGTCGATCTGCACGCGGTTGCGGGCCTCTTCGCCGTACACGTATTTGTAGTTTTCGGCGGGGGCGACGAAGTTGGACCGCGCCTGCACGTTGCCCATGCACGCGCACGCGCCGAGGGCGACCAGGAACGTGCTGCGCGCGCGGATGTCCTTGATGCGCTCGATGTCCTCGTCGCGATGGATGCTGCCCTCGATGAAGGCGACATCGTAGCGGGGGGCTTTTTCGGAGAGGGCCTCGCGGAACTCCACGAGCTCGACGAGGCCGAGAATGTCGAGAAGGATGTCCTCGCAATTGAGGATGGCGAGCTGGCAGCCCTCGCAGCTCGCGAAATCGAAAAAGGCGACTTTCGGTTTCATAGCAAGGCCTCCGGCAGATGTTCGATTTCCGAGAAGCGGAAGACGGGGCCGTCCTGGCAGCAGTACACGTCGTTGATCTGACAGTGCCCGCACTTGCCGACGCCGCATTTCATGCGCCGCTCCAGATCCACGTAGATCCGTTCATGCGGCAGGTTCTTCTGGTTCAGGCCGAGGATGACGAACTTGTACATGACCGGCGGCCCGCACAGCACGGCGATCGTGCGGTCGGGCTTGATGTCCAGCTTGGGAATCGGCGCCGTGACCAGGCCGACCTCACCGTCCCACGGCATGTTCTCGGTGCCGTCCACGAGACGGATGACCCGAAGCTTGGGGTTCTTCGACCACTCGCGGACTTCTTCGCGATAGAGTTCCTCGGCCGGGTTTCGGCAGCCCGACAGCAGTGTGATCGACGGGTACTTGTCGGCGTTCGCGACCAGCGGCTGGATCAGCGAACGCAGCGGAACGAGGCCGAGTCCGCCGGCGACGATCAGGATGTCCTTGCCGTCGAACCATGACAGGTCGAATCCCGAGCCGAAGGGCCCGCGGATGCCCATCAGGTCGCCGGGCTTCATCTCCGAAAGCACCTGCGTCAGACGACCGGCGCGGCGAATCACGAGTTCGAGCGTGTTCGTCGTCGTCGGGCCGTTGCTGATCGAGATCGGCGCTTCGCCGATGCCGAGCACCGACACCATCACGAACTGGCCTGGGCGATGGCCGAGGGGGCGGGGGAGTTCGAGGCGGAAATAGTTCTCGCGGGCCGTCATCTCCCGCACCTCGACCACCTTGCCCATCATGGGCAGGTAGGCGTCGGGCGACGGAATCTTTGTGGCGTGCGTGGTCGTCATGACTCCACCTCCGCGCTCGCAAGGTCTTTCACGATGTCGAGGATGTCGATCCCCGCGGTGCACTGGCGGCCGCAGCGCCCACAACCGGTGCAGAACGCGCCCTCATGGAATCGTTCGGTCAGATACTCGAATTTCCGTTTCACGCGGTGCCGCTGGCGCGACGCCGGATTCGGGCGGAAATTGTGTCCGCCGGCGACCGCCGCGAACTCGGGCAGCATGCAGGCATCCCAGGTGCGCGTGCGGTGTCCCGACGTCGTATCGAGGTTCAGGTCGTCCTGCACGTCGAAGCAGTAACAGGTCGGGCAGACCAGGTTGCAGGATCCGCACGAGAAGCATCGCTCGGTGTGCTTGTCCCACAGCTCGCTCTTCCACTGCTTCTTGATGATCGAGGGCAGCGCAGAGACCTTGGCGCCCAGCGAGCGGCCGAAGGGTTCGGGCCGTGCGGCAACCGCGCCCACCTTGCGGGCGGCGGCGTCTTCGCAGGTCTTGAACGCGGCGCCCGCGAGCAGCTCGCGTCCCTTGTCGGTCAGCGCCTCGACGAGCATGTCGTCGCCCTTGAGCGGCGTGAGGATGACATCGGCGCCGGCGCGGTGATCGAGCGAATCGACGGCGTGGCAGAACGCGCGATCGTCACAGGGCTTGGGACACGCGTACGCAATGACCGCGGTGTTCGCTCGGCGCGCCGCGTAGTACGCATCGGCGACGCCGTTTGCGAAGATCGTGTCCATCAGATGGATACCCTTCAGGTCGCACGGACGCACCCCTGCGAGAATCCTCGGCGCGGTGTCGAGCGTCGGCGTGACCGTGGGCGCGCCATCCGGGTTTTTCACGAACGTGAAGAGCGTGTCGCGCGCGGGCAGCATTTTTTTCACGGGCGGAACGATCGTCGGGCGGTACTTTTCGAACTGGATGTCCGCCGAAGGACCGGCCGCTTCGAACGCGTAGTTCACGCTGCCGTGTTTCAGCGGAAAGAAAAGCTCGTGTCGGCCCGCCAGATCCTTGATCCAGGCGACGGCCGACGAGACCGTGGTGAGAAAATCGCTCATCGGAAACACCTCCAATCAGGAAGGGGAGGCCACGTGGAATCACGTGGTTTGCCCCGAAACCGAACCCACTCCATTCTCCGCAAGCTCGTTTTGTCCGAACCGTCGAGTTGCCCCGGCGGCTCGGCTTGTCTCGTTCGTTGGGTCGTTTCTTGTCAAAGAACCGGCCGTTCGGCCTGCCGGAGGTCCTCGAGTTGCCGAAATATTCGACAAAATTCGATCTTGACCTCCGTTAAGACTCTACACGAGGTCCCCGCAAATGGAAAGTGGAAATCGGGCAAAAACGAAAAAAAATGAATGGTCATTCACCGAATCCGTCCGTGATAACATAGGAATACACCTCGCCCCGTGCCGAACGTGTGGGTCGCCTTCCTTAGAAAATAAACTCAAGATAACTACAAGGCGTCGGCGATATGAATATTGTCACCAAATTCCTACCGAAAACCCCGGACGTTTCCCACGCTTAGGGAAGCAACGTGGAGTTCCCATGTCGAAAGAACCTGGATTCGCCAATTGGCAGGCGCATGTCGCGCCGGAACAACGGGTCAGGACACCGCGGGAGACGCGGCGGACTTGGTCGCGCCCAGATCCTTGTGTGGGCGTACGATGATCTCGTTGACGATCGCCAGAACCCCCAGCGCAAAGGTGCGGAAATCGAGCGACTCGAAAAAGACGCGCACGAAGCGCCACCAGGTCTTTGGGCGCAGGTAGAACGCGCGCAGCGCCCTTTGCATCGTGTCGTTCAGTTCCTGGGTGGAGATCCCGGGCAGTTCGACGACGGCGGAGTGGTGGAAGTGGTACTTGCCCCAGTCGGTCGCCTTCATCCAGCCCTTCTCGTGGTACTCGTCGTAGAGGTCGCTTCCGGGGATAGGGACGAAGTGGAAGAAATTGACGTAAGTGGCGTCGAGCGTCGTTGCCAGATCGATCGCCTCGCGCACCGATTCGGGGGTCTCGCCCGGAAGTCCGATGATGAAGTTGCCCTTGACGTGGATGCCGTGCTTCGAGGCGGAGCGAAACGCCCGGCGTACCTCGTCGACGGTCGAATCCTTCTTCACCGTCTGAATAATGCCCTCGTTCGCGGTGTCGACGCCGACCTCGATGAATCCGCATCCGGCCCGCGCCGCGATCTCGGCGACCTCGTCGTCGATGTCCATCCCACGCGCGAGGCAGATCCAGCGCAGCGGCCATTTGCGTCGGATCATCTCTTCGCACATCTCGAAGACGCGCTTGCGGTGAAAGAGCAGGGTGTCGTCGTAGAAGTGAAGGAGCGTGACCCGGAAATCGTCCACAAGACGCTGAAGGTCCTCGATCACACGCTCGACCGAGTGGAACCGCACCCGGTGGCCCCATACGCTCATCTGCGCGCAGAAGGTGCATTTACTCGGGCAGCCGCGCGAGGAGAAGTACGTGGCGTAGTTCCCCCGCGCCTTCTTCATCGGGTAGGGGTAGCGGTAGCGCGGAAGCGGCAGCAGATCGAAGGCGGGGAATCCGAGTTCATCGAGGTCCTTGAGAAACGGGCGGGGCGCATTGAACCGCACCTCGCCATCGACCTTGTGCGCGAGTCCCTCGATCTCACCCCACGGTTTTCCCGCGACGACCTCCGAAAACGTCTGTTCGCCCTCACCGAGGGCCACCGCGTCCACATCGTCGAGCAGATCGTCGGGGAGCGCCGTGGGGTGAGGGCCGCCCGCGACGATCTTCGCATCGGGGCAAACCGATTTGATCTCCCGCGCGAGGGCCGAGGTGACGCCCGCCGTCAGGGAGACCGTTGTCAGGCCGACGAGATCGGGTTGATACGCCTTCACCCGGTCGAGCAGTTGCCGGTGGTTCATCAGCAGCGCGTGCGCGTCGATGATGTCGACCGCCGTGTCCGGATTCCACTTGCGCAGACTTCCGGCGAGCGACGCGAGGCCCAGCGGCGGCTCCGCGAAGTGCGTCAGGCGGTAGAAAGGCCCCGGCGCCTGCGTGAAAGGCATCGTCAGCAAAGCGACGCGGCGAAAGCGGTTGGACTTCATCGATGCCCCATCATGCGATGGTGTCATCCGCGGGACGATTCGGCAAGGTCATGGATCACCCTAGCAATCGCCGGGATAATTCGATGTACCGAAACTCACGAATTGGAATCGCCGACGTGGGGTTTCGGTGATCGGGAAACCGAAACGGCGAGAACGAGATCGCGCAATACGCGGTTGACCGGCGTCGGAACGCCGAAGCTCTCGCCCGTTTTCACCACATAACCCGCAATGGCCTCGATCTCCGTTATTCGCCCGCGCTCGACATCCGTGAGCATCGACGATCGATTCGCGGCGGTGCGGACTGCGACGTCGAGCATGAGGTTGGCCATCTCGTCGGCGTCCAGCGGGCACCCGGCCCGCACACCGACCGCGCAGACCTCGCGGACGGCCTCGATGGCCAGCGCCCGCGCGTGGGGATTTTCGGCGATCCAGCCGTTGGATTGCCGCGTAATCGCGGTGAGCGCGTTGATGCCCGCGTTAATCGCCAGCTTGCGCCAAATGAGCCGATCGACGGAATCGGCGACCGACGTGCGATACCCTGCCCGATGGAAAGCCTCGACCAGGCGCGTCAGCCGGGGGGTTGTTGATCCGTCGAGTTCGCCGACGTGCGTCTCGCCAACACCGGTTTGGCGAACGCGACCGACGCCTTTCAGCAGGGCGGCCTCGGTGCTGATGCCCGCGACGATGCGCTCTTTGCCGAATACCTCGGCCAGTGCCTCCACGTTTCCCGCGCCGTTTTGGAGCGTCACGACGAATCCGTTCGGCCGCAGACGATTCTGGTGCATCTCGGCGGCCGCTCTCGTGTCGTAGGCTTTGACGCACACGATGAGCACGTCGTCCGCCGCGGCGGGTTCGTCGCCTGAAACGCAGGCGACACGCACGGTCCGCGCGCCTTGCGCGTCGATGAGTGCGATACCGTCACGCGCGATCGTTTGAGCATCGGTGGGCGCGTGTGCGATCAGCGTGACGTCCGCGCCGGACTCGCGAAGGCGCGCGGCGAGTAGCGTCCCGAAGGCGCCCGCACCAATCACGCCGATTCGCACCGGGGATGCATCGGTCATGGTGTTCCCGGCGCGGGCCGCGACCACTCCGCCGAGGCGTACGTGTTGTGGTTGTGGACGGAATCGAGATTCTCCGCGACGACACGAAACCACGTGATGCCCTCGTCGCCCGCGAGTTCTCGCGCGATTCCGCGGACGAGATCGACCAGCGTGACCGGTCGTTCATAGGCGCGTAGCGTGACGTGCTTCTCGTCGGCGCGTTTGAGCAGGGCAAAAAGATCGCACGAGGCCGTCCGTTCGACGAGTTCGATCAACTCCTCGAACCACACGAATCTCTCGAATCGCAGGGACACCGTGACCACGCATCGCTGGTTTCGCGTGCCGCGGCCGGATCCGTCGTGGGGGTAGAGCAAGGTAATGGGAACGCGGACCTCGATCTCCCGGGAGAAATCCTCGCCCAATCGGCCAAGGATGCGGCACTGGTATTCCATGACGGATTCGGCATGGGAGACAGGTGCCGTCTTCTTCAGGAAGTATGGAAACCGAAGGTCGAGGTGCGCGGCGTGCGCGTCAAACGCCTCGCGCATCTCGCGTAGGAGAAACTCGATGGAATCGATCGTGATGGCGTGCCGATGCCGCCCCAGAATCTCGACGAGCGTGTTTTCGCGGTGCGCGGGGATTTGGTGGGGCATCTCGACGCGCAGATCGACGGTCGCGACGGTGTGCTGCTCGCCCTGGGCGCGATCGAGCGCCGTGACGGGGTAGCGAATCCCCCGCACGCCGATGCTCTGAAGCTCCGGGAATTCCGCCTCGCCCATCAGTACAGCTTGTCGAGTTCTTTCGACGCCATCGGGAAGCAGTGTTCGGGCCCCGGGAACGCGCCGGACTTGACCTCTTCACGATACGCGGCGATCGCCTCGCGCATGACGGTTTCGAGCTGAGCGTATTTTTTCACGAACTTCGGCGTGAACCCCGAGCGGATGCCGAGCAGATCGTGAAAGACCAGCACCTGCCCGTCGCAACCCGGTCCCGCACCGATGCCAATGGTCGGGATCGCGAGCGCGGCCGTGACCTTGGTCGCCACGACCTCGGGCACGCATTCGAGCACGAGCAGGAACGCGCCCGCCTGCTGCAACGCGAGGGCGTCGTCCAAAAGGATCTTCGCCTTGTCGGCCGTCTCGCCCTGCACGCGATAGCCGCCGAGCATCCCCGCGGTCTGCGGCGTGAGACCGAGGTGGCCGACGACCGGCACGCCCGCGCTCGTCAGGCGATCGACGATCTCGATCATCGGTCCGCCGCCCTCGAGCTTCACCGCGTCCGCGCCGGCTTCCTTCATGAAACGCACGCCATTCGAGATCGCCGTTTCGGGCCCGAGTTGGAAGGATCCAAACGGCATGTCGCCGATCAACATCGCGGTTTCCACGCCACGGCGCACGGCCTTGGTGTGATGGATCATCTCGTCCATCGTCACCGGAACGGTGTCCTTGTAACCGAGGACGACGTTGCCCAGCGAATCGCCGACGAGGATCGTGTCGATCTCGAGTTCGTCGAGGAGCTGCGCCGACGGGAAGTCGTAGGCGGTGAGCATCGTGATCTTCTCGCCCCGCTCCTTTTTTCGGCGCAGGGCGTCGATGCCGATCTTCCTGCGTGCCATGATGCGTCTCCTGTGGTTACGGCCCGTTGCCGGGTCCGCTCCGGGTTGCGCGACACCGCGTTCGGAAAGGGTATATCACAAGCGGATGCGGCTGGGCAGAAGTCCGTCGCCGGGCTTGGCGGCGCGCCCGCGGGTATCGGGCTTGACTGACAGTTGCGGGGTCGCGGCGTTCCCGCTTAGGTGCATCCGCCCGGCGTGGGGTTGTCCGGCCAGAGTTCCTCTCGGTAACTGAGCGCGATGAAAGTGAGGGCTTCCGCGAAAACCTTGTTTGCGCTGGTCTCCGTCAACTCGCCATCCGTTTCGGCCTCGAAGGTGTACGGTCCGCCCGCGAGGACGTTGAATACCAGAAACGCGGAGAAGGCCGGGCTTGTGCTCGTCTGGGTGACGGAGGGGTAGCCCGTATCATCGGTGTAGAAGAGGTCGCCTTCGCCGGCATCGTGGGTGACATCCGAACAACCAACGTACTCGGCGCCGGAGTCCCATGTCCACTGGACGAGTCCAAAAACAATGCCGTCCAGCGGATCCACGGTCACGCCGACGTCGGTCGCGATCGTGTCCCGTAGCAGCTCGGACACCATGAATTGTTCCACGTTGGAGTTCGTCTCCACGTAAAACCGATAGATCGTGAGGTAGTCGGCGAGTTCAAATCGAACGGACACCTGCGCCGGGGTTCCCGCCAGCGTGAACGCGCAAACGCCATCTGTTCCGGAGGTTTCATCGACGAGAGGATCGACCGGCTCCCCCGAGACCGCGTCCACCAAGGTGCAGGTTGCGCCCTCGATCGAAGTGTCGGTATCCGCATCGACCAGGAAGAAATTGACGTACGTCTCGTCCGTGTCGTCGTCGCTCGTATCGTCGTCGGCGGTGTCGTCGTCGGTCGTGTCGTCGTCGGTTGTGTCGTCGTCGCTCGTATCGTCATCAGTGGTATCGTCGTCGACCATGTCGTCGTCCGCGACGTCGTCATCCGTCATGTCATCATCCGCCGTGTCGTCATCCGCGGTGTCGTCATCCGCGTCGTCGTCATCGCCGCCGCAACCGAAAGCCGCACCGGCGATTGATGCGATCAGGAGAAGAAGAAAGATCGATGGAGTGATCCGAAAACATCCACCCTCGCGCACGATGGACCTCCTGACACCGCTCCATCCAGGAGCGTCGAGTGATCGAGCCGACGAAATGCACCTCTGAGGTCCAATTAATACCCCCGGTCGCTGTTTCGGACCGTGGGATGGCTGACGCTTCCTCGCATAACGAGGCCGAAAAACCGACGATGCGTTGGCCGCGTGACGGCGATCCGCAGTTTTCATGCTATGCTGGCGCATCCAAGGCAGGGTTGACGGACATGCGTGTGGTCCTCTGGCGAATGGGTGCGAGGCTGGCGAAGACCTTTCCCGTGTCTCCCGACTTGGGTCTCGCCTATAACTTCAAGGCCCTGGACGCCGCCGGGCACGAGGTCCACCATGTCGACGCGCTGCTACGTCCTACGTCCGCGGCCGAGCTGGTGGAGAATTATGGCCGTCGCGGTGCGTGGCTCCTCGGCACCAAGCTCTATACGCATCAGATCGGCGAGTGGCGTCGGTTCATTCGCGAGGTCCGTTCGCTCGATCCCGAGGTGCGCGTCGTAACGGGTGGCCCCCATCCGGCCAGCGTCGGCGCCGACATCTTCCGTGACGTACCGGAAACGGACTTCGGTTACGTCGGTGAAGGCGAGACGAGTCTGCCGCTCCTGGCGGAGTTGATCGAAAATGGCCGCGACGGCGAACAACTGGGGAGCGTGGCGGGGCTCGTGTATCGGCACGAAGGCGACGTGCGCGCGAACGCCTCCGCCGTAGTGCAGGATGTGGATGCACTCGACGCGCCCCCGTGGGACAAGCTGCCCGTGCGCGAATACCTGCGGTTCCGGACGCCGATTCGCGACGCGGCGATGATGCCGCTGACGACCACGCGCGGCTGTCCGTACCACTGCTCCTATTGCGCGGGCTTTCGCGTTTCCGCCCGCAAAATGCGGTATCGAAACGTGAAATTGATTGGCGACGAGATCGAGCACCTGCATCGGACGTACGGCGTGGGGTCGGTCAGCGTGCAGGACGAGAATTTCTCGACGCGTCGGCAGCACGTGATCGACTTCGCCGAGGAACTCATCCGCCGCGACTTACCGGTGCGGTGGGATTGCCTTGCCACGGGCATTCGGCTCGACACGCTCGATGCGGAAGATTTCGTACTCATGGAACGCAGCGGCCTGCACGCCGTCAGCGTGGCGATCGAGTCGCCCGATCAAGCCGTCCTCAAAGACATGATCAAGGGCACCTACATCGACGATCAAACGCGCCGCATCCGCGAGATCAAGCGCCGCACCGGGATCGTGGTCAATGGCTATTTCATCCTCGGGTATCCGGCACAGACCGCGAAGTCCGTCCGGCTCACGCAGGCGTACTCGCGACGATCGGACCTCGACTACGCGCTGTTTTTTCTATTCACCCCGCTGCCGGGAACCGAGATCGCGCAGCGCCTCGAAGAGCAGGGACGCCTTTCGCCGGACGCTTGGGAGACGTTCCAGTACGACGTGCCAAGCCTGCCGCTCTCGGACCTCTCGCTGCGCGCGCTGAAATGGGCGCAGCTTTGGGCGTATGCGGGATTCTACCTTCGCCCGCGCCGGATTCGCTCCCTCGTTCGCGCAATCCTCGGTCCGACGCAGGTCCTCGACATGCTGCGCCGTCTACGCGCCATGGTGTTTTGGCGACGCGGCATACCCAGTGTGGCCGGATAGGCCATCGACGCGATGTCCACCGCGATCGACATCTCGCGCGAATTGCCGCCAAATCCGCCACGCAAGGCAGCGCGGACGGATCGACTTCGCGTACTGCTCTCCAAACCGGCCAACCTGTATCGAAGTTGGCCGTTCTCCAACGACTTCATGCGTCACATCTTTCCCGTGGCGGCCGCGACCTACCCGCAGCTCGCGGGTGCGGCGGCGAGGTATGCGCCCGCGTTTCTGGACGGTCTCTTCGAGCGCATGACCCCCGCCGAGTACCTGGCTCGAGCGGCAAAGGCCGACGTGGTCGCCATGGGCGTGGTTTCGTCGATGCTCGCGCTCAACACCGAACTCACGATCCAGCGGATCAAGGCGCTCAATCCGCGCTGCCGGATCGTTCTGGGCGGGCATCACGCGACGCTCTACGCCGACGAGTGGCTGCGTCGCGGAGCGGATTACGTCATTCGCGGCGAGGGCGAAGAGGCGTTCACGACGCTGCTCGATCGCATCGACTCCGGGCTCGTTCCGCGCGACGTGCCGGGCGTGTCGTTTAGGGACGGCGGCGAATACCGCCACAACCCCGCAGCCCCGCTGGCGACGGACCTCGATTCCGTCCCGATGCCCGACTGGTCGATCCTGAACTGGGACATCTACAACCTCGGCGTGTCGAATCGCGGGCGTTCGGCCACGATCGAGACGGCTCGCGGCTGCCCGTTCCCCTGCACGTTCTGCTCGGTTTCGACAATGTGGAACCGGTCGCAGCGCTTCAAGAGCGCAGACCGCGTGCTCGCCGAAATCGAGAACGTCTACGCCCTTGGCGTACGCCAACTCGTCATCGGCGACGACAACTTCGGCGCGAAACCCGCGCGGGACATGGTCGTTTTCGATGAAATTTCGCGGCGCGGGCTCGATCTTTCATGGTGGTGCTTCATCCGCGTGGATACGGTGCTGCGTCGACCGGAGTTCATCCAGGCCGCGGGGCGCGCGGGACTTCGTTTCGCGTTCGTCGGATACGAGTCGCTCGACGACGACATTCTGCGCCAGTACGGCAAGGACCCGTCGGGTCGATACAGCGTTTCGGACTATAAAACCGTCTTCGAGCGGCTTCGGGCAGCCAACGTCTTTGTCTACGGGCTTTTCGTCCGACACGCCGAGACGCGCCGCGAGAAGTTCCGCGCGTGGCTCTCCACGCGTTCCGTCGCCGACATCACGGCGCAGACGCGATTCATCCCCATCAAGGGCACGCCCTCGGCCGCCGACCTCGAGTCGCGCGGCTATCAGGTGAAAAACAGTTTCTATCAGGACCGTAATCTCCCGGCGTACGAAAACGACGGGCGCGATCAGTCCTCGGGATTCGTGCTCACCGCGCTCATCGATCTTGCGCAGCCCATGAATTTCTACCGGATGTGGCGCGGAACCTGGATGCAGCGCCAGTTCTTCCGGCGCCTTTACGGCGGAATGCTGCGCGATCTCGCGGGAGTCACGCTGACGCGCCTGCGAACGCTCTTTGCCGCCAACCGACGGGATCATTCGCTGGACGCCCGACAGAACTCGATTGTGTCGTCGATGGTGGAGCGGCTTGGCGTGAAGCGGACGGCGGCGACGACGAGAACGACCCTCGCATCGATCGGACGTAGGATCGACACGGCGGCGCGTTACCTGCTCGGTCGGGAGTTTGTCGCGTCGCCGCCGCGAACGGTGACGATCGAAACCACCACGCGCTGCACGCTCGACTGCCCCATGTGCCTGCGCGAGCGCGACACCGCGAAACCGGCGGAAATGACCGACGAGGTCTTCGAGCGGGTGATCGACCAAATCGCCGATCGCGCGGAGCACGTTGTGATGTACGGGCTCGGCGAGCCGATGCAGGACCGCTCGATCGTCGATCGCGTCAAGAGGGCGACCGGCGCCGGGCTCGGCGTGCAGATATCGACGAACGCGATGCGCCTTCCCCGCGAGAAATCCGCGGAGCTGATCGAGGCGGGGCTGCGTTACATGATCTTCTCGGTCGACGCCACGGACGACGATGTCTACGGCAAACTGCGCGCGGGTGGCGATTTGGAAACGGTTGTCCGAAATGTTCGCGGCTTCGAGGTCGAGAACGCCTCACGCGGCCGTCCGGTTCATACCACGGCGCAAATGGTCGTGTTGCCGGAGAATCGGGCACAGGTGCGCGCGTTCGATCGATTCTGGCGGCGGGAGGGAACCGACGCCGTGCGTTTCAAGACCGACGAGGTTCGCGCGCACGAGCCCGGAACGCCCGCCCGTCACGAACGCCCGTGCCCTGTGTTATGGCGCGGGCCGCTCTACGTGCGCGTGGATGGTCACGCCCATGCCTGTTGTCACCACTTCGATGCGCCGCCGGTCGGCGACCTGCGCACGCAGACTCTGGACGAGGTCTGGAATGGCGAGCCGATGCGGCGTTTGCGCCGGTTGCACGCGACGGGGCGGGTCGATGAAATTCCCGCGTGCCGAGCTTGCCACTTTCACCCGCCCGCAAAACCCGTGACCGCCGCGTCGTTCCTCCCCTCGACGGATGCGCTTCGCCGTTGGATGATGCGCTGGGAACGGCGAAAGGCGCTGCGCGAGGCTCCGACCGGCTGACGCTTCATCGTTTCGCTTTTCGCCGCGTTCGCAATCTCCATCACGGTGTCGGCATTGGACGAGTCCATCACGCAGGATCCAGCGGCTGCGCGCGATCGGCAAAGCGGGCTGGACCGCGCCACCGATGTTTTCGTGGGAGTGCTAACGCTCGCCTTCGCGGTCGCCGCTCTTTGGATCTGCCGGGCGAAATGGATCAACCACGACCCGTTTTTTCTCGATTTCGCGAAAACCGCGCGCTACTATGAGCAGTTCATTCAGGGCGTTCCGATCGAAAACAAGTTTTTCTATTACGGACTCGTCTACTCGGGTTATCACCTGATCGTCGGCCCGATCTACGCGGCACTCAGGTCGCCGGGCGTCATCGTGTTTTTCCACGTGGCGGGATTCGCGGTTTGCATTCCGCTCATTTATGCGATTGGAAAGCGGCATCTTCGCAGCGCGATGGCGGGCGCTGTTTTCGCGCTGGGTTTCGCGCTCAATCCTGCGATCGACATGATGGCGATCGGCTTCCAGCGCGTCGAGATCTGGTGCGGGGCGGCGCTGCTCGCGACGATCTGGTGCTTCGATCGTAAACGTCCGCAAACTGCGCTCGCGGCGGCGACGATCGGCGGGATCTGCCGAATCGACGCAATTCCGGCGTTCGTGATGTTGGGCGTCGTTTATTGGGTTGCAAAGCGGCGTGATGAGGGGCGGCGTTTGATAGTGAGGTCGGCTCTGACCTTGGCTCTGTTGATCGTGGCGCTCGGCATCATGCGCCTCGTCCTCGGCGGCGGCGCGAATGCGGATCAACTCCATTTGTTCGGGTCGGAATCCGCCGGATCCATTACGGCGGCGATCGCGAGTATCGTCATTCATCCCGGCTCTTACGACCACCTTCGTCTGCTCGCGCATGTCCCGTTTATCGCGGTACTCGCCCCGCTGTGGCTGCTGCCCGCGCTGCCGAGTTTCGGGTACATGATCCTGACGACCCAAAACCTGGCTTCGATGGAGATCGTCCGCAATCTGCTCTCGCCAGACAACATCCTCGTTCATCAGATGCATACCCATTTCGTGATCGTGCTGCCGGTGCTGTTCGTCGCGGCGATCATGGGAGTCAAAAGCCTGGCGAGATTCCGTGCTGCCGCCGAGGATGAAACGCTGCCCGGTTGTCGCATCCGAGCCATGTCGATCGCGTTATTCGCGTATTTCATAGCGATCCACGTTGCTTTCGCGGGCGGACCGATGGGTGCGATGCCGCTCACCCCGGAGTTTGCGTTCTCCGATTATGCGGACACACCCCATGCCGCCGTCTTGCGGGATGTTATCGCGAAGCTTCCCGTCGATCGTTTCGGCGTCCTCCAATTCAGCATTTCGGAGAGAGCTTGGCATTTGCCGAGAACCCGGGAGTATTACAAACCCGAGGATATCGATGCGCGCGCAGACTACGCCGTGTTCGATCTATTCGCGTTGTCGGCGAATATTCCGAAGGCCCGGTTGCTGGAGGGGATCGAGGCGACATTGCTTCGTGAGGAATTTCAAGTGTCTCGATTCGAGGACGGGGTGATCGTTCTGGAGCGCGGATCGCGGGATTCCCGCAGCGACGAGGTCCTCGAGTTCATCCGGCGTCATCGTGCGTCAATCCCTTTCTGAACCGGCTTCAGGATGGATCGCCTCGGAACCGCCCATCGAAAATCCAGAACGCGCCCCGAGGTCGGTTTGAAGGAACATCCGTCGTCACAGGGCGCCTTCCGATGGGGTCGCACGGATGGCGAGCAGTTGGTGGGCTTTCCCCCGTTGTCGTTTCGCCGGCAGGCGATAAGATGTTTTTCGCAGATTGAACGGAGGCAGATTTGTCCGCGACGCGGACCCCGCGGTCAGGGGTGGGCGTTGTGACGATGATCCGCGCATGAAAATCCTGCTCATCCAACCACCCAACACGACGCAGGGCCTGCTGGCGCTCGGCGGGCAGGAAATCCCGCTGTCGCTGGCGTACCTCGCGTCGTCCCTGAAGCACGCGGGATTCCCGGTGGTGCGCATCATCGACTTGGCGTTTCGGAATCAATCCGAGGCCGAGTTCGTCCGAGATGTCGCCAAGTTTCGACCCGACCTGATCGGGTTGACGGCTTACACGCACAACATGGGATTTGCCTCTCGCTTGGCGGCGGCGGCCAAGAGCGCCATGCCGGCGGCGGTGACGATCCTCGGCGGCTTCCATGCCTCGGCGCTGCCGGAACGCACTCTGCGGGAAGAGTCGTCGTTCGACTACGTGGCGGTCGGAGAGGGCGAAGCGACCATCGTCGAGCTCGCCTGCGCGCTGCGCGAGGGCGGCGAAATCCACGAAATCGACGGGCTCGCGCGGCGCGTCGATGGGCAGATCCGACTCGGGCCCACGCGCAATGCCGAGTCGCGGCTCGACGATTTGCCGTTTCCCGATCGCACGCTCGTCCCTGTCGCGTCGTACGTTCCCGATCCGGGCAACTACTACCGCCTCCCGTCCACGGGTATCCTGTATTCGCGCGGTTGCCCCTATAAATGCACGTACTGCTCCAAGTCGGTCTTTTTGGATCGGGTGCGTTTTCGCAGTCCCGAAAACTTTTTGGCCGAGGTCGAGGAGTGCGACCGACGTTTCGGAATCCGCGATTTTCGGCTTGAAGACGAGGGCCCGACCGTCGCCCCGAAGAAGATCGCAGCCCTGTGCGAGGCGATTCTCGCGCGCGGCGTCGACATCACATGGAACTGTTTCAGCCGCGTTGACCGCGTTGACGACGACATGCTGCGCCTCATGGCGCGGGCGGGATGCTATCACATCACCTACGGCGTGGAATCGACGGACGACGCCGAGCTGAAGAACCTGAAGAAGAATATCCGTTACGACGAGGCTCGAACGGCCGTACGCATGACGCGGCGGCATGGGATCGAAGCCAAGGTCAACTTCATTCTCGGATTTCCGTGGCAGACGGTGGATGACTGCCGAAAGACGGTTCGCGACGCCATCCGTCTTGGCCCCGATCTCGTGTCGTTCAACGTTTTCAAACCGCTGCCGGGCAGCCCGCTTTTTGACGAGCTCGATCGCGCCGGCCGCATCCTGCATTCCTCGTGGGAGGATTATTCGATCGATACCGAGAAGCTGCTCTTCGAGGCGAAGTACACCGAGGCCGAAATGCGCGCGCTCATCCGCCGTGCAAATCTGTCATTCTATTTCCGACCCGCGACGATTCTGCGTCGTTTGCGACGTTTGATCCGGCATCCTCGGCGCGAGGCGCAAACGGTTTGGCAGGGCTTCGTTGTCCTTCTCGCGATGGCCCGGAAATCGGCGAAAACGGGACCTCGCGGCGGCGCGTTGGTGTTCGGCCACGCAACCGAGCCCTCGTCGATCGGTTAGTTATCCCATGAGCGTCACGCGGCTTCACATCCTGTTCATCAACCCGCCGGAACGCCGTGTTCTGCGTTCAAATCTGCCCAGTTCCATCGAGGAGCTGCGCGGGGTGAATCCGCCGATCAGCATCCTCTATCCCGCCGCGTCGGCCAGAACCGTCGGTGGCTGGCAAACGTCCCTTCTCGACGCGCATGCCCTCGGTCTTTCCGACGTCGAGATTTCTCGCGAGGTGGAGCGGCGAGCGCCCGATCTGATCGGCATCTCAAGCACGACGTTTACATATCTCGACGCGCTCGCGACCGCGCGGGCAGCAAAGTGCGGCGCGCCGCGGGCCAAAGTCCTCGTCGGCGGTGTGCAGCCGTTCATCTATCCTGTCGAAACGCTCGCGCAGCCCGAGGTGGACCTGATTCTTTCCGGCGAGGCCGAGGAATCGCTTCCATTCCTGCTCGCCGCGTGGCGGGACGAGGGCTTCGATTCGATTGCCGCATCACCGATTCCCGGCGTGCTCGCGAAGGGGATGCGTTCGGACGGGTTCGCCGCCGCGCCCGTGGTGCGCGATCT
>CAZPJD010000112.1:0-5371 GCA_964586775.1 uncultured bacterium | reverse complement strand
CCGCCCTCTCCCGTCCGCGGCGGGTTCATCTTCTCGCTCCGAATGTCTTCCCTCACTTCAGGCTTTTCGACGCGTTGCCCCGAAAAACCGTTTCGTCCGTCCTCAAGGTCTGGTGGGGGGAGGATTCGAACCTCCGAAGCCGTCCGGCGACAGATTTACAGTCTGTTCCCTTTGACCACTCGGGAACCCCACCGAATCGCCCATTTTCGCCCGTGTTGGTTCGTTCCGAGCTGGCGATGGGACTCGAACCCGCAACCTACTGATTACAAATCAGTTGCTCTACCGATTGAGCTACGCCAGCGACCCCCGCGCGCACCCGGCCCTACGGAGTGCTGTAGTATATGGAGGAAGTCTTCGCCGTCAAGCCGTCCAATTCCGAAAAGATGGGCGCTTGGGAGAAATGCCGCTCACGCGCCGTCTTGACGGCGACGCCCCTCCCGGGAAATCCGCGCCGACACACGGGACGGGTCGGTCAGCGATGCGAGCCCCGGATCTGTTCGCTCTTCGCGCGGGCCGTGCCGACGAACGCGCCGGCGGTGCGTGCGGCCATGTTCAGGATGCCGACGCCGCCGTCCATGATGCGCCCCGAACGCAGGTCCGACACGGACGTGCGCGCCAGATGTACGCAGCTATCCGCGAAATACGGGGCGGGCGACTCGCCGTTTTTGCCCAGCGCGTAGGTGGCGAACATGGCGTGCTTATACGCCTGCCGCGTGATGTCGAAGATCCCGCCGCCGGGCAGGTGCTGCACCACGGCCATCGGTTCGTAAACGAGCCGGAATCCCGCCTTGCGCAGGCGCAGCGACATGTCCACGTCTTCGCCGGCGCGGCTGAAGCTGCTGTCGAAGCCGCCGACCTGCAGCGCGACGGTGCGCCGGAACGCGAAGCACAGGCCCATGATCATCCAGTCGTCCTGGATCAGTTTGACGCCGTGGTCCTGCGGCGTGTTGCGCGCGCGCCATTTTTGGAACCGGTTGCTGTGGCACACCTCGAGCCCGCGACCGCCGACCCCCGCCACGGCCTTGTCGCGAAAGTGGCGCATCAGGTGTTTCAGGCAGTTGCGATCGGGCACCGCGTCGGCGTCGAAGAAAACCACCACGTCGCCCGTCGCGTTCTCCAGGATCGTGTTGCGCGCCTGCGCGAGACCCAAATTGTGGACGTGGCTGATGACGCGGACGCCGCGCGCGAGCCCCTCGGCCCCGCTGCCGTCGCGCGAGCCGTCGTCCACCAGAATCACCTCGTCGGGCATGCGCGTCTGCGCCAGTACGGCGTCAAGCACGCGACCGACCGTCGCCGAATCGTTGTATGTGGGAATGCCGACCGTGACCTTCATGGTGATCCCCCCAGGACTTTGCCGCCGGATTCCGGACGCGAGCATCCCATCGGGGACCAAATCCGCCCGCGAAATGGGATATTCAACCGGTTGAAAGGATCATAACACAAACCGTGAAAGTCGAGCGGAAATTTTTCGTAATGAAGAAAACGAAACCTGTCGGACACGACGCGATGCGTTAGAAAACCGGGGCGCGCCGTTTCAGACGATGTCCTTGATCGTAAGCTGAAGCTCGCGACGGCCGTTCCACGTATTGAAGCCGACCTGGAACGCCACGTCGGCCGTGTCGCCGATCTCGCCGAAACGATCCGCCATCCGCCAGCCCATCGCCGTGACGACCTTCGCGCCATCCGCCAGACGCAGTCGCAGGTGCTGTTCCTTCATCACGCGCTTGTCGATCACGCGCGCGCCCCGCGTCGCAAAGACCGGCATGGGGTTTCCGATGCCGAATGGCGCCATCGCCGCGATGCGCGCGGCGGTGCGTTCGTCGAGGTCGCCGATGCGGCACTCGGCGGCGATTTCGAGCTCGGGCACGAGGTCCTCGTCGCGCAGGTTCGCGCGGGCGTATTGCTCGAAGGCGGTCATGAAGTCGAAGAGCTTGGCGCGCGCCACCGTGAGCCCCGCCGCCATGCGGTGCCCGCCAAATTGGATCAGGTGCTTTGCACAGGAGGCGAGCGCGGCGTGCAGGTCGAAGCCGCGCACCGATCGCCCGCTGCCCTTGCCCACGTCGCCGTCGAACGCGATCACGATGCTCGGCCGGTAGAACTCTTCGAGGATTCGCCCCGCGACGATGCCGATCACCCCCGCGTGCCAGTTTTCGCCCGCGAGCACCAGCGTGCGCAGCTTGTCGGCGTGGGGATTCGCCACCACCTTCTGACGCGCCTGTTCGTGAATCGCGTGCTCGACCTGCTGGCGACGCGTGTTTTCGGCGTCGAGTTCCTTTGCGATCGCGGTCGCGGTTTCGGGATCACTCGTCGTCAGCAGGCGCACCACCTCGCCCGCGTGCGCCATGCGGCCCGCGGCGTTCAGGCGCGGCGCAAGGCCGAAGCTCACGGAACCGTACTCCATCGACTTGCCGGCCATGCCCGCGGCGGCCTTGAGGGCCTTGATGCCGAGCCGCGTTTCCTCGCCCAGCAGACGCAGTCCCGTCGCGACGAGCGGGCGATTGATGCCATTCACCGGCGCCATGTCGGCGATCGTGCCGAGCGCGACCAGGTCGAGCAGCGGGCGCAGGTCGAGGTCGTCGCGCCGTGCCAAGCCGCGCCGTTCGAGTTCGGCCCGCACCCCCGCCGCGAGAAAAAATGCGAGGCCCACGCCGGTGAGGTGATGATCGCCGAACTCGCAGCCCGGCTGGTGGGGATTGATGATCGCGTCGGCGAGCGGCAGCGCGTCGCCGATCTCGTGATGATCGGTGATGATGGTCTGTACGCCCAGTTCGCGGGCCCGCTCACACGCATCGTGACCCGTGATGCCGGTGTCCACGGTGATGACGAGGCCGATGCCGCGCGCCGCGAGGTCCTCGACCAGATGCGCGTGAAATCCGTAACCCGACTCGAAGCGGTTGGGGATCAGGTATTCGATCGGGAATCCGGCGCGCGCGAAAAAGTCGACGAGCAGGCTCGTCGCCGTGGTGCCATCCACATCGTAATCGCCGTACACGCAGATCGGGCGGCCCGACGTCACCGCGTCGGCGATGAGCGTGGAGGCCGCACCGAGCCCCGAGAGCGCATCGGCGGACGGCAGCGACGCGAGCCGCGGTTGCAGGTAATCGGCGATCTGTTCGGGGTCCGTATAGCCGCGCTGCGCGAGCACGATCGCGGCGAGCGTCGGATACCCGTCCTCGACGAGACGGCGCACCACGTCGTCCGGCGGCGTGGGAAGCGTCTTCCAGCGCGGACGCGCCATGGCGAAGATCAGCGCTTCTTTTGCGCTTTACGTCGGGCCAGCGTCTTCTTTTCGAGCCAGATGTACACCGGCGAGGCCACGAACACCGACGAATACGTGCCGATGACGATGCCGATGAGCAGCAGTTCGGCGAAGTCGCGCGTGATCTCGGACCCGAGGAAATACATGACGAGCAGCACCGCGAGGGTGGTCATACCCGTCAGGATCGTGCGCGAGAGCGTGTCGTTGAGCGATTCGTTGACGGTATGCTCGACCGACTTGCCGCGATACGTCACACCGCCTTCGCGAATGCGGTCGAAGATGACGACCGTGTCGTTGACCGAATAACCCGCGATGGTGAGCAGCACCGCGATGATCTGCAGCGACATCTCTTTGTCGAGCACGATGCACACGCCCGCGATGATGATGACGTCGTGGGCGAGCGAGACCAGCGCGCCGGGGGCGTAACGGAAATTGAACCGCCAACCCACATAGACCATGATGCCGACGAGGGCGTACACGATCGCGAGAACGCCCTTTTTACGCAGGTCCTTGCCGACGCGCGGGCCGACGAGATCCGTCGACACCACCGCCACCTTGTCCGCGCCGAAATCGGCCTGGATCTTCTCGAACAGCAGCTTCGCCACGTCGGGCAACTCGCCTTCTTGATGGCCTTCCTGCGCCTTCGCGGCCTCGGCGGTCGCGGCCTGCTCGCCCTTGGCCTTGATCGAAAAGACGTTTTTGCCCTCGACAAGGAACGAGATGACCTCGATCCCTTCGAAGTTCATCTTGGACACCGAGTCGCGCACCCGATCGATCGTCACGTCGGGCGGGAACTCGACCCGCATCTCGACGCCGCCAGCGAAGTCGATGCTGTAGTTGAATCCCTTAAAGAGGATCAGCGCGAGCGCCGCGAGAAAAAGCAGAATCGACACGGCGGCGACGGGTTTCATCCACTTGATGAAATCGACGCGCGTTCCGGGCTTGATGATTTCCATCGTCGACGCTCCTTAGATGCTCAGGGACTTCAGACCGCGGCGGTTCTGAAGGATATAGTCGTAGATGAGCCGGGTGCCGACCACGGCGGAGAAGACCGAGGTCGCAAGACCGATGAGCAGCGTGACCGCGAAGCCCTTGATCGGCCCCGTGCCGAATTGATAGAGCACGATGCCCGCCACCGCCGTGGTGATATTGGCGTCGAGGATCGCCCACAGCGCCTTTTCGTAGCCCGCCTCCACCGACGCGCGCGGCGTCTTGCCCGCACGAATCTCCTCGCGGATGCGCTCGTTGATGATGACGTTGGCGTCGACCGCCATGCCGACGGTGAGCAGGATACCCGCGATGCCCGGCAGGGTCAGCGTCGCGCCGAAGAGCGCCAGCGTGCCCATGAGCAGCACGACGTTGGTGACCAGCCCGATCACCGCGATCACGCCCGCTTTCTTGTAGTAGACGACGGTCATGAGGATGACGACGATGCCGCCGACCAGAAACGAGCGCAGACCCTTACGGATCGAGTCTTCGCCCAGCGTTGGGCCGACCGTGCGCTCTTCCTCGATCTCGACCGGCACGGGCAGCGATCCCGCACGCAGCACGATGGCCAGGTCGCGCGCCTCCTCGTTCGTGAAGTCACCCGTGATCTGACCGCGGCTGTAGATCTTGCTTTGGATCACCGGCGCGCTCACGACCTTGTTGTCGAGCACGATCGCGAGCTGCTTCTGGATGTTCGACCCCGTGATGTCGCCGAAGCGTTTGCCCGCCGCCGAGTTGAATTGAAAATCCACCGCGGGGCGGGACAACTGATCCAGCGCCCGGCGCGCGTCGGTCAGATCGGCGCCGGTAATCTCGGGGACCTTCTTGAGCAGATAAACAATGCCGCCCGCCCGCGCGTCGTCGGCCGAGGCGTAGATGTCGTATCCCGTGGGCACTGAACCACCGATCTGGTTCATCAACTGCTCGCGGCTGCGCGCCTGATATTCGGGCTTCTCGACGATCTTGAATTCCAGCACCGCCGTCTTGCCGATCAGCCCCTTCGCGCGGGTGGGATCGACGATGCCCGGCAGACGCACGACGATCTGGTCCGCGCCCTGCGTGTAGATCTGCGGCTCTTTCACCGCGAACTCGTCGATGCGGTTCTCGATCGTTTCTTTCGCCTGC
>CAZPJD010000111.1:0-29165 GCA_964586775.1 uncultured bacterium | reverse complement strand
GCGCGTCCGGCAGGCGGCGGTCGCCCACGGGAGGTGTTCCTTGCCGAAGCCGAACAAATTCACGGATGAGCAGAAGTACGAGATCGCGATGGAGTTGATTTCGGGGAAATCGTCGCACCAGGAGGTCTGTCGCAAGTGGGGTATCAGCTCGACTTATGCGTACAAGCTGAAGGACCGGGCGCTCGACCTTCTTCGGAGCGGGATCGGCCGTCCGGCGGGGAAGCCCACGACGGAGGTCGAGGTGCTTCAAAAGCGCGTGGCGGACCTGGAGCAGCTCGCCGGGGACCAGGCCTTGCTGATCCGCGCCTTTAAAAAAAAGAGCGGGTCCGGGACATGGTGACGCACGTGCGCCAGGAGAACATCCTTTCCGTTCGCCGCCTGGCCGTAGCGGCCGAGGAGCCCATTTCCTCGGTGGGGCGGTGGGTGCGTCCCGTTCGGGAGGTGGCGCCTTCGCCGCCCCGTCGCCCGGTTTCCGACGACCCGGAGTTGGGGCGAAAGATTCGGACCTTGTGCGAAGAGGAACATCAGCAGCGTTTCGGGCACCGGCGCATCCGGGCCTTGCTGAACCGTCGATTCGGGATCGTCCTGAACCGCGAAACGGCCTCGAAGGTCATGCGCGAGGAAGGGTTGTCCCAGCCGAAGTTGCGCTTCAAGGGCTCGCGTCCGAAGCGGGTGGAAAAGATGCGTCCCCCAGCGCCGAACCGGGGGTGGCAGATCGACATGACGAGCTTCCAACTCTCGGACCTGACGCCGCTGTTTCTGATGGTGGTGATCGATGCGTTCACGCGGAAGATCGTGGGGTGGTCGCTGGACCGGCGGTGTCGGGCGTCGGAATGGATCGCTGCGCTTCGAGGAGCCCTGGACGGGCAAGGGGTTCTGACGCGAGAGCAGGCCGCGTTGCTGACGGTTCGGAGCGACAACGGGGCGCAGCCGTGTTCCAAGGCCTTCGTCGAGTTCCTGGGCGCGCGCGGGGTCCGAGGGCAATACACGGGTTACAACGCGCCTGACGACAACGCCTTCGTGGAACGCGTGATCCGCACGATCAAGGAGGAGGAGATCTGGCCGAACGCGGTCGAGACGTGGTCCGAGGCGCACGAGGCCATCGACCAATACGTCCGCTGGTACAACGAAGCACGCATCCACTCGGCGCTCGATTACCGGACTCCGTGCGAATTCGAGACCGAATGGATCACACAAAACGCCGCTTAAAACCGTCTTGCTTTCGGGGGGACTACGATCGGATCTCGCTTGACACCCCCCGGAAAATTCCTAGTATTCGCCACGGTCCGTGGGGCGGGGTACGCACTTTTCCTCATCCGTTCCGGGATACATCGCCGAAGGGAGGGATCCGTACGCATGGCTGGAGTTCGTGTTCGTGAAAATGAACCGATGCAAAGCGCTTTGAAGCGCTTCAAGCGTCAGTGCGAAAAGGCCGGCATTCTGTCGGAGGTTCGCAAGCGGGAGTTTTACGAAAAGCCGAGCGTGCGTCGCAAGCGCAAAGCCGCCGCGGCCCGAAAGCGCCTGCTCAAAAAGCTCCGCAAGTTGGAGCGCACGTAATCCCTTCGGAGGACTTGGCCGTGACCGATTGGCTCGCACGGGTGAATCAGGATCTGATTGCCGCGATGAAAAGCCACGAGACCGTCCGCGTGTCGGTCCTGCGCATGGTCAAGTCCGACCTGAACAAAGTGAAGATCGAAAAGGGCGACCTGTCCGAACAGGACGCCCTTTCCGTTTTGAAGCGCGCCGTGAACCAGCGCAAGGATTCGATCGAGGCGTATCGCAAGGCGGGCCGCGAGGATCTGGCCGCGAACGAGGCCGCCGAGATCGCGGTGCTGGACGTCTACATGCCCAAAGAACTTTCGGACGACGAGCTCGCGGCGCTGGTGGACGAGGCGGTGCGCGAGACGGGCGCGACGTCGGCCCGCGACATGGGTAAGGTGATGAAGGCGACGATCGCCAAGGCCGCGGGCGCGGCCGACGGAAAGCGGATCAAGGAGCAGGTTGAAAAAGCTCTGGCCCGCCTGTAGAGTCCTCTCGTTCAAGCGTCTTTTTTCTCGGGTCAAGAACGATTCATGCCGTATATCGACCTGGTCATTCTGGTCGTCGTCGCGATTTTTGCCGCCAAGGGATACGTCAAGGGATTCTTCAACGAGTTCCTGACGTTTCTCGGCTTCATCGTCGCGATCTTTTTGTCGACCAACCTCTACGGCCCGATCGGGTCGTGGTTCTCGAAGATGCTCGGCGTGGGCTCGGGGCTGGGACGATTCGCGGCATTCCTGCTGATCTTCCTCGCCACCACGTTCGGCTTCGCGTCGGTCGGCATCATGCTGTCGAAAGGCGCGAAAAAGCTCGACCTGACCGGCGCGAATCGCGCGCTGGGCGCGGCGTTTGGCGGCGCGAAGGGTTTTCTGGGCGTGGGCGTGATTCTGGCGGTGATCGTCAAAGGGGCCGTGTCGCCCAAGGTCGCCGCGGGCGTGAAGGGCTCTTTTCTCGCGCCCTATGCCACGGCGTTCTTTCAGAAACTGATGGACGTGATCCAGCTCTGACCCTTTGCGGCGCGGGAGTTGGTTCCATGGCGCGGGTTTCGGAACAACAGATCGAGGAGATCCGCCGTCGCGCGGACATCGCCGAGGTCGTGGGACGCGTCGTGCAACTGCGTCGCGCGGGCCGCGCGCAGGTGGGCCTGTGCCCGTTCCATCAGGAAAAAACGCCGAGCTTCCACGTCAATCCCGATCGGCAGATTTTCAAGTGTTTCGGGTGCGGCAAGGGCGGCGACGTCGTGAAGTTCGTCATGGAGTATCACGGCGTCGAGTTTGTCGAGGCGCTGCGCATGCTCGCCGATCAGGTCGGCATCCAGATCCAGTTCGAGATCGGCGGGTCGGAAGAGCCCAAGGGCCTTCGCGAGCAGCTCTTCGCGATCAACGAGTTCGCCGCGGACTGGTTCCGCCGCGGCCTGATCGACGAGCATGTCGGCACGATCGCGCGCGACTACCTGCACCGCCGCGGCGTCGATCCCGAGATGAGCCGCCGGTTCGGCCTCGGTTTTGCGCCGGACTCCTGGGATGGCCTCTCGAACGCACTGCGTTCCAAGGGTTTCACGGCGGAGCGCGCGGCGGATGCCGGCGTGCTCGTGAAAAGCGAGAAGGGCACCTACTACGATCGCTTTCGCGGACGTCTGATGTTTCCGATTCGCGGCACCGCCGGAAAGGTCATCGCGTTCTCAGGACGCGTGCTCGTCGGCGACGACAAGGCCAAGTACATCAACTCCAGCGAAAGCCGGATCTTCACCAAGGGCCAGAATTTTTACGGGCTCGATCTGGCCGTCGACGGCATTCGTCGCGCGAATCGCGCCATTCTGTGCGAGGGCAACCTCGACGTCATCATGCTGCACCAGTACGGATTCACCGAATCGCTCGCCGCGCTGGGGACGGCGCTGACCGAGGACCACATCCGGCGGCTGCTGCGTTCGTCGAACAACGTGTTTCTCGTCTTCGACGCCGACGACGCCGGGCAAAAGGCGATGGAACGCGCGATGGACCTGTTTCTCGGCACCGATGTCGAGCCGCGATGCGTGATCCTGTCGGCGGGTGACGACCCCGACAGCTTTCTGCGTCGCGAGGGCGCCGAGGCGTTCGCGGCGCGGGTTGCCGCCGCGCCGACCATGTTGGAGTTCGTCGTGAATCGTGCATTCGCCGCGCACCCCTCCGACGCCACCGGGCGCGCCAAGGCGGTGAACGCACTCGTGCCCGCCCTGGCGAAGATCCAGAACGCCGTTGTGCAGAGCACGTGGATCCGCACGGTGGCCGAACGGGCGCGCGTCGGCGAGGCGGCGATCCGCCACGAGATGCGCACGCTGCGCCGCCCTCGGCCCGAATCCGCGGGCGCGTCGCGCCCCGAACCGCGCGAGACGCCGCGCGCCGACGCCGAGAGGGGCGTCCTGAAACTGCTCCTCAATCACCCGCGATTCGCCTACGCATTTGACGAAGACCGCCTGATTGATCTATTCACCCGACCTGATTTAAAACAACTGGCTTCCTTGGTCGTGGGACGCTGCCTGGAAAGCCAAGACGATCGGGAGATGCGCATCGCCGAGCTCGTCGGTTCGCTCGAAGAGTCGGAGCTTCAGGACGAGATCGCGGGCTGGGCGATGGACGAGGATCGCATCGAGGAGAAGAGCGCCGATCTGGCGTATGTCGAGTATCGGCGACGGCTCGCGACCGAGCACGCGAAGCGCCGATTCGACGCGGTCGCCGACGAGATCGATCGGGCGCGGCGCGACGGGGACGAGGGGCGAGAAATGGAATTGATGGTGGAAAAACGGCGACTGCGTGCGCAGATCGACGCGATGGCGCAGGAAGGGTCGGTGATCTCATGACGGTCCAGGCGAATACTCCCGAGCCCGCGGCCTCCAAGGACAAGGAGATCAAGGAGCTCAAGCAGCTCATCGATCTGGGCAAGCAGCGCGGCTATCTGACGTATGACGAGGTCAACGAGCTGCTACCCTCCGACCTGTTTTCGTCGGAGCAGATCGACGACGTGATGATCATGTTCGACGAGCTCGACATCGACATCGTCGACGAGAACCAGCCGGTGAAGGAGAAAGAGAAAGAGAAAAAGTCCGCGGCCGACGACGAGGACGAGGAGATCGACTCCGACACGATCGGCAAGACCAACGATCCCGTCCGCATGTATCTGCGCGAGATGGGGTCGGTCGCGCTGCTCACCCGCGAGGGCGAGGTCGAGATCGCGAAGCGAATCGAAAAGGGATCGCAGGACGCGCTGCGCGCGATCCTGTCGTCGCCGCTCACGTCGCAGCTGATGGGCATCCTCAAGCAGAAACTCGCCGACGGCACCGTCAAGGTTCGCGACATCATCAAGGGCCTCGACGAGGAACGCGAGATCACGAACGAGGACAAGATCATCCAGCGGGTGATCAACAATATCGCGAAGATTCAGGCGAACGACGAGAAGATCCTCTCGGACATGACGGCCATTGCGAAGCGACGGCTCAGCCAGGCGGAGCGCACGAACCTCAAGAAGCGCATCAACCGCGCCCGGGCGAGCACGTTCAAGGTCCTCGAAGAGATCAATCTGAGCGAGACGGTCGTCAATCGCATCATTGACCACCACGTTCGGCTCTACAGGTTCATCCACGAACAGGAAAAACGTCACGACCACATCCTCAAAAAGACGGGGATGACGGCGACGGAGTTCCGCAAGACGATTCGCCTGACCGGCGAGATGAAGGAATTCCGCAAGGTCTGCCGGCAGAAGAAGCTCGATGTCGATCTGATGCTCCACTACGACAAAGAGTGGAAGGACGCCGAGCAGCTCACGCGGCAGATCGAAAGAGACGCGATGCAAAAGGTCGGCCCCCTGCGCGCCATCGTCGCCGAGGCGGAGTCGGGACGGCGCATGGCGTCGCACGCGAAGACCGAACTGATCGAGGCCAACCTGCGCCTCGTCGTGTCGATCGCGAAGAAGTACACGAATCGCGGTCTTCAGTTTCTGGACCTGATTCAGGAAGGCAACATCGGCCTCATGAAGGCCGTGGACAAATTCGAGTATAAGCGCGGATACAAGTTCTCGACCTACGCGACGTGGTGGATTCGCCAGGCGATCACCCGCGCCATCGCCGATCAGGCGCGCACGATCCGCATCCCCGTGCACATGATCGAGACGATCAACAAGCTCGTGCGCACGAGCCGCTACCTGGTGCAGGAGATCGGACGCGAGCCGACCCCCGAGGAGATCGCCGAGAAGATGGACCTGCCGCTCGACAAGGTGCGCAAGGTCCTCAAGATCGCCAAGGAGCCGATCTCGCTCGAAACGCCCATCGGCGAGGAGGAAGACTCGCACCTCGGCGATTTCATCGAGGACAAAAAGGTCGTCAGCCCGGCCGAGGCCGTCATGCAGGCGAACCTCGCCGATCAGACGCGCAAGGTGCTGGCCACGCTGACTCCGCGCGAGGAAAAGGTCCTGCGCATGCGGTTCGGCATTGGCGAGCGCTCGGACCACACGCTGGAAGAGGTCGGCCAAGACTTCGCGGTCACCCGCGAACGCATCCGCCAGATCGAGGCCAAGGCGCTGCGCAAGCTGCGTCATCCGAGTCGTAGCAAGAAGCTGCGGGCGTTCATGGAGAGTTGAAAAGGGCTCTCGCGCGGCGGCGAACCGCGTGAAGGCGCGAGGCCGAGCGGGCCCATAGCTCAGTTGGTAGAGCTGCCGGCTCATAACCGGTTGGTCGTAGGTTCGAGTCCTGCTGGGCCCACGAACGTTTTTGACAAGGGATGAACCATGGCTTTGTTCCGCGAAGCGACGCATCGGCCATCTCCGGTGCGTTTTTTTTGTTCGCGGAAGGCGGTGGAGCCCGGGTCATGACGACGATCGCCGACATTGTCGCGCGCCTCGACGCGCTCTATCCCCCGGCGCTTGCCGAGGATTGGGACAACGTGGGGCTGCTCGTCAGCTCACCCTTGGCCGAGGCCCGAGGCGTCGCCACGGCGCTCGAAGCGACGAGGGAGACGATCGCCGAGGCCGCGCACGGCGGCGCGAATCTGCTTGTCACGCACCACCCGTTGCTTTTCAAACCGCTTTCCGCGATCCGATTCGACCATCCCGTCGGGGCGCTCGTCGCCGAGGCCATCCGTCGCGATGTGGCGATCTTCGCGATCCACACCAATGCGGACTGGGCCGAGGGCGGCCTCAACGATCAGCTCGCGCATGCGCTGGGACTCGCCGACGTTCGACCGCTGGAACCGAAATCGCGTACGACGCAGTTCAAGCTCGTCACCTTCGCGCCGCGAGGTCGCGCGCACGACGTGTCGATGGCGATGTTCGCCGCCGGCGCGGGGGTGATCGGCAATTACTCGTGCTGCTCGTTTCTACTCGAAGGAACGGGAACGTTCTTTCCCGAAGCGGGCGCGAGCCCGTTCTCGGGAGCCGTCGGCGAACTCGCGCGCGAGAACGAAACGCGACTTGAAGTGCTGGTCGACGAGATCTGCCTGCGCGCCGTCATCGACGCGATGATTGCCGCGCATCCCTACGAAGAGGTCGCGTACGACGTGTATCCCCTGCGGACGAATCCTCGCCGCGACGGCGTGGCGCGCGTGGGGACGTTCGCGCAACCCGTGATGCCGCGCGATCTCACGGCCCGTCTGCGCGAACTGCTGGGGACGCGGCGCGTGGTGGGCGCGGGCCCGCTCGATCGGCCCGTCTCGCGGGCGTTGATCTGTACCGGGGCGGGGGCCTCGCTCATCGAAAAATCGGCTCGCCTCGGCGACGCGGTGGTCGTCACCGGCGATATGAAGTATCACGACGCCCGCCACGCCGAAGACCTCGGCGTTGCGGTGCTCGATGTCGGTCACTTCGCTTCGGAGATCGGATTCGCGCGCATGGTCGAGTCGGCGCTTGAAGGCGCTCTTGCGCGCGATGGGATCGACGTGCCGGTGCGTGCGCTCGATATCGAACGGGATCCGATGGAATTGCTGTAGGTCCTACCTTGAAGGAGATTCCTTGGTTGAACTGAGAGAACAAATCAACGCCTTGGGTCGTTTGCAGGAGATCGACAGCCGGATCGATCGGCTGAACGAAGAAAACACCAACCTTCCCCTCAAGATCGCCCAGCTCGACGCGCGAGTCGAAAAAGCGCTTCGCGAACTCGAGGCGGCGCAGGCCGGCGTCGAGGAGCTGCAGAAGCGCCGTCGAGACAAGGAACGCGAGCTGCAGGACGGCGAGGCACGGCTCGCGGCGGATCGCAAGAAGCTCATGAATGTTCACAACGATACCGAGTACCAGGCGCTGCAAAAGGAAATCGCGCATCACGAGTCGGCCAACGACGCTCGGTCCGAAGAGGTCCTGATCCTGCTCGAACGCATCGAGCAGGACGAACTCGCCGTGAAAAAGGCGCGGCTCGTTCACGAGACGACGCGCACGAAAGCGGCGATCGAAATCGAAAAACTGCGTGGCCGCCTCGCCCAGGTGCCCGGGGAACTGGCGGAGATTCTGGCGGAGCGCAAAGCGTTCACGGAGAATGTGGATGCGCCGCTTCTGAAGCGATACGACCAGCTTCGCGCACAAAAGGGCGGCGTCGCCATCGCCAAGGCGAACGGCGGCACCTGCCAAGGATGCCATATCACCGTGTCGCCGCTCGTGGTGAACAAGTTGCAAGTCTACCGCGAAGTCATCCAGTGCGCGAACTGCCGACGCATCCTGTATTGGGAGGGTCCGGCGCGCGTGAACACGTCCGTCGCTCCGCGGAGCGACTCATGAAGGAAGGCGAAGCGCTGCGTCGCAAGCGTTTGGGATCGCTGATGCACGCGACGGCGGCGAGCCCCTACCTGTCGATGATCGCGCGCGAGGCCGGCGTGGACGAGGCGCTGGCGCGCAAGATCCTTCACGCGACCGCGCAGTCGCTCGATCCGCGCGAAACGCAACCGGCGCGGACTCCCTCTCCCAAGCTCGAAGAGGCGAAACCCGAGGATGCGATCGCGCCCGTTTCCGGCGTGAAGATGGTCCTGAATACCGACGGGGCTTCGCGCGGAAACCCCGGCCCCGCGGGCGCGGGGGCGTTTTTGGCCATGCCCGACGGCACGCTGGTCGGCGCTTACAAAAAATTTCTGGGTACCGCGACAAACAACGTCGCCGAGTATCAGGCCGTCATTCTGGGGCTCGAAGAGGCGGCCAAGGCGGGGGCGTCCGAACTGGAGCTGCGGGCCGACTCCGAACTGGTCGTGCGCCAGTTGACGGGGGTTTACAAAATCAAGGACCCCACGCTGGCGGACCTCGCGCGCATCGTGAAGGCGAAGGAAAAGCGTTTCAAACGCGTCCTGTACCGCCACGTGCGCCGCGAGCAGAACGTCATCGCCGACCGGCTCAGCAACGAGGCGATCGACGAACGCGCGTGACGCGGCGCTTTCGCGGCCCGGCATTTCCCGCTAATCTGTATGAGTCGAAGCGGCCGAGACGACCGCCGGCGGCGCGAGCCGCGGGAGGAAAGTCCGGGCACCGCAGGGCAGGGTGCCGGCTAACGGCCGGCGGGGGCGACCCCAGGGAAAGTGCCACAGAAATAACACCGCCCAAGCGGCGCGCGAGCGTCGACGGCAAGGGTGAAATGGTGCGGCAAGAGCGCACCCGCGACAGCCGGGAGACCGGCGGCGAGGCAAACCCCACCCGGTGCAAGGCCAAATCGGGGTGTTACGGGCGGCCCGCCCAAGACCCCGGGTCGGCTGCTGGAGGCGATCGGCAACGGTCGTCCTAGAGGAATGGTCGTCGCGGGCGAGGTGGCTCGTGGGGAGCGCTTCGTCCGGACAGAACCCGGCTTACCAGGCCGCTTCGACCCCCATATTTCCCGGGAAAATCCCCTCATTCCCCTCCCGGGGAATGCGTTTCAAATTCGCGACCTGACGCGATTTCGCATTGACTTCACCGCGCCTCAATTTACAATCGACAGACAAGGGCCTGTGTTGCGACCTGACGTTGGCCGTGCCGTTGCGCGGCGAAGGTGGTGTGGCATGAAATTCAGGTTATTCGCGGTCATGGCGATCGTCGCCGGATTGGCGATGCTCGCCGCCGGCGCGGGCGTGGGCGACGAAACCACGATCGCCGGAAACGTCGACGTGGCGTCCGACATGCAGACCACCGAAGACCTCCAGGTGTTCCAGGGCGATTTCGACGCGCGGGACGTGGCATCTTTGGCGATCGCGCTTCCGCTGGCGCTGGGCGACGTTCAGGGCATCGCGGTGAATGCCGAGGGCGGGCAGGTGCTGTCCGGAGTGGATGTCGAACTGTTCGAAGACGACGGCACGCCCGTCGACTCGACGACGACCGCGGCGGACGGGACCTTCGCGTTTCCGGCGCTTCAAGACCTCGACTACTACATCACGCTCAACGCGCCCGGATTCATGGAGACGAAGATCTGGACGCGCGCGCCCGCCGACGCGGTGACGCAGCTTCCCGAGGGCAAGATGGTGCGCGAGCCCGTCGTGGTGCACGGGACGGCGGCCGGATTCATCCGCAATGCGCTCACGGGCGGCCCGCTCAACGGCGTCGATCTGGAATTTCGACGGGGCATCAACGCCCCGACGACGGAGCCCGTGCTCTACACCGCGCGCACGACCTTCACGGGCCGTTACATCGTCAACAACATGCGGGCCGGCGTTTACACCGCGCGGGCCGCGGCCACGACGAACATGTGCGAGTCGAATATCGTCGTCTGGACGCAGGGCGCCGAGACGATCGACAACCAGAACGCCGCGCTCAGCCAGGCGCTGCTCGAAGGCCAGATGCGCGTCGTGCTCACGTGGGGCGCCGTGCCGAGCGACCTGGATTCGCATCTGTGGGCGCCGCACTATGGCTGCAGCCCGCAGAACCCGTACCACCTTTATTTCGCACAGATGGGTTGCGACGTGATCGTCAACCTCGACGTGGACGACACATTGTCGTATGGACCCGAGACGACCACGATCGGCCTCAGCCAGGATCCGGTGATCGGCGAAACCTACAGCTTCCTCGTGCACGACTACACGAACCTCGGTTCGGGCGGTTCGCAGGCGATGTCGAATTCGCAGGGACTCGAGGTCAACGTGTACTCGTCCGGCGGTGCGGCCGAATGCCTGCAGACGACCTTCACCATGCCGCCCAACACGCCGGCCACCGTGTGGCACGTGTTCACGGCGGTCTGGGACGGGACGTATTGGACCATCAACCCGATCCCGCCCGAGGACGCGTTCTGTTTCCAGAGCAGCCCGGGATTGGTGGGACCGACGTGCCCGTAACGGCGACGACGATGGGATCGGACGACTGACATGAATCGAAAGACCTTGGGCGCGATCGCCCTGATTTGCGGCGTGATGACGGCGGCGACGGCGGGGGCGATCCTCGTCGATTTCGAGGGCGGCAACGACGCCGCGAATGTCGTCTCGCCCGATCCCTCCATCGTGTTTTCGCCGGCCGGTGGATACAACTGGGTCTACGGCGATTGGACGGTTGCCGGACCGGTACCGGGTGAGCCCAAGTACAACGGTCCCTATCCCGACGGCGCGCTGTGGTCCGAAGGCGATTTCTTCGCCTGGATGGGTGCCGACCGCGACGAGGGTCTCATCACGTTCCCCGACGGCGTATCCTCGGTGACCCTGGGGTATTCGTCGTCGTACGGAATGACCGTCAACGCCTACAACCAGTTCAACGTGCTCGTCGACACCGATTCGGGCGGCATCAACTCCAACACCGGCGCGCTCGACATCCTGACCGTCGAGGGCAGCATTTCGTACATCCGCATCCAGAGCCTCGGCAACCACTGGATCATCGACAACCTCGAGACCGATTTCGAGCCGCTGTGCGAGGAAGACGCCGATTGCGCCGATGACGTGTTCTGCAACGGCGAGGAAAAGTGCGTCGATTTCGAGTGCGAGCCGGGCGAACCGGTCGAGTGCGCCGACGACGAACTGTGGTGCAACGGCGAGGAGTTTTGCGACGAGAGCATCGCCGATTGCGGGCATCAGAACGCACCGGACTGCGGCGACGACGGCGTGTATTGCAACGGCGGCGCGTATTGCAATGAGGACTCCGATTCCTGCGACGACCAGGAACCGCCCGAGTGCCCCGACGACGGTCAGTACTGCAACGGCGCGGAACTGTGCGACGAGGAGATCGACGACTGCGGGCACTCCGACGTGCCGATGTGCCCCGACGACGGCGTCTACTGCAACGGCGCGGATTATTGCGACGAAGATACCGACTCGTGCCTGACCGGCGATCCGCCCGTCTGCCCCGACGACGGCGAGTTCTGCAATGGTCCCGAGATCTGTTCCAACGACGACTCGGCGTGCATCTCCGCGGGCAATCCCTGCGACAACGATGAGGTGTGCGACGAAGACAACGCGCGCTGCGTGACCGAGGAACCCCCCACGCCATCGCCGGGGTGGCCCGAGGGGGAGATCACGGGCGGCTGTTGCAGTTGCTGAGAGCGCTCCCGCGGACCGCGATGTTTCCGATGCCCACATCACGACCTTCCGGCCCGGAGTCCGCTCCGGGCCTTCGCGCGTCGAAGGCTCGCTAGCCATGCCCGCCGATCGATTCACGAACGACCGCGCGAACCGGGGTTCTCGTCATGCGACGGACGGCGGCGCGCCGATCGAGTTCGACATCGGCGAAATCGCGCGGACCGTTTGCGGCGAGCAGGACGAAAACCTGCGCGCCATCGAGCGCGTGCTCGGGGTGCGTCTGTCGGCGCGCGGCACCAAGCTCTTTGTCGAGGGCGCGCCGCACGACGTGGTGATGGTGCGCAAGCTCATCGAGCAGGTGCGCGGGTTGCTTGAGGAGGGCTTCGTCGTCAACGCCGACGACGTCGAGCACGCCGCGCACATCCTCGCCTCGGGTCGCGTGAAGAACCTCAAAGAGGTTTTTCTCGACAAGATTCTGGTCAATCCCAAGCGCCGCGCCGTCGCGCCCAAGAGCGTCAACCAGAAGGCGTACATCGACTCGATCCGCACCTGTGACATCGTCTTCGGCATCGGTCCCGCGGGCACGGGCAAGACCTACCTGGCGATGGCCATGGCCGTGGCCGCGCTGACGGCGGGCGAGGTCGAACGCATCATCCTGTGCCGTCCGGCGGTCGAGGCGGGCGAGAAGCTCGGCTTCCTGCCCGGCGATCTGATGGAAAAGGTCAATCCGTATCTTCGCCCGCTCTACGACGCGCTTCACGACATGATCCCCTTCGAAAAGGTGAAGCGTTTCATCGAGCGCGGCGTCATTGAAATCGCGCCGCTCGCGTTCATGCGCGGGCGCACACTCAACGATTCGTTCGTGATCCTCGACGAGGCGCAAAACACCACGCCCGAGCAGATGAAGATGTTCCTCACGCGCCTCGGCTTTCACAGCAAGGCCGTGGTGACGGGTGACGTGACGCAGATCGACCTGGGCCCGGGCGCGATGTCGGGCCTCGTCGTCATTCGCGAGATTTTGCGCGACGTGCGCCGCATCGCCTTCGTCGAATTCGACCGCACCGACGTGGTGCGCCATCCGCTGGTGCAGGACATCATCCGCGCCTACGAAAATTTCGAATCGGCGCGAAAAAGCCCGGAACGTCCAGCGCGCGAGCGCGGGAGGCCAAACGGTGGGGACGAGCCGGTTTCGTAAAAAAAGCGCCGGCGGGACCGACGCCATCACCGAATGGCCCAATCGCCTGCTGAAGGCGATGGCGGGCGGTCGCCTCAAACGCTTCATCGACCGCCGCTGGCCGCTCACGCTCGTCACGTCGCTGCTCGTCGCGCTTTTTGTATCGCCCGATCTGATCGTGTTTGCTCCCGATTATCAGGAGGGCGAGTACGTCCAGCGCGCGGTCAAGGCGCGGCACTCGATGACGGTGGAAGACGTCGAGAGCACGCGCATCCGGCGGGAACAGGCCGCGGCCGAGACGCCGCCCATCTACGACATCAACTCCGACACCGCGTCCGAGCAGGCGCGCCGGCTCGACGACGCCTTCGACCGGCTCGGCGAATCGCTGGGATTCGACGCGAATGCGCAGTCGGGCGAGCTGCGCGTGACGTCGCGCGACGAGCTCGCCGACGCGCGCGCGCGATTTCTCGAAACCCTGGGCGCGGAGGTCATCGGGGCGCAGGAGTTCCAGACCTTGGCGAATCCGACCGTCGCGACCGAGGTCCGGAGTTTGGTCCGGCAGATTCTCGAGCTGTCGACGGATCGTTACCTGGTGACGGATCTCGACGAATTCCGCACGCGGCTCGACGACATGCCCAAGGGCAAGCGTGTGTACATCGTGCGCGACGTGGCGACCGGCAAGGAAACGATCGAAAGCGCCACGGAGAAGGTGGCGGACGCGGCGGCTTTTGAAAAGGACGCCGAGCGGCGGGTGCGCGCCGCGGCCACGGACAAGCGCGCGGCGCAGATCGCCGCGAAGATCGGCGTCGCGCTCACCGGCGTCAACACCACATTCAACCCCGCGCAGACCGCGAAGCGCCGGCAGGAAGCGCGCGAAGCGGTGCTGCCGTCGCTCGTGAAGTTCGCGAAGAATCAGGTGATCGTGGGCGAGGGCGAGAAGGTCACCGCCGACAAGCTCGCAATCCTCAACCAGATTCATCTTGGTGCGCCGGGCGCAAGCCGTTGGATCGCGTTTGCCGCGACAGCCTCGCTCGTATTTCTGTTGCAGTTCACCGTCATCGTGTTCGGCCATCGCAACATCCGCAAATTTCGCGTTGCGACTCGCGATCTCGCATTGCTGGGGATCGTGGTCGTGGCCACGGCGCTCCTCGCGCGCCTCGGCACGCTCGTCTCGGGCGTCGTGACCGAGACCTTCGAGTTCATTCCCGACACGGCCCTTCACTATGCGATGCCGATCGCCGCGGCGGCGATGCTCGTGCGAATCGTTCTCAACTCCGAGGTCGCGGTCTTCGCGGCACTCATCGTGTCCGTCATCGCGGGATTGCTGCTCGGCGGCGATCACGCGTTTACGGTTTACGTGCTCGTTGGTTCGGTGGCGGGAGCGCATTTCGTGGGGCGGCAATCGCGACGCCTTATGCTGCTGCGCGCTGGGCTTTTCGTCGGGCTCGTCAACGCCGCGACGCTCGTCGGCCTCGAGGCGATGCCGGGTTCCTGGTCGGACTTCATGTCGTGGTCGACACTCCTCGACATCGTGGGAGGACTGGTCGGCGGCGCGCTGTGCGGGGTGATGGTGCTGGCGGCGCTTCCGCTGGTCGAAAGCCTGCTCGGCTACACCAGCAACATTTCGCTGCTCGAACTCGCGAGCCTGAATCATCCGCTGCTCAAGGAGATGGTGCTGCGCGCGCCGGGCACCTACAACCATTCGACGATCGTGGGTTCGTTGGCCGAAGCGGGCGCGGAGTCGATCGCGGCCAATCCGTTACTCGCCAAGGTCGCGGCGATCTATCACGACATCGGCAAGCTCAATAAGCCCGAGTATTTCTCCGAAAACTACGCGCCCGACGAGAATCCGCACGACAAGCTGTATCCCTCGATGTCGGTCCTCATTCTCACGTCGCACGTCCGCGAGGGCGTCGAGCTGGCGCGGCGGCATCGGCTCGGCGATCAGATCATCGACGTGATCCGCCAGCATCATGGAACGAGCCTGATCAAGAAGCACTTCGATCGCGCGAAGCAGAGCGCCGACGGACGCACGTCGCTCGGCGAAGACGATTTTCGCTATCCCGGACCACGTCCCCAAACGCGAGAAGCGGCGCTGGTGATGCTCGCCAACGCGGTCGAGGGTCGCGCGGGGCAGCTCCCCAATCCTACGCCGACGCGGCTTGAGGAGTGCGTCGAAGGGACGATCAACGAGTTCTTTCTCGACGGGCAACTCTCGGAATGCGATCTGACGCTGCGCGACCTCGGGCGGGTCTCCAAGGCCTTCCTCAAGGTCATCGCGGGTTTCTACCACAGCCGCATCGAATATCCGGAAGACGTCCATGCCAAAAAGCGCCCCCTCCAGGTCGTCCAGGGCAACCCGGGTTCTGATTCTTGACGAACAGGACCTGATCGACCTTCCGATTCCACTCCTTCGCCGGATGGCCGCAAACGTCATGAAGGCTTGCGGAAAGACGGGTTGGGAATTGTCGGTCGTGTTCGTCGACGACGCACGCATCCGCGAGTGGAACCGGCAATGGCTTGGAAAAAATCGGGCGACGAACGTGCTCTCGATGAGCCAGCAGGAGAGCTCGGACGAGGCCGCGCCGACGACGGAGCACCGCGTGCTTGGGGACGTGGTCGTGTCGGTCGAAACCTGCGCGCGAAACGCGGCGAAGGCGGGCATGGCGCCGATCGAGGAGATCGCGTTTTGTCTGATCCATGGGATCTGCCATCTGCTCGGCTACAACCACGAGGGCGTGGACAAGGCGCGGGTGGCCGAAATGGCCGAGGTGGAGAAAGACCTCTTCGCCCGTTTTGGCCGTGACATTTTCGCCCGCCAATGAGCCTTCTTGATTTCGACGGCCGCCCTGCTTCAAGATAAATCCGTGCAGGACATGGGGAGCCGCAAACGCGGCGGGCGCGGGGGAGGCGCCGATATTGTCAACTCGAACCGTACTCGAACGCATCAGGGAACTATTTTCCGATCCGCGCAACGGGCCCGAGTCGCCCGAGGAACGTCTGGAAGAGATCATGGACGAGGCCGAGCGCGAGGGCCTGATCGACGACGAAGCCTCGGAGATGGTGCAAGGGATTCTGGACCTCGCGAACACGAGCGCCGCCGAGGTCATGGTGCCGCGCATCAGCGTTTGGGCGGTTCCCGATACGATCCCGGTCGCGGAACTGCTTACGGCGATCGTGGAGTTCGGCCATTCGCGCGTGCCCGTTTACAGCGGCAGCGTTGATCGCATCGTCGGCATTCTCTACGTCAAGGATCTGTTCCGGTTTTGGGGACGTGATACCGAGATTCGCCTCGCCGATGTCATGCGCGAGCCCTACTTCATTCCCGAGAGCAAGCCGCTGTCCGACCTGCTCGCCGAATTCAAGGCGCGCAAGATCCAGCTCGCCGTGGTGGTGGACGAATACGGCGGGACGAGCGGGCTGGTGTCGATGGAGGACATCCTCGAGATGATCGTCGGCGACATCGCGGACGAATACGACACCGAGGAAGACACCGAGATGCTGCGCGTCGAGGACGGACACGTGGTGGCGTCGGGACGGCTCGGCATCTCGGACCTCGCGGATCACTTCGATACCGAGGTCCCCGAGGGGTCCTTCACGACCGTGGGCGGATGGATCTTCGACCGGATCGGACGCGTCCCCGAAGTGGGCGAGGAATTCGAGTTCGACGGATTTCAGGTGCGCGTCGAGACGGCGGACCCGCGTCACATCAAGACGGTCACGGTGTCGTACGTCGGCGATACGCCGCTCGCGCCGACGTGACCGATCTCCTCAGCTTCGCGTGACGACCGGCGGCAACTTACCGATCAGGGCGAGCGCACACTCGCGCGTAGGTGTCGCTTCGCCGCCGTAGCCCAGGCAGGTCAGCGTGCCGACGGCGACACCCGCCCTCAACGCCTCGGCCAAGTCCGCGCCGCGCGTGCGCGCCCACACGAATCCGCCCACAAAGCAGTCCCCCGCGCCGGTGGTGTCGATCACCTCGATCTCGGGCGCGCGCTGCGAGATGCGCGTGTCGCCCGAGATGAGAACCGCGCCATTCGCGCCGAGCTTGATGACCGTTGTATTCGTTAAACGACCGAGGGCCGAGCCCGCCGCATCGACGTCGGCTTCGCCGGTGAACATGGTCGCTTCGAGTTCGTTGCAGAAATACACGTCCACCAGTCCGAGCATTTCTCGAAAGTCCGCATCGGTCACGGAACGCTCGACATATTGGCTGTCCATATAGACGGGAATGCCGATGCGGTGCGCCTCGCGCATCATCGGCACGAACGAGGCGTCGGGCGGGATGCCGGTAAACAGCACGTGACGGGCGCGGTATTCGGAGAGCACCGACGGCTCGCAGATCGGCGGCGGCTGGCGATCGACGTAACTCAGAAACGCGCGATCGTGCACGAGGCTGTACGAGCACGTGATGGCGGCGGTTGGGTGATCGACCTCGCGGCGAAAGGTCGCGGGCAGGCCGTCGCGATCCCACAGCGTGCGCACGATCCGCGAAGGCACGTCGGGGCCGAGATCCGCGGCGAGGTGCGCGCCGACGCCGAGCCGATGCAGCGCCCGCGCGGCGTTGTACGCGCCGCCGATCATCGCCGAAAAGCCGCTCGCGAAGATCTCCTCACCGGGCGTGGGGACGCGCTCGGCGCCGGTGAAAATAAAATCGAGGAAGATGCGCCCGGTGGCGGGCAGGAAGACCTCGACGCCGTCAGGCGAAGCGTTCAAACACGCCTCCGTGAGCCTTGATGAATCCGTCGAGCAGCCGCTCGGCTTTGAGGGAGTGATTCACGAGGGGATTCGACTCGAGCGCCCAGAGCGCGGCCTTGCGCGAAGGAAAGCGCGCGCAAAGGCTCGTCAGGTTTTCGTAGTACTTCACGGTGCGCAGCAGCGACTCGACGCGCGGCGGAATCGACGTGGGTCCGAGCGGCCGTATCGCGTCGCGGCTCACCTCGTAGGTCAACTCCGCCGTGTCGTTGGCGCTGAAAAACCCGATCGCGTCGCCGTTCAGGTAATTGAGCACGATGCGCCGGGGCGTGTCGGACGAGCGGGCCTCGATGAAATCGAGCGCCACGCCGGCGTACCCCTCGCCGCCGTGATCCGTTTTGACCTTCGGTCGTTCGCCCGCCGCCGTTTCCTCCCACACGTACTGCATGTAGGTGCGACTGCGTTCGCCGAGCAGTTGGTCGTGCAGGCGGCGGATGTCGGCAAGGTCGCGCAGGCGATCGCCGTCCCACGCGCCCGCGAAGAACCGCGTGTTGAGCGCGAGGATCTGTTCGCCGCGGGTTTGCGGCTCGGCGCGCATCGCCTCGTACGCGGCCTCGGGATAAAAGTAGTAGTAGAGGTATTCGTTCGGCAGCAGCCGGAAATCGCGCAGCATCGATTTCTCGTAGATGCCCATGAAGGCGTCCATGTACCCGTCGCTGGCGAGCATCTCGCCCAGGCGGTCGTTTCCGTCCACCGCCGCTTCGTACGTGAAGCTGCAATGGTTGAGACCGAAGACGCGCTGCGTGACCTTCTTGTGATCGACGCCGAAGTGGAACGCGACGTCGCGCGAAATCGTATCGGCGGAATCGCAGATGCCGATGCTGTTGCGAAACCCGAAGTCCTGCATGGCCTGCGCGAGCAGCCCGGCGGGATTGGTGAAGTTGATGATCCACGCCCCCGCTGCCACGCGCGCCGCGGTTTGCGCGATGTGCAGCACCTCGGGGATCGACCGGATCGCCATGGCGAAGCCGCCCGGCCCGACAGTCTCCTGCCCGATGCACCCGCACGCGAGCGAGACCTTTTCGTCGTGGATGCGGCCCTGCTCGAACCCCGCGCGGATGGTCGTGACGACGTGCGACGCGCCGTCGAGAGCGGCGACGAGGTCCGTCGTTGTCGTGATGCGCATCGTTGAACCGGCTTCTTCGACGAGCCGTTCCGCGAAGGGGCCGATCACGTCGAGACGCTTAGGCTGGACGTCGTGAAGACAAAGCTCGGTGATGAGATCGCGGCCCGAGCGCTGCTGGCGGCCGAGGAGGGATTCGACGAAGAGCGGTCCGCGGATTCCGCCGCCGCCGATGAGGGCAAGTTTCACAGGTGCGTTCCTTTCAGTTGGTCGAGAACGCAACCACCACGCGGGTCGTCGCGTTCGCCAAAACGGGGACCTCGCGCAGCGTTGCCCGGGTGCGTCCCCATCGTTCGATCGTCTCCACGTTCGCGTGCGCGGCGTCGTTCACCGTCGCCGACACCGCGAGCGATCCCTCGTCCGCGAAGGTCATCTCGCCGACAAAGTCGTGCGGTGAACGGCTGTCGATCGTCAGCGTCCAGTTCGTGCCGTCACGCTCGATGCGCAGGTCGTAATCGCCGTCCATACCGGCGGGCAGTTCGCGCATGCCCGACGACGTCCAGCGATTGGGCAGATGCGGGAAAAAGCGCATCGTTCTCGCGGGAACATCGACATGCATTCCGAAGAGGTATTCGAGCACGGCGTCCAGGTTGATGCCGCCCTCCCAAGGGCGATAGCGCGAGGTGATCTCCTCGAGCCCGCGACCCGAGCGCGCGTGCGTGATGGTGAACATGTTGTGGTTTCGCGTTTGCATCTCAGAGTAGTTGCCCGACTCGCTCGCGGTCAGATCCATCGCGTTGAATACGAGCTCGCCATCGGGATGATCGACGCGGGCGACGTTGACCAGATGGAACCCCGGCACCATGCCGGTGTAATACGGCGAGGCGGCGAAGCCGAAGAGCGCCTCGGGAAAGAGCAGGGTGCCGTCGTCGCGTTGGAGAAAGTCGATGGTGTCCTGCACGGTTGCCGCCGCGTCGTCGGACGCGCCGTCGAAGTAGCCGAGCCAGACGGGCTGCGTGGAGACGTCCTCGAACGGAAAGTTCCACGGTTCGAGGTCGTCGATGGCGAGCACCGGCGCGTAGCGGTCGCCAAAGCGATAGTTCGCCTCCGTCGCCGCGCGCACGTCGTTCGCGATGTCGTCGAACAGATCGACGTCCTCATCGCGCCCCGTCGATTCGCCGATCCGGCTCATCATTTGCGACGCGACGACCATCAGCAGATTTGAGTAAAGCGAGTAGTAATTCTCCTGCACCTCTTCGAGTTCGAGCATCGCGGTCATGAGCGGATATCGAAACGTCTCGTCGCCGCTGAATCGCATGAGGTTTTCGGCGGTGCGCTCCTGAAGCGTCAACGCCGCGCGCAGGTACTCGTATCGCGCGTCGATCAGGTCGTCGCTTCCCGTGGCGAGCCAGTGGCGGAAATAGATGATCGGCACGAAACTCGGCGCCTCGGCCTTGTAGCGACCGGGCATGAAGTTGCACGACTCCCAAAACGTGCGCGCGTCCACGGGGTCCGTCACGCCCGAGACGTCGCGGTCGAGCGGCATCGAATTGGCGATCTCGTGGTCCAGCACGCCGACGCGATAGACGTAATCCATGGTGCGCGCCGAGTCGTCGAATCGTCCGATGCGATCGTAGAAACGTGTGGGGCCGTCGGTGTCGCGCAGCCACGCGCTCGAATAGCGGCTCATGGGCGTGACCGCGCCGGACTGGTCCGTCAGCACACCGATGGTCACCAGCATGCCCTCGTAGAGATCGGCGACCTTGGGGTCGGGCACGTCGAGCTTCGCGCCGACGTCGAGATAGTCGCCCCACCAGGCCAGCGTCTCGTCCAGAAGCGTGTCGATGCCGCGCTCGCGCACATCGTCGCGAATCGCGGCCGCCGATCCCTCGTCGTCCTCGGTGACGAAGATGAACGCGGTGAGCGCGGTGCGTTCCTCGCCGGGGCCGAGCGACGGCCACGACGCGACGAGATCGCCGCCTGCCGGGGCGACGCCGTCGCCAGCCTGCGCGCCGCACAGGTACAGCACCTTCTCGCCGCGACGCTGGATTTGACAACCGTCCGCCGTTTCGATTTCGTCATCGCCGTCGCGCACGGGCGCCTGGCGGACGGAGACGTTTTCGATCGTCAGCGTTTCATGCGTGTTGCGAACGACGAGAAAACGCACGATGGCGTCGAGTTCGGGCGGCGCGAAATCGAGGGTGAACAGTTCCAGCGTCTCGTCGGCGCTCATCGTTTTGGTCACGTTGATCGCCGCGCCGCGCACGCGCCAAATCCACTGGTGGCCGGGTGTAACGGCCTCGCTGTTCACGAACAGGCGCGCGGGGGTGTCGCCAAAGCGTCCGCCATTGTTTTGGTAGTACGGCCCCGTGTATTCGGTGAGCGCGTTGATGTCGCGGTTCATGCCTTCGAGCGCGAACACTCGCCCGTTGCCGACGCCGAAGTCGCCGAGCGCGCCGCGCCCCGGGTAGCCGTCCAGCGCGTTGAACCACGAGAAGTAGAGACTGCGTTCGAGCAGTGCGGGACGCTCGTCGAACCACGCGGCCATCTCGGCCTGCGGTGCGGGGTTCACCGGCCAGAAATCGATTTCCTGGGCATCGTCGTCGAGCGGCGGAAACGTGTCGTCGTCGGCGTCGTCGTCCGCATCGTCATCGGTGTCGTCATCGTACGCGCTGTCGCTGTCATCGTCGTCGTCATCGCCGCTTCCGCAACCCGCGGCCATGAACATCGCGCACGCGAGCAGCGCGAGGAATGTTTTTCGATTCATCGCCGATCTCATCGCGCTCGCCATATGTCGTTCCTTATGCGGGTTCGATTCGCAGGACGTGGAGCTTTTGTTTGCCGAACTGGAGCACGCACCGCCCGTGTCCGTCGAAGTCGCTCATCGAGAATTTCGCCATCGCGTCATCGACCCGTCGGTCGTTGATACGCAGCGCTCCCGCTTGCGCCTTGCGTCGGGCTTCGCCGCGACTGGGGACGAGCCCACACAGCTCAAAAGCCTCGGCGACCGTCAGGCCCGAGACGATTCGTTCGCGCGTGATATTCGTCGTCGGGGCGGAATCGAAGGCGGCGGCGGAGCGGTTCCCGGAGTAGGCGGCACTCGCCGCCTCGCGGGCACGCTCGGCTTCTCCAATTCCGTGCGCCAGCGCCGTCGCCTCGAACGCGAGTCGGTGGTGCGCGACGCGCTTCCCGGGCTCGTCGCGCAGCGTGCGTTCGAGTTCGGGCCACTCGGCGGCGTCCACGTCGGTGAAGATCTTGACGTAACGCATCACATCCCGATCATCCGAACGCAGCCAAAACTGGTAGTAGTCGAAGGGGCTCGTCTTTTCGGCGGTCAGCCAGACGACCGTCTTCCCGTCGTCGCTCTTGCCGAATTTCGACCCATCCGCGCGCGTGACCAGGTGCCCGGTGATCCCGTAGGCGGGTTTGCCTTCGAGTTCGCGGATCAGGTCGGTCCCGGCGGTGATGTTGCCCCATTGATCGGACCCGCCGACCTGCAACTCGCAACCGTGGTGCTTGAACAGGTGCCAAAAGTCGTAGGACTGTAGGAGCTGGTAGGTGAACTCGGTGAAGCTGATGCCTTCCTGCTTTTCCAGGCGGCGTTTCACCGATTCGCGGGCCACCATGTCCTGCACGCGAAAGTGCTTGCCGATGTCGCGCAGGAACTCGATCAGGTTCAGCGATCCGAGCCAGTCGTAGTTGTCGAGCAGGGCCGCGTCCGAGGGCCCGGTCCCGAAACGCAGAAACCGACCGAGTACCCCGCGTAACCCTTGGGACTTGCGTTCGACTTCGGCGCGGGTCTGAAGCTGGCGTTCGTGCTCCTTGCCCGAGGGGTCGCCGATCATCCCCGTACCGCCGCCGACGAGGGCCAGCGGCTTATGCCCGAACGCCTGAAAACGGCGCAAGAGCATGATGATCGAGAGGTTGCCCACGTGCAGCGAATCGGCGGTGGGGTCGAACCCGGCGTAAAGCGTCATGGACCGCCTGGCGAGCACCGCATCCAGGTCGGGATGCGTCTGATCGGCGACCACGCCGCGCGCTTTCAGATCGGCCAGCACCGAGCCGGTCATGGGAAACTCCGATGGCATCGAAAAAAACGCGCCGGAATTTCGGCGGATTTCGAGCAGGTGTTCAACGTAGGAAATGGCCCGCGGGGTGTCAAGCGCGCGTGGCATCGCCCTTTTGTGCTCCAAACGGCGATCCTGTCAAAAAATTGGTGAAAAACCCGGAGAATTGCCCGTCAAATCGTTGACACTGAAATCAATCCGTGCGAAGAGGAGGCATCCTCCAACCTCGGAGTTGCCGGTGACGATTCCGCCACACGACGCACGTGACTACGTACGGGTCAAGGACATCGTTCGTCTGGAGTATCGCCCGATCGAACCGGAGAACTACCAGCGGGCGAAAGATGAACTGGTCTTTTTGCGCGCCCGCGAGGCGAGGGCGTCGGCGACCAAGCGCGGCGTGGCGTTCGCGGCCGACGGGACACTCGACCAACCGACCACCGCGGTGATCGAGGCGATCAAAGCCCTCGAACGCAAGGTCGATCTGATGATCGAACTGCTCGAGCGCCCGGCGTCGGCCATTGGCGCGCGGGCGGGGCGGCGCGAGGTTCACTGCAACATTTCGGGCTCCGGGATGCTGTTTTCGTGCGAAGAGACCTTCGACGTCGGCCAGCGTCTGCTCATGTCGATGTATCTGGGCTACCTCGTGACGACACCCATCCACATGATCGGCGAGGTCGTGCGCATCGAAGACGCGAAGGCGGGGTACGGGTTGGAGCGCTATCTGGTGGCCGTACACTACACGGACCTGGCCAACGACGATCGCGAGCGCATTATCCAGCACGTCGTGGATGTGCAGCGGTCGATGATCCGCGCGAACCAGTGGGCGGACGGCAAAGGCGCTGGTGAGTAAGGATGTCGGGCTCGATCCTCATCGTCGACGACGATCGCGAGACCGTCCAGCTCCTGACGCGGCTCTTCGAGATGGAGGGTTACAACGTCGCGGGCGTGTCCGACGGTCACACGGCGCTGTCGCTCGCGCGCGAACAGAGCTTCGACCTGATGGTCACCGATCTTCAGATGCCGCGCATGGACGGCATCACGCTGCTCAAGGAGATGAAGAGCGCGTCGCCGGCGACGGCGTCGATCGTCGTCACGGGTTTCGCGAGTGTGGCCTCCGCCGTCGAGGCGATGAAACTCGGCGCGCACGATTATATCAGTAAGCCCTTCCAGATCGACGAAATGCGGATGATCGTCCGCCGCGCGCTGGAATATCAGCGGCTTCAGACCGAAAATCTGACGCTCAAGCAGCAGCTCAAAAAAAAATACCGCTTCGAGAACATCGTCGGCGATCATGCGCTGATGCAGGAGCTGTTTCGGCGGATCGAGCGCGTCGCGGCGTCGGACTCCACCGTGCTCGTCATCGGCGAGTCGGGCACCGGCAAGGAACTCGTCGCCCGCGCGATCCACTACAACAGCGATCGACGCAACAAGTACCTCGTTCCCGTCAACTGCGGGGCGATCCCCGAGACGCTGCTCGAAAGCGAACTTTTCGGTTACGTGAAGGGTTCGTTTACCGGCGCGACGGCGAACCGAGTCGGGCGTTTCGAGGCCGGGGACGGCGGATCGATCTTTCTGGATGAAGTCGGCGAAATGAGCCCGGCGCTGCAGGTCAAGGTGCTGCGCGTTCTGCAGGAACACGAGATCGAGCCGATCGGCTCGAACAAGCCGCGCAAGGTCGATGTGCGCGTCATCGCGGCGACCAACAAAGACCTCGACAAAGCGGTGGAAGACCGGTCATTCCGCGCGGACCTGTTCTATCGGCTCAACGTCATCCCCATCAAAATCCCGCCTCTGCGCGAACGACGCAGCGACATTCCGCTCCTCGTCACGCACTTCCTGCAGCACTTCCGCGAGGAGAAGGGGCGGGATGTCGCTCCGCTGAGCGACGACGTCATGCAGGCATTTCTCGACTACGACTGGCCGGGAAACGTGCGCGAACTGGAAAACCTCATCGAGCGCCTCGTCATTCTCTCCGATAACGGCCAAATCCGCTTGAACGACCTGCCCGACAAGATCCGCAAACGCACCGGGGTGCGTCTGCCGGATGCGGTGCTGATTCCCGACGACGGCATCGACTTCAACAACGTCGTGGACGACTTCGAGAACCGCATCATCATGTCGGCCCTCGAACGCACGCGCGGCAATAAAAACCAAGCCGCCCAGCTCCTGCGGATCAAGCGAACGACGCTCGTGGAAAAGATCAAGAAAAAGGGTCTGGAAGCCACGATCTCGCAGAAATATGCGGGTGATACCGCGCACTGAGCGGGCCGTTTTGTCGGCGAATTGGCGTCGCTCCAAAGTCCGAACAGCCAAAAAATTGGCAACGCTGATCCCAGGTCCGCGAGTTTCCGTGCAAAAACGCAAATATTTAGAAGTATTCAAAAATAAAAAGCCATCGCCGGAACGCATCCGGGCTTGTTCTTGGCATTGTCCTTGCTGTTTCTTTGGACCAATGGGCCGCGTTCCCGTAAACACCCTCGTGCGTCTGCTGGTCATGACGGTGGCTTTATTGGCCGCTACCGGCGCTTTGGCGAATCCACCCGAGGACGCCTTTCCGACCGCAGCCGATTCCGAGCCGTCACAGGCCGAATACGCATCCGATGCAGCGAAAGTCGAATCGCCGCTCTTTCGCGTTCCTTATCGGCTCGACATCAGCGATGAGGAACGGACGAAGTTCGGCGACGCCCTCGATGCCGCGCTCGACGCCCACCGAAAGGGCGAATGGATTCGGCTTCAGGAAATTGTGACCGGCGTTTTCGTCGTGCATCCCGAGTGGCGCGACGACGAGTTGCCGCGCCTGCTGGAGGCCGAGGGCTTCTTTTTCAACGGTGCGGGCGCGAACCTCGATCTGCGGGTGCGTTTCGCGAAGCGGATCTATCTCGACCTCATCGCGCTGTTTCCACGCTCCGATCGCAACGACCTGAAGTACTTTCGAATCGGCGCGATCAACGTCGCTCAGGGTTACGACCCCGAAACCGTCGGCGTGTTCGCGTTCCTGATTGAGAACTACCCCGAGAGCGACCTCATCCGGCCCGCGAAGCTCATGCTCGGCCACGCTTATCTGCACATGGATCAGCCCAAGGCGGCGGCGTGGCTCTTTCTGAATGTGAAGGACGACGAGGCGGTCACGGGCGACGAGAGCTTCGATGCGCTCACGGGACTCGGCGTCGCCATGATGAAACTGGGCGCGAGCGCCGATGCGCAGAAATATTTCGATCAGGTGATTCGCACGCCGAACGACCGCGCCCGCCTCGACGAGGCGTTGCTGTTCGACTACGCGCGATTGCTGGGCGAAGCGGGTCGGTCCGCCGAAGCGCTGACGGTGTTCGAGGAGTTTCTCGTTCGATTCCCGGGCTCGGATCGCACGCCGTCGGCGATGTATCGCGCCGCCGAGATTCTCTTCGCGCAGAATCGAGCGGATGATGCCTTCAGTTTCTGGCGTCGCCTCGCCGAAAGGTTCCCCGAGGACGAATGGGGTTACGCGGCGGACCTACGCATCGCCGATCTGCTGACCGCGGGCGAACCGGCGCCGTGGAGCGACGAGGCCGAAACGCGCTATCGCCGCACGATCGCTTCCACGGTTTTTCCCCGTCACGCCGAGAACGCGATGTACGGTCTCGCGCGGATGTACACGGCGGGCGGGCGATACGTCGAAGCCATGGCCCTGCTCGACGAACTCGCAGCGCGGCCGATCGACGACACGCGCCAGGCCCAGGTGCGCGACGTGTTCTCGGTCGCGTTCGAGCGTTTCGCCGAACGGACCGAGGTCGCCCGAGAATACACGGCGCTATGCCGATCGTTTTACCAGTACGTGGACCTGGCTTTCGATCGGCGCATGAAGCCCGCGACATTCGAGAAGATCTTGCGCGCGTATCGCGAGAACTCGCTCTACGACAGCCTGTGGACGATCGGTTCGTCGGTGGCCGCCGTGAAGCTGTTCCCCGCGCATGCAAAGCTCGCGCGCGCGCAGGCCCAGATGGATCGCGGGCGGTCGGACGAGGCCGAAGCGCTGCTCGCCGACCTCATGGCCACGGACTCGGGGCCGATCGGCCGACAGGCGGCGCTGGAACGCACGCGACTACACTTTCGCGAGAGCCGGTTTGTCGCGGCCGTCGAATCCGCCGAGAAGGGTCTCGAAATGCCGCAGGCCGCCGTCGATCGCGCGGAGCTGCTCATCACCAGGTCGCTATCGCGGCTCGAAACGGGCGAGACGGTCGCGTCGGCCGAGGGTTTTCGGCAGTCGATCGATCTGCTGCTTCCCGCATCGACCGAGCGGGAGCGCACGCTGCTGGCCGATGCGCTTTACGGGCTCGGGCGCGCGTTCTACCAGGCGGGTCAGAAGGACCGGGCCAAACCGGTGCTCGAGGCGGCGCTGAGCGCGTTTCCCGACGATGGACGAGCAGGCTTGGCGGTGTACTTCCTCACGCAGTCCGGCGCGGCTCAAACGCCGCCCGCGAAGCTCGATTCCTGGTGGAAGGGCTTGCTCGAATTGCTCAAACGGGTGGATGATTGGCGAAACGCCAATTCCGAACGACTGCGCATCCGGGGTGCGTGAATTGATGGAACCCGCCCTCGAACCCTCCGCGACCGAACAGCAGATCGCCGAACTGCGCCTGTTGCAGGAGGCATTCGAGCGCTTCATGGGCGCGGGCGAGACGGTCACTCGCGCCTATGACGAACTGCGCGCGAAGATCGACGAACTCAACGTGCAGCTCGAGGAAAAAAACCTCGAACTCGCCCGCAATCTCGACGAAAAAGAACGCCTGTCGATGCACCTGTCGAACATCCTCGGAAGCCTTCGCAGCGGCGTGTTGGTGCTGGACGGTGCCGGGACGATCGACACCGTGAATGCGGCGGCGGCGGAACTGGTTGGCCAATCGCGCGAAGAACTCGTCGGCACCCGATTCGTCGAGGTGATCGCCGGTGCGCATTTCACGCGGCGCGACTGGGAAAACGTCCTTGCGGATCGCAGCGACTTTCGCGAGCGGGAGATGGAGTATCGCCCGCGGGACGGCGCGGCGCGAACGCTCCGCGTCGCGGCGCACCCCATGACCAAGGCGGGCGAGGCGCAGCCGGGGCGCGTGCTCGTGATCGACGACGTCACGCGCGAAACCCGCGACCGCGAAAAGGCTCAGCGCACGGATCGACTGGCGGCCATGGGCGAAATGGCGGTCAAGATCGTCCACGAGGTGCGAAACCCCATGGGATCGATCGAGCTGATCGCGTCGCTGCTGTCCCGGGACCTTTCGGATCAGCCCGAGCAGCGGCAAATGGTCGAGCGCGTGCGCAACGGCATCCGCAGCATGAACCACACCATCAACAATCTGCTGTCCTTCGCCCGCAACACGCAGCCCGAGTTCCGTCCCGTTGGGATCCATGCGGTGGTGGAGGATTGCCTGTCCTACAATACGCACCTGCTCGACACGCAGCACGTGACCCTCGAACGCGAATACCGAAACGGGTGCGACGTGCTCGGCGATCCCGAGCTGCTCAAGCAGGTCTTCATGAACCTGTTCCTCAACGCGGCGCAGGCCATGCCCGGCGGCGGGGTGCTCCGCGTCGAGGTGGCCGACGAAACCCGCCGCGATGCGGGCGGAGTCGAGACCCCGACGGTGCTCGTGCGGATTTCCGACACCGGATGCGGGATGACACCCGAGGTCAGCGCGCGGGTATTTCATCCTTTCTTTACGACCAAGGAGCGCGGAACCGGCCTCGGGCTTGCGCTCGCGCACAACATCATCCAGGCGCACCGCGGGACGATCGACGTGGAGTCGGAGCCGGGGAAGGGCTCGTGTTTCACGGTCGGCCTGCCGGCGGCGCGGACGGCGCCGGATATGACGGGGGCGTAAACGGTGAGTCTCGAGTTTCGCGGACCGATTTTGGTCGCCGACGACGAGCCCAACATGCGCGAGGCGCTGGAACTGACCCTCGCGCGCATGGGGTTCGATGTGACGCTCGCGACGGACGGGCAGGAGGCGCTGGCGCGCTTGCATTCGTCCGATGCCTTTCGGCTTCTCGTGACCGACGTGAACATGCCGCGCATCGACGGCATGGAGGTGCTTCGCGAGGCGCAGCGCATCCGCCCGACCATGCCGGTCGTCGTCATCACCGGGTTTGGGACGATCTCGAACGCGGTCGAGGCGATGAAGCTCGGCGCGGCGGACTAC
>CAZPJD010000110.1:0-13928 GCA_964586775.1 uncultured bacterium | reverse complement strand
GTCCAGCAGGCCGAATATTCCCTGCGCCATTGCGAGGCATGACTGCCCGTAGGCGGCGAATTCCAACTGCGATACCGGTTTCCCCGTTCGCGTTTTCTCGACAAAAGACCGACAACATTCGCGTCGAAACACGCCATCCATGGGTCCGGTCTGCGCGGCCCAACGGAACTTGTCTTTGTCCAGAAGGCGGTGTCCCTTGATCTCAATGCCGTGCCGGTTCCGCCGATCTCCGAAGACCGATTCCTCCAAGTGGATCATCGCCTGTATGAATCGCCAGAGTTTGCCCGAATGCAGCGCGATCCCGCCGCGTACTTCATACGGCATCGTTTTTCGATCGTGTCCGCTTTCATCGATGAAGAGGAGATAGCTCAACCGAACTCCGACTCGGTTTGCCTCGATTCCTGCAACCGACGCGGGTGTGGTACCAATTTTCCGTTGCGACGTCCACGCGGCCGTCTCGCCCCGCGCCGCCGTTCGGGCTAAGATCCGTCTCGTTCCGCAACCGGAAAAACGCGACGGAGCATCATGTCGGCCAACAGTTTCGGACGGATATTCCGCATTACGACCTTCGGCGAGAGCCACGGCCACGCGATTGGCGTGGTGATCGACGGCGTGCCGTCGAGAATCGAACTCGATCTGGGCGCGGTGCAGGCGGAACTCGACCGGCGCCGCCCGGGGCAGTCGAGCGTCACCACGCAGCGCGCCGAGGACGATGTCGTCCACGTATTCAGCGGCCTTTACGAAGGCAAGACCACCGGCGCGCCGATCGCGCTCGTGATCTTCAACAAGGACCAGCGCTCCAAGGACTACTCGTCGATCGCCGAGGTCTTCCGGCCCGGGCATGCCGACTACACGTGGCATACGAAATACGGAATCCGCGATCCGCGAGGCGGGGGACGCAGCAGCGGACGCGAGACGGCGGCGCGCGTGGCAGCGGGCGCGGTGGCCAAACAAATCCTCGCGCCGCTGGGCGTGCGTATCACGGGTCACGTGACGCGCGTCGCCGATATCGCGGCCGGGTCCTTCGATCCGGCGGTCATCGAGACGAACCCGGTTCGCTGCGCCGACGCGGATGCCGCCGCGCGCATGGTCGCCGCCATCGAGGCCGCGAAGAGCGCGGGCGACAGCCTGGGAGCGGTGGTCGAGGTCGTCGCCGAGGGCGTGCCCGTGGGGTGGGGCGATCCCATCTACGAAAAACTCGAGGCGCGCCTCGCCTTCGGGCTCATGAGCATCGGCGCGATCAAGGGCGTGGAGATCGGCGACGGTTTCGCCTCGGCATTACTTCGCGGCAGCGAAAGCAACGACGCCATGGACGCGGGCGGCTTCGCGACGAACCACGCGGGCGGCATCCAAGGCGGCATCAGCAACGGCGCGCCGATCGTCGCGCGCATCGCCGTCAAGCCGACCAGTTCCATTTCGCGCGAACAGCGAACGGTGGATACCGAAGGCCGCGAGCGCGAGATTCGCATCGAGGGCCGCCACGATCCGTGCATCGCGCCGCGCGTCGTGCCCGTGGCCGAGGCGATGGTCGCCCTCGTGCTGGTCGACGCGTACCTCGCGTCGCGGACGATCGAGGCGCGATGAATCGTCCGAAGGCGGAGCGTTTCGGTGCGGCACATTGCCGAATTCGCACGTCGCGGCCCGTGCGGATGCGTCAGTCGAGTTCGAATTCGGCGAGCGCCCGCGTGATGACCTCGACGCCGTTCTGGTTTTTCGAAACGAACTGCGTCGTGACGGTGTTTCCCTCGACCGACGCGACGCTCGCCGTCGTCGTGATGTCGTCCTCGGGATAGACCGGTTTCGCGAAACGCACCTTCAGCCGGCGCAGCGCGCTCGGATCACCCGCCCAGTCGGTGTGCGCCTTGGCCGTGAACGCCATGGTGCAAAGCCCCTGCAGGATCGCGCCGCCGAGCCCCACCATCTTGCCGAATTCGGCGTCGATGTGGATCGGGTTGAAGTCGCCCGACGCGCCCGCGTAGTAGATCGGCTGATAGCGCCCGACGCCGCTCGTCGCCTGAAACGTATCGCCCGCTTTCACGTCAACGGCCTTGCGTTTCATGGGTTACCCCCGCACCACGAAGGTGTACGTGCCGGTCGTGAGCAGCCGCCCGCCGACCCTCGACTCCACCTCGATGGAGATGATGTCCTTGTCGTCCTTGCGCTCGACGTGAGAGATGCGCCCCTGCGAAACGACCACGTCTCCGGGCCGCGCGGGGAAGTGAAAGCAAAAGTCCTGCTCGCCGTGCACGAGCATGGCGAGGTTCAGATCGAGCTCGCGGTCGAAGAGCGCCGCGCCCATCATGTCCTTCTGATAGACCACGGCAAACATCGGCGGCGCGACGATGCCGCCCAGCGGCCCCTTCGCCGCGGCCTCTTCGTCCAGATACGCCGGGTTCGTGTCGCCGGTGGCGTTCGCGAATTCGCGGATCTTTTCGAGCCCCACCACATATTTCACGGGCCCGTACGTTCTCCCGACGAACTTCACGTCGATCATCGCGCGCTCCCCCGCTGGAATCGCCTCACCACTAGCACCGCCGCTGTCGCGGCGTCAACGCGACGCTCGGTCGCATCGAATCTCAAAAGGCGCGAAGCGAAGACTCCTGACGCGGTTGGCCCAAGCGCCATTACCCGGATGTTCGCGACGCAGGGGGCCGCCGTCGTTCGACCAACGGCCAACAATCGACCGAACCGGTTCAAGCGCTTTTCAAGCCGACACCGCGTCGATACAATATCGGCGTTCTCTTTCCGGAAGGCTTCCCATGCGCACATCGTCCACGCGGTACTGGCTGCTCCTTCTCATTGCGGCCGCGTTGTTCGTTTCCGGCTGCGGATGCGGAGATGACGACGATGACGACGACGGCGGCGGCGACGACGACGATACGCAAAACGACGACGACACGTCGGACGACGATCTGGACGACGACATCGCCGATGACGATACCGGCGACGACGACACGGGCGCGGGCTGCGAGGAAGACCCTCCGTCGACGAACGCGCACACGCTGGCCGGCCTCGATTACCTGGTTGTGCCCGCCGCGCCGCTCGCCCGCGTGGAGTTTCAGGCGGCGCTCGCCGAGGACCCGGACGATCAGGACGCGCTGATGGGCCTGATTCTGGCCGACGCCGTGGCGACCTTCGACGCGATGAGCCTGATCCAGACCTACGTCGACTACATCCTGCAAGGTTACGAAGAGCAGGCGAAGGACGATGACGGCAACCTGCAATACTTCATCGACGACCTTCTCGACGAGCTCTTCGGCGCGCTTTTCCTGCAGCTCTCCGACGAGATCCCGGATCTGGTCGAGCAGGCATCGCAGGTCGAGTGCCTGTCGCTCGAGCTCACGGCGCTGCCGATTTGGCAGGATTTCGAGGAGATCGCAAACGTCAGCGGCGACGACTGGGATATGTCCGAGGCGATGGCGAGCTACGGGCTCGTCGCGCCGCTTTCGGGCGCGGTACGGCTGCTGACCGTGCTGAACTTCAACCTCGACCTGTCGTATCTGTTCGGCCTCGTGGACATCGACTTCGGCAGCTACAGCACCACCGAGATCATCTCGATCATCGTGGACATCCTGGACAAGCTGATCAACGACCCGGCCTTTCCCGACTTCCTGACGATGGCGGACGGCGGGCTCGAAGACTTCATGAAGATCCAGTTCGAGCTCGGTCTGGGTTTCCGCGCGGCGGCGGACACCTTCGTCACGATCCGCGGTGAAACCGACGATCAGGTGGACGACGTGCTCGGCTACGTCGACGTCAACGGCGACCTCGCGTTCGAGTCCGACTTCGATCATTACTTCATCCCGGGTTACGGCGAGCTCGACGAGGACGGCATGTCGATCGCGGGCGCGTACGAAAACATGTTCCGCGACCTGGGCGACAGCTTTCTGGACAACACCGAGTACGACGTCGATCCCGCGAATCCCAACCCCTTCGACTTCGCGAGCCTGAACGCGCTGATGCGCGGCGCGGGATTGCCGCCGCTGCTGCCGAGCTTCGACTGGGAGCTGAACGCGGGATTCGAGGGCGACATCACCGAGGACGGCCTGCGCAACACGCTGCGCACCATCGTCAATCTGCTCCAGACGCTGCTGCCGCCCCCGCCGCCGTATTGATCGGCATGGCGCGCGGCGGCAACGCGTTGGTGCCCATCGACGTCGTCTACGAGGACAACCACGTCATCGCGATCGTGAAGCCCGCGGGCGCGGCCTCGCAGCCCGATCGCACCGGCGATCCCAGCATCATCGACGACGTGCGCGACTTCCTGAAGACGCGCGACGCGAAGCCCGGCAACGTGCACCTCGCGAGCCTGCACCGCCTCGACCGCCCGGCGTCGGGCGTGCTGCTGCTGGCGAAAACATCCAAGGCCGCATCGCGGCTCGCCGAGGCGTTTCGCGAGCGCCGCGTGACCAAGACCTATCTGGCCGTCGTCGAGGGTTCACCGGCGCAAGACCGCGCGCGGCTCGAACAGCATCTGAAAAAGGACGCGGCGCGAAACACGAGCCGCATCGTGACGGAGAACGCGGCGGGGGCGAAGTTCGCCGCGCTGGAGTACCGCGTGATGGCGCGCGCGGCGAACGAGACGCTGGTCGAGGTGACGATCGAGACCGGCCGTAGCCATCAGATCCGCGTGCAGCTCGCCGGGGCGGGCGTGCCGATCGCGGGCGACCGCCGCTACGGCGCGCGGCGCGGCTTCGGGCCGATGATCGCGCTGCACGCGACGCGGCTGCGCTTCGGGCATCCGGTGCGCGCCGAGGAGATCGAGGTGGTCGCGGCCATGCCGGCGCGCTGGCGGGAGATCTTCGATGCGTCGCTGCTGGCGGGCGCGCCGATCGAGAACGCCGCGCGGATCTACCCGGCGACGCCCACGTAGGTCTTGTCCCACGCGGCCCGCAGCGGCTCGCCCGCGTCGAGGCGCGCCTTCATCCCGCGGATGCGCCGGTAGCCGAGCGTCACGCCGATCGCGAGATTGATCGCCGAGCGCCAGGTCTGCTCGCGGGCGCGGCACACGAGCGATCCGTTTCGCAGCTTGGCGACCAGATCCGCCGCGCCGTCGAAATCGTCCATCAGCACAAAGCCCGTGCCGACGCCCGAGGCGACGTGCGCGTCCGATCCACCGCCGATGGCGATGCCCTGCGCGCGCGCCCACAGCATCGCGTCGCGGTCGTGCGCGACCTGGCTGCTGCGGGCGTTGAGGCCCTCGACGATGTCGAGATGCGCAGCGAGGCGCGGCAGCACCTCGGGCCGCATGCGCGAGCCCAGGTAGGGCAGGAAGGGGTGCGGCAGATAGGTCACGCCGCCCGCGTCGTGGATGAACTTCGCCGCATCCACCGGGTCCATGCCGCGCGGCGGATCTTTTGTCAGCGAGTCGAGAAACAGGCCGATCAGCTCGCCGTGCGTCGTCATGATCTCGCAGCCGACGATGACGCGAAACGGCGGGTCGAGCTCGCGCACGGCGAGGCCGCCCAGGCGCGTGCCGTGGTCGGTGACGGCCACGACGTCGATACCCGCCTCGCGCACGGCCTGCACGAATTGGCGGGGGTTCATCGAGCCGTCGAAGCTGAAATTCGTATGGTTATGCAGATCGACCTTCAACATGCGCGCAGATTACGCATCGGCGCGATCGGGGGCAATCGGGCGACGCGCGCGGGGTGCGCTCGGGGCGCGTTCGGGCAACATTCGGACTTGAGACGCCGGGAGTGCTGTGACAATATCGGCGCCCATGCCGCCTTCCCGTTGGTATCCCGTTCTCGCCGTGCTCGTGCTGGCCGTCGCCGGGTTCGTGCGTTTTTGGGACCTCGAACGCAAACCGATGCACCACGACGAGGGCGTGAATCACCACTTCGTCGATCGGTTTCTCGGCGGCGAGGGCTACGCCTACAACCCCGAAAACTTCCACGGTCCGCTGCTTTACGAGATCGCGTTTCCCGTGGTGGCGCTGCTCGGCGACGATGAAGTGGTGCTGCGTTCGATGCCCGCCCTCGCGGGTCTTTGCGCGGTGGTGGCGCTGCTGGCGGCCGCGCCGCTGGTGGGGCCGGTGGGCGCGCTCTTTGGTGCGGGCGTGATCGCCGTGGCCGCGCCCGATGTGTACTTCTCGCGCACCTTCATTCACGAGGTCTATCTCTCGCTTTTTCTCGTCGCGACCGTCCTTTTTTTCCTGCGATTCTTGCGCGATGCGCGTCCGCGCGATCTGCACGGCACGCTCCTCGCCCTCGTCGGGGCGTTCGCGATCAAGGAGACGACCGCGATTGCCCTGCTGGGGATGGGGGCCGGGTTCGTCGCCGCGCGATTCGCCGGGCGCGAGTCGTCCTCGGGCGTCGCTTTCGCTGTTCCCGTGGGGCGGATCTCTCTGCGCCGCGCACTCGACGCCCTCGGCATCGCGCTTATCGTGTGGATTCTGACGTTCACCACCTTCGGCACGAACCCGCGCGGCATCGCCGACTTTTTCGTCGCGTACGTGCCCTGGCTCAAGACCGGCGTGAGCGACACGGGGCACGTGAAATCGGCGATCTACTTTCCGCGACTTCTGCTCTATTACTACTGGCCGCTTCTGGTCGCGGCGGCGCCCGCGCTGGTCGATCTCGCACGCAACCGGCGCGGTGATTCCATCTTCTTCCTGACGTTTTTCGCCGTTCAGCTTGCCGTCTATTCGGCCATCCCGTACAAGACCCCGTGGTGCGTGATGCCGATCGCGGTGCCGCTGGTGTTTCTCGCGGCGATCGGCGTCGAGACGGCGTGGCGATGGGCGGAGCCGAGTCTGGCGGCGCGCATCTGCGTCGCGGCGGCGATGCCCGCGATGCTGGTCGCCATCGGATCGTGGTCGTGGACGGTGAATTTCGAACGGTTCGACGACGACCGCGAGCCGATCGTGTACGTGCAGACGATGCGGCGCTATCTCGACATGATCGCGCCCATCGAGCACGCGGTGAAAATCGATCAGGGACTTTTGACCGAGATCCTGATCGTGGACTATCAGAGCCCGACGAAGTACTACCTGCGCGCGTATCGGAACAAGACGTACTTCGCGAACGCGCCCGACATGGCCGTGACGCAGCCGATCGTGATCGCGTCGAAGGCGTACGCCGAGGGCACGCGGGAGAAGCTGACGTCGCCGTACGTCGAGAGTCGATACCCCGTGTGGCCGGGGATGGAACTGGTGCTGTTTATCCGCGAGGATTTGGCGGCGGACGAAAAACCGGATGGAGAAAACCTTGAAGGATGAAACGCAAACCGTCGAACTGCCCGACGGGAGCATCGCGCTGCTGCACGAAAACCACGACACGCCAGTGGTGTCGTGCATGGCCTACGTGCGCGTGGGTTCGGCGGACGAGTTGCCGGCGCAGGCGGGGCTTGCGCACCTGCACGAGCACATGATCTTCAAGGGCACGCCCACGCGGCCGGTGGGACGCATCGCCGCGGACATCGAAGCGGCGGGCGGCGACATCAACGCCTACACGACCTTCGATCACACCTGCTACTACGTGACCATCGCGTCGCGCTGGTGGCCGCGCGCGCTGGATGTGCTGACCGACGCGATCCGCAACGCGAGCCTCGACGCGGACGAACTGGCGAAGGAACTGCGCGTCATCTTCGAGGAGATGAAGCGCGCCGACGACACGCCCGGGCAGATCGTCGGCAACAACCTGCTCAAGCTCCTCTTCGCGCGACACCCGTACCGAAACCCCATCATCGGCAGGCGCAAGACCCTCGCCGCGATCACGCGCGACGACGTGAAGGCGTTTTTCGACGCGTACTACGCGCCCGCCAATGTTTTTTACGTGATCGCCGGGGACTTCGACGCGAACGAGGCGCGAGGGGCGCTCGAGCGCGCGGCGAAGCGCGCGAAGGCGAAGGAACCGAAACGCCCGGAGCGCCCCGCCGAGCCGCGCCGCAATCGCCCGCGCGCCCATGTCGCGCTCTCCGACGTGCAGGAGACGACCTTCGAGGTCGCGTGGCGTGTGCCCCATGTCGGCGATCCCGACAGCGTGGTGCTCGACGTGTTGGCGCTCGTGCTGGGCTCGGGCGAGTCGTCGCGGCTCGTTCAGCGCGTCAAGCGCGGTCGGCGCCTCGTTCACGAGGTCTACGCCTACAACTACAGCCTACGCGATCATGGCGTGCTCGCGGCGGGCGGCGTGTGCGCGCCCCGGCGCACCCTCGCGGCGGTCGGCGGTGTGCTGCGAGAGGTCGAGCGGTTCCGGCACGAGCCGATCGCGAACGAGGAGCTCGAACGCGCGAAGCGAAACATCGAGGCCGACTTCGTCTTCGAGCGCGAGACGCCCTCGGGCCTCGCGAAAAAGCTCGGCTATTCGTATCTGCAATTCGGGCGGCTCGATTTCGACGAACGCTATCTGGCGACGCTCGCCGCGGTGGACGCCGAAGCCGTGCGCCGCGCCGCGTGGATGTATCTCGACCGCGCGTCGGTCGCCGTCAGCGTGCTTGCGCCCAAACCCGCCGCCGCCGGCCTCGACGCCAAGGCCGTGCTCGCCTCGCTCGATGCGATCAAGCCGATTCGCCCGAAGCGGAGCACCTTGGCGCCCGATCCCCAAAAAGCGACGCCGGTGTCGCCCACGCTGGCGGCGGTGCACGGGCGACGCGGGCGGCTGCGCATGACGACGCTCGCCAACGGCGTGCGCCTGATCGTGAAAGAAACGACGCAGGCCCCGATCTTTTCGATGCGCACGTGCGTCGCGGGGGGATCGCGATACGAAAAGCCCGAGACCGCCGGGATCTCGCGATTCCTGTCGCGCATGCTGACGCGCGGGACCAAGCGGCGCGACGCGCTGGAGTTCGCCAAGACGGTCGAGTCCCTCGCGGGCGGCATCGGCGGATTCTCGGGACGCAACAGCATCGGCATCACCACCGAGTTTCTGAGCCGCCACCTGCGCACGGCGATGGAACTGACCGCCGAGGCGCTGTGGCTGCCGAGTTTCGACGACGCCGAAATCGACCGCGAGCGTCACGAGCAGATCGCGTCGATCAAGCGCCGCGAGGACGCGCTGGAGCGGCGGTGCATGGACCTGTTCCTCTCCACGCTCTTCATGCGTCATCCCTACGGATTGCCCGGCGCGGGCACCGAGGAATCGGTGCGGACGATCACGGCGAGTCGGCTGCGCGCGTTTCATCGGCGGCTGCTCGACCCGCGCCGCGTGGTGATCGCCATCGCGGGGGACGTGCGCTACGAGGACGTGCGCGATCTGGCCGAGGAGTATTTCGGCGTTTACGCACGGCGCGAAACGCCCGCGGCGGCGCCGAAACCCGAGTCGGCGCCCGAAGCGCCGCGCGCCGTGGCGCTGCATCGCGACAAGGAGCAGGCGCACCTGATCGTGGGCTTTCAGGGGGCGCGGCTGGCGGGGCGCGATCGGCATGCGATCGAGGTACTCAACGCGCTGCTGTCGGGGCAGGGCGGGCGGCTTTTCATGGAGCTTCGCGACCGCCGCCACCTCGCGTATTCGGTGTCGAGCTTCAATCAGGAGGGCGTCGAGCCCGGCGCGTTCGGCATCTACATCGGCACCTCGCACGGCAACGTCGATGCGGCGCGCAAGGGCATCTGGGAGCAGATCGAGCGCCTGCGCAGCGAACCCATCGGCGCGGACGAGCTCGAGCACGCGAAAAACTATTTGATCGGCAGCACGCAGATCGAGATGGCGCACCTGGCGTCGCTGGCGCTGTCGATGGCGCTCGACGAATTGCTCGGCCTCGGATATCTCGATCCCTTCCGCTTGGCGAAGGCGATCGAGCGCGTGAGCGCGCGCGATGTGCTGCGCGCCGCGCGCCACTACCTGCGGCCCGATGCGCACGTCGAGGCTCTCATCACGGCGCCCGGCCGCGCGTAACGGAAAGAGTCCGTGAGCGATTCCCACCAGCGATCCCTCGGCCAGCGGGCGGCCGGGGCGATGGCGTGGAATTTCGCCGGCAAGCTGTACTTCATGCTGGCGAAGTACATCGAGAGCATCATCCTGCTGCGGATGCTCGGCGCGCTGGAAAACGGCGCGCTCATCGGCGCGTTGAACATCCAGGCCACGCTGGTGATGTTCATCAGCCTCGGCATCGGCAACACGCTGCTGCGGTTTTTGCCGCAGGTGCGTGAAGAGGGCATCGGCGAGCGCGCCTTCCTGCGAAAGATGATGGCGTTTCGCCTTGCGGTGTCGCTCGCGGCGGGCGCGCTGCTGGTCGTTTTCGCGCGGGCCATCGCCGAGTCGTACCTGCACGACGCATCCCGCGTCGGCCTCGTGTACGCGTCCGCGGTCATGCTCGTCACCACCTCGGTGCAAAACCTTCAGACGCGCATCCTCGTCGCGCGCTATCGGCAAAAGCAGATCAACGTCATCCAGTCCGCGGTGGTCACGGTCTATCTCGCCGTCGCGGTGATCGGGCTCGTCGCGGGCGGCGGCGTCACGCTGGTCATCACCGCCAATGCGGCGGCGACGCTGCTCGGCTGCGCGTGGATGTGGTGGGATGAGAAAAGAACGCGACCCGTCGAATCATCAAACGCAAAGCCCGCCCGCGAACGCACGCGCGCGTTCTCGATCCGCCGCGTGGTCGCGTTCTCGTTCACATTCTATCTCTACGACCTGCTCAACATCGTCCTCGAAAAGCAGCTCGACATCTGGATGCTCGGATTCCTGCATCCCGACCTGCGTCAGGTCACGTACTACGGCCTCGCGTACAACTTTGCGTTTTTCGCTTACGGCGTGTTCTCGAAGGTCTTCACCGAAGGCTTCACGCTCTCGCTGGTGGCCGACGTGTACGCGACGGGCGACATGGCGAAGCTGCGCCGCGTGTTCGGCGCGATCTTCGAATACATGTACCTGTTCGCGATTCCCGTCGCGGTCGGCGGCCTGCTGCTCGGCGACGATCTGCTGCGCCTGATGTACGGCGAAGAGGGCTTCGGCATCATCGGCCCGGCCATGCTGTTCCTGCCCGTCATGGCGATCGGCAAGTATTCCGGTATCGCGGCGAACTTTTTGGGCGCGATGGACCGCGAGCGCGCGCTCATCACGTCGCGCGCGATCTTCGGCGTCGCCAACGCCGCGGTGAACTTTGTGCTCATCCCGCGCTATGGCGCGTGGGGCGCGACGATCGGCACCGCCGCCGCCACCTTGGCGGGATTCGCGTACGAGGCCGTGCTGCTGCACCGCGCGCTGCATCCGAAATATCCGTGGATGTTCGTCGCCAAGATCTCGCTCGCGTCCGCCGTGATGGGGCTTGCCGTTGCGGGGGTTTGCCGCTATGTTCCGCCCGCCGACGTATGGCGCCTCGCGGTGGGGCTCCCCGTCGGCGTATGCGTTTTCGGAGCGATGCTCGTCGTGCTGCGCCCCATCGACCCCGCCATTCTCGAAATCGTCGGCAAGAGCCGCATCCCGGGCGCGGCCTTTGTCGCGCGTTGGATGACGCCGCGTAACGCGGAGGGGCGGTCGTGATCGAGTGCGTCCTGCTCGGCAGCGGCGGCATGATGCCGATGCCGTACCGGTTTCTCGTCAGCCTCGCGGTGCGCCTCGAAGGGCGCACGCTGCTGTTCGATTGCGGCGAGGGCACGCAGATCCCCATCAAGATGGCGAAGATCGGCATCAAGCCCATCCGCGATATTTTCATCAGCCACCTGCACGCCGATCACGTGACGGGCCTGCCCGGCCTGCTCATGATGCTGAACCAGAGCGAGCCCGACGGCCCGGTGCGCATCCACGGCCCGCGCGGCATCGCCGACTACGTCGACGCGCAGCAGCGCACGCTCGCCTTTGAGCGCGACTATCCGCTCGAAGTGAACGAGCTGCACGGCACCGATGGCGTCGCGCTGGTCGAGGCGGGATTCGAGGTCGTGTTTCGCCAGCTTCGCCACCGAACGCGCTGCCTGGGTTACGCGGTCGTCGAGCGCGACCAGCCGGGCCGGTTTTCGGTGGAGCGCGCGCGCGAACTGGGCGTGCCCGAGGGCCCCGCGTGGGGGCGCTTGCAGCGCGGCGAGACCGTGACGGTCGAGGGGGTCGGCGAGATCCGGCCGGAGCAGGTGCTCGGACCGCCGCGGGCGGGGCGGCGCATCGTGTACGCCAGCGACACGCGCCCATGCCGCAACCTCGTCGAACTCGCGCGCGGCGCGGACCTGCTGTTCGTCGAGGGCATGTTCGAGCACGAGATGGCGGACGACGCGAACCTGAAGGGCCACCAGACGGTGGTGCAGGCGGCGAAGCAGGCGCGCGAGGCCGGCGCGGCGCGCGCGGTGCTGTTTCATTTTTCGCCACGCTATCGCGACGAGGATCTGGCGCGGCTCGGCGCGCAGGCCGCGGCCGAATATCCCGCGATGGAGATCGGGCGCGATCTCGCGCGCTACGAGATTCCCGTCCGGCCCTGATCGACGCGCGCCATCCTCGATCCGATCGTCGCTTGACAACGGATCGCCCCGCCGAACAATGAGCGACTCAGGTCCCCGAACAACGGAGAACGTCGGATCGTGCGCTCCCGCGTGTCCATGGTGATCGCCGCCCTTATGATCGTCGGCGCGTGCGCGCCCGAGCGCGACCGCGACGACGACGCGACGTTTCGATGGATCGAGGTCGAGGGCGGGGAGTTCACGATGGGGTGCGCCGAGGCGGACGCGGATTGCGCCGACGATGAGATCCCCGCGCGCGCCGTGAGCGTCTCGGCGTTTCGTATGCTCGCGACCGAGGTGACGCTGCTACAATACCTGAGCGTCGCCGGAGTCAACCCGAACACCTTCGACGAGTGCTCGCGCTGCCCGGTCGAGGGCGTGGACTGGTACGACGCCGACGCTTTTTGCCGCGCGATCGGCGCGCGTCTGCCCACCGAGGCCCAGTGGGAATACGCCGCGCGCGCCGGATCGGCGATGACGTGGGCGTGCGGCGAAGACCCGGCGTGCCTGGACGACGTCGCGTGGCATGCGGGGAACGCGAACGGTGCGACGCACCCCGTCGCGGCAAAGAGCGCCAACGCGTGGGGTTTCTTCGATCTGCCCGGCAACGTCGATGAATGGACGGCGGATTGGTATGCGCCCCTCGCGGACATCGACGAGACGAGCGACCCGACGGGCGCGGCGGCGGGCGAGTGGCGCGTCATCAAGGGCGGGAGCTGGCTGATCGGCCAGCCGTGGCATCTGCGGCCCTCGTATCGGGGGTTCGCCGTGGATCACTCGCCCGACTACGCGGCGAGCCACGTGGGATTTCGGTGCGTGAAATCGAAATCGGGCGGCGACGCCCAAGCGGAGTGACGACATGGCGACACGAAAAGAGCCCGAACGGATGATGGACGACGTGAGCGCGCTGGCCGAGATCCCGAATCGCGGCCCCGCGACCGAGGGCGAGGCCCGCGCGGCGCTCTACGTGTCGCGGCGGATGACGGATCTGGGTCTCGACCCGCAGGTCGCGCCGTTTCGCGTCGTGCCGCACTTTCCCATGGCGTGGGCGCTTCATGCGTTGTTTCTGGCGGCGACGTGCCTGATCGCGGTCACGAGCCCCTTCGTCGCGTTCGTCGCGCAGGCGCTGATCCTGATTTCATTTTGGGGCGACTCGACCACGCGCTTTTACTGGATTCGCTCGCTGCTGCCGTCGGCGACGAGCCGCCACGTGATCGGGCGTCTCGCGGCGAAAGGCGCCGCGAAAAAGACCGTGGTCTTCGCCGCGCACATCGACTCGGGGCAGATGGGGATGATCATGGAGCCGGTGCAGGCGGAGCGCGTCTGCCGTGTCCACAAGCAGTTGCTCGGCACGCAGCCGCTCATGCTCTCGCTCGTCGTCGTCGCGTTTCTGACCGCGCCCGCGGCCGTGCTGCACTACCGCGTGATGGGGCCGGGAACGGTCTCGACCTGGGTCCTGCTGGCGGCGATCGTCGTGAACCTCATTCCCGTCGTCATCTTCTCGCAGCTCGAATTCGCGAAGATCAGCCCCGGGGCCAACGACAACGCGGCGGGCGTGGCGGTGATG
>CAZPJD010000109.1:0-20771 GCA_964586775.1 uncultured bacterium | reverse complement strand
CTCGCGGACTGGCTCGATCACCACTTCATCCTCAGCTACAATAACGGCGAGCCGCATTACGACCTCCATCCCCTGATCCGCGACCGCTCGACCCGATACACGATGCTGAAAGAGATGTGGCAAGCGGAACAGGCGAAGCGGGAAAAGAATGGACACGCCGACTGAGCGCGAACCGATCGCGCTCGGCGACGAGGGCGAGCGGCGTTTCGGCGAACTCGTCAAGGCGCTGAAGGCGGGCGACGGATTCGAACTGATCTTTGTCGTTTCCAACAATCGAAACGTCCGTAACGAGATATTGCGACGCATGACCGAATCGGGTCCGCTGCCCGTCTGCCGATGCGGCTCCGACCCCGTCGAATACGCCGACCTCGCGCGAAGGCTCATGGACCTCGGCCCCACGCTCGACGACCGCCATGTGTTTTGGGCCGACCCGGAAGGCCCGGAACGCGAGGTGCGGGCGGCGTGGGTGGCGGGGCTTCGTTCGCTGAACATGCAGCGCAATCTCGTGGTGAATGCGTGTCCTCACGCCGTGCTGCTCGCCCTGGACGACGAGTCTGTGAAGAACGCGCCGAAGATCGCCCCGGACTGGTGGTCGGTGCGCTCACACGTGTTTCGTTTTCCCGATCCGCCGACAGAAACGTCCTCGATCGATCCCTTCCGACGCTCCATCGACGACTGGCCACTGTCACACGAACTGCGAGATCCTGAATACTACCGGAAACTCGCGGAGAATTACGCCGGTGCGGATGGCAAAAAGGAGGTTATCGCGCGGGCGACCCTTCATGCGCTCGAAGCGGACTCGGCACTGCTTCGCGGCGACCTTGATCGGGCGCTAGGTATACTTCGCAACGACATCCTGCCCTCGCTGGCAGATGTCAATGCGGAATTCGAAATGGCCGTCACTAGGGGGAAGATCGCGGACATCCTTTTTCGTCAGGGTAACTGGGACGAGGCCCTGCGAATTCGACGCGAGGATGAGTTACCAGTTTACGAGCGCACGGGCCATGCCGAAGTTCAGGCCGTATCGAAGATGCGCATCGCGGACGTGTTGTTGGCGAAAGGGGAACTGGACGAGGCCCTGCGGACGCTTCGCGAGGAGGTGTTACACATTTTTGAATCCCATGGCGAGGTTAGGCTGTACGCGGTGACGCTGGGAAGGATCGCGGAAATAATCGCGGCGCGCGGCGATCTCGAAGAAGCTATGAGGATCCGACGTGATCATGAGTTACCAGTCTACGAGCGCCTGGGTGACGTGCGCGAGCGCGCGATAACGATGGGCAAGATCTCGGACATTCTGCAAGCGCGCGGCGATCTCGACGAGGCCCTGCGCATCCGGCGCGAGGAGGAGTTGCCCGTCTACGCAAGATTGGGCGACGTGCGCGAGCGGGCGGTGACGATGGGCAAGATTGCGGACATTCTACATGCACGAGGAGAGTTGGGAGAGGCCCTGCGCATCCGCAAAGAGGAAGAGTTGCCCGTCTACGAACGCCTGGGCGACGTGCGCTCGCGCGCGGTGACGATGGGCAAGATCGCGGACATCCTGCACGTACGCGGCGATTTCGACGAGGCCCTGCGCATCCGGCGCGAGGAGGAGTTGCCCGTCTACGAACGCCTAGGCGACGTGCTTTCGCGCGCGATGACGATGGGCAAGATCGCGGACATCCTGCGCGCACGTGGCGAGTTGGATGAGGCCCTGCGCATCCGTAAAGAGGAAGAGTTGCCCATCTACGAGCGACAGGGCGACATGCGCGAGCGCGCGATCTGCAAGGCGAACATCGCGCTCACACTCGCAGCCAAGGACAAGGAACGCTATAAAAGCGAATCCAAACGGCTTTTACTCGAAGCGGCAGACGACGCCCGAAAACTCAGAATTCCCGAGGAGAAGATTATCCTCGATCTCATCCGCCGATTCGGACTCGATTCGTAGTCGTCAGTCCGCGGACCATCAGCAGTCCGCGGTTAACACCCCGGCCCGTCTACAACCTTACGGGTTCCCCACCGTGACGACCAGTCCGTTCGACGCGTCGCCCGGCTTGATATAGAGGGCGTAGTCGTCTTCCGAATAAAACGCGCCCGTCTCGGCCGCGACCAGCGCGTCGTAATCGGCGGAAGCCGACACGTCGCCGGTCGGATTCACGCTCACCGGCTCGCCCGCGAAATCGCCGTGCAGGCGCAGCGCCACGGGGCGCGTTGTGGCCGAGATCGAGATCGTCATGCCCGTCGCGCCGACCTCGTATTCCACCCGCGCGCCGGGGCCGCCTTCCTCGTACAGGTCGAATTCACCGCCTTCGCCGGCGGCGTAGATGTAGAACGTCACCGCGCGGGGCAGCGCGTCCGCGTCGAAGAGCCCGCCGACCGGCGGTGCCATCGGGATGATCGAGCCCTTGCGCATGAAGATCGGGTACTCGGCGAGCGGCAGGTCGAGGTCTTCGGTGGTGCCGCCGGTGTATTCCGCGCCGGTGAACCAGTAGATCCACGTGCCCTCGGGGAACGTGACGGTCTTGTCGCCGCCGGCCTCGGTGAAGGGCGCGACGAAGATGTCCGCGCCGAGCGTGTAGCTGCGCTGGCCGCGCATGAACGGGCGGAAGTTGGACAGGCCCGTCGCGTAGCTCACCGCGCCCTGGCTGTACATATAGGGCAGGATCGCGTGATGCAGTTCGGCGTAGGTGCGGTAGATCTCCAGCACCTCGTCGTCGTACATCCACGGGCGATGCTCGCCGCCGCCGCCGTTTTCCATCACGGGCGACATCGCGCCGAACTGCGCCCAACGCACGAACAGCTCCTTGTTGCGCAATTCGTCGCCGCGATATCCGCCGATATCCGAGCCGAAATTCACGTGGCCGCGATTGCCCGACATGAACATGTTGCGCATGGCCGCGTCGAGGCCGTTCCAGTCGGGGTCCTGATCGCCCACCCAGCCCGCGAAGCTCACGTCGCGCGGCGCGAAGTCGGGACCCCACGGCAGCGCGTAGCTGTCCACCGGGCGCGCCGTGATGACGCGGTCGTTGCCCAGCCGCTCGCGCGAGTAGTTGAAGAAGTCGCGGTAATACGCGTCCTGATACTGCTTGGGCGTCTTGGGGCCGTCGAAGGTGGGGATGAACGGCCACAGGATCAGCGTGAACTCCGAGCCGTCGGTCTTCCAGCCGTCGATGCCCATGTCGAGCACGTTGTCCATCTGCGCGTGCCACCACGCGAGCGCGTCGGGGTTCCAATAGTCGATGTACGCGCCTTCGCCCTTCCACCACTCCAGCGTGTCGCCGCCCTTCACGTAGTACCCCGCGTCGAGGCCCTCCTGAAAGTTCGGCGAATCGACGTTGACGTTCGGCGTGATCCACATGAAGACGCGCACGCCCTCGTCGTGGAACTCGTCGATCATCGCCTGCGCGTCGGGGAAGAGCGTCTCGTCCCACTCGAAGGTGTTGTAGCCGGTCTCCCACGGGCTATCGATGATGACCGCGCCCACGGGGATGTCGCGGTCGAGGTAGCCCTGCACGTGGTCGAGGGCCGACTGCTGCGTCGATTCGTCTTCCCACACCCAGTGGCGATGCACCCACTCGGGGTAGGGCGGCGGGAGATTGTTCACCGGCGGAACGACGTAAGGACCGATGTCGTCATCGTCCGCGTCGTCATCCGCGTCGTCGTCGGCGTCGTCGTCCGTATCATCGTCCGACGTGTCGTCGTCGGGGGCCGCGTCGTCGTCGCCCGAATCGTCGTCGTCATCTCCGCACGTGCACCCGGCGAGTCCGAACGCGCACACCAGCACCGCCACGCACCACCAACGCCAAACCGATGTCATGTGATCCCTCGCGAAAAAGACGCCCCGAACAAAAGCGCTCCGACATTACCACGCGCCGCGCGGCGCGGGCAACGCGGGTGAGCGGATCGGTGCGCGCAAAAAAACGCCCGGCGCGCGGCCGGGCGTTTCGGAGTTCGCGGGTTCGCGCCGGATCAGAACATCACGCCGCTCGTGAGGATGATGGCGAAGGGCACGTAGCCCATCGTGATCTCGGCCTTGGACTTGTCGAGTTCGAGCGGGGTGACCGTGTAAATGAGGTCGAGGCGGAGCTGCCCGCCGCCGTAGACGTACATGCCGGAGGTCTTCATGATCTGAAAGTCCACGCCGAGTGCGCCGAAGGGGCCAAGGCCCGTGCCCGTCGCCGGGTCGTCCTCGTCCACGTCGCGGAAACGCAGGCTCTGCAAGCTCAAGCCGACGAGACCGTAGGGCACGATCTTGGACGACGGCACGAACTTTTGGCCCGCGCCGATCGAGAACCGCCACATGTTCATGGCGTACTCGGCCTCCTGGTCCTCCAGCTCCACCTTCTCGCCGGTATTGTCGACCGCTTCCTCGTCCTCGAAGTCCACGTCCACGTCGAGCTTCTGGTTCATGTAGCCGAAATCGACGTGGATGATCCAGTTCGAAGCCGGGTAGAGGTTTCCGTGAACGCCGAAGATCGGCCCGAAACCGCCCGAGCCCGAAAAAGAGGCATCGAGGTCGTCGAAGGTCGCCGAGGCGTAGGGGATGAAACCCGCGGCCGCCGCGCCGATGTCGGCACCGACCTGGAAGTCGGCCCCGTCGATGCCCTTTTTCTTGATGTTCTTCGCGAACGCGCCGCCCGGCGCGAGCAGGGCCGCGCACACAATCGCGGTCAGAATCCATCCACGTTTCGACATGGTATGACTCCTCATCGTGGGTTCCGAATCGATGCGCTACGGTTACCCGCGCCCGGCCGCGGTGTCAAGCAACGGTGTCTCCGCGTCCTCCATCCGTTCATCCGCGAACGCCCAAACGGTGCGCCTCTGGCCGCGTCGACGCCCGGGCGCGTATAATCCGCTCTCGTTCGTCGAAGCCCCGTGATCCAAAGGCATGTGGAGGTCCGTGTGCGAGGAACGATGTGGAAAACCTTCGCGTTCACCGCGTGTGCGGTCATCGCGGTTCTGCCGGGAACGGCACTCTCGGGCGAGCTCGAGCCGCCGCTCGGCATGATCGCCCGGGGGCTCGTCCCCGACGCGATGATGCGCCAAGCGCACCTCATACCCGCCTTCGAGCAAAAAGACGGTTCATGGATCGTGCCCGTCCTCATCCGCGCGAACGGCGACGCCGAATCGCTCGCGGGCGAACTGCGCGACGCGGGCATCGGTGTCGGTCGCGCGGTCGGGCCGATCGTCACGGCGACGGTGGATGCACGGCTGCTGGAGGACGTAGCCGCCCGGCCCGGCGTGGCCATGGTCGAACTCGCGTGGCCGGTGCGTCCGCTGCTCGACATCTCGGCGCCGCTGATCGAGGCCGATCGCGTGTGGGACGAATTCGCACTCCGCGGCGAGGGCGCCGTGGTCGGCGTGGTCGACACCGGCACGGCGTGGAATCACGGCGATTTCTACGACCCCGAGACGCTCGAGAGCCGGATCGAATGGCTATGGGATCAATCGCTGCGTCCCGAGGGCGACGAAAACGGCCCCGCCGACTATCCCTACGGCGTCGAATACACGCGCGACGAGCTGACGGCGGCGTTCGAGACGGGCAACCCCGACGCGCTTCGCACGTGGGACGACGTCGGCCACGGCACGCACGTGCTGGGCACGGCGGGCGGCAACGGCGCGGCGACGGGCAACGGCTACCCGTCGGGGCGTTACGTGGGCATCGCGCCCGCGGCGCACCTGGTGGCCGTCAAGGCGAATCTGATTGCGAGCTTCGTGCTCGACGGCGTGGCTTACGTCTTTGAGCGCGCGGCCGAGCTGGGCCTGCCCGCCGTCGTCAACCTGTCGCTGGGCACGCACCTGGGCGCGCACGACGGCACCAGCGGCCTCGATCAGGGCGTGGCGGCGCTGGCGGGGCCGGGGCGCATCATCGTGGCGGGCGCGGGCAACGAGCAGCACATGGGCTATCACGCGCGGGTGACGCTCGCCGAAGGCGAGACGAAGACGGTGACGTTTCTCGTCGGCTTGCACGACGCGCACGACCTCATCCCGGATATCCTCGCCATCGCGGCCTACCCGCCGCAGGATTCCGATTTCACGTTCAAGGTGACGAGTCCCGGCGGCGAGGAGCTGGAGTCGGGCCCGCACCAGCCGGGATCGGCGATCACGCCGGAAGGAATCTGGCTGCTCGACAACGCGTTCCTGTTTCGCGGCAACGACCTGAACGGACTCGCCACGACGCTGATCGCCCTCGTCGGCAACCCGCTGACGGCGGGCGAGACACGCAACCTGCTCGCGCCGGGTACGTGGACGATCGCGATCACGGCGAACGACACCAACGGCGCCGAGACGATCGACCTGTGGATCATGGCGTCGCTGATGAACGGTCAGCAGCAGTGCTGCACGACCTTCGACGAAGGCCGCGACGAGGGGTACATGGTCGCCTCGCCCGCCAGCTCCGACGGCGCGATCGCCGTGGGCGCGTATTATTCGCGTTTCACATGGACCAATCCCGACGGCGACGAGACGGGCTACGGCGTGGACTACACACTCGGCGACCTGGCGTTCTTCAGCAACCACGGACCCCGGCCCGACGGCGTGCAAAAGCCCGAGATCGTCGCGCCGGGATTCGGCATCGCGGCGGCGATTTCGCACGGCAGCGAGATCGCGAACGCCTACGCGGGGCAGATCGTCGAGGACGGCGAGCACATCGTGCTGCAGGGCACGAGCATGGCGTCGCCGCACGTGGCGGGCGCGGCGGCGCTGCTGCTGGCCGAGCACCCCGACGCGACACCGGACGACATCCGCGCGTGGCTGGCCGCCGGCGCGATCGTGGACGATTTCACCGGCGACGTTCCGAACGACGCATGGGGCCACGGCAAACTCGACATCTATCAATCGCTGCTCGCCTCGAACGAGTCCGACGACGATGCGGATGACGACGCGACCGACGATGACGCCTCGGACGACGATGCGGATGACGATGAATCGGATGACGACGAGACCGGTGACGACGACCCGGCTGCGTCGGATGACGATGACGACGATGACGATGGCTGCGGGTGCTGACTCGAACCTGAATTGAGGGATGGCGATATGCGAATTCGATGGATCGCGGCGGCCGCGTTGATAATGCTCCTCACCTCGATGTCTCCCGCTCGGGCGGACTTCGCCGCGCTGCGCGAGCTCGCCCTCGCCGCGCCGCTGCCGCCGATGCTGCGTCTGACGTGGAACCGCGAGCGATACGTGGACGACATGGACGCGTCGGGGCAGCTCGACCGGCTTGGCATCACGCGCGAACAGGCGGGCGAGCTGTGGGACATCCTCGCGACGCGCGTCGGCGTCGTGCCGCGAACGCGGCTCGAGCGCGGCGAGTCAAAGGCCGCGCCGGTCGGTCCGATCCGTTACGCGGCGGAGTTCGAGCCGCAGACCGAGCTGTGGATGCGTTGGCCGGTCGGTCAGGGCGGAATCCTGCCGACCTACGACGGCATGATCGGCGCGCTCGGCGACGAGATGACGCTGCGCGTGATCGTGTCCGGCGCGTCGCAAGAGAACACCGCGCGCACGCACCTCGCAAACGAAGGCATCGACGACGCGAATGTCGTGTTTTCGTATTGGCCGAGCGACACGATCTGGACGCGCGACTACGGCCCGGTCTTCGTCGGGCTCGGCGATGCGACGCCGCCGACCGAGGCGATCATCGACATGAGCTATTCGCGCCCTTGGCGCACGAACGACGACCAAATCCCCGATCAGGCCGGCGCGCTCACCGGCGCGACCGTTTACGAGACGGATTTTGTGGAAGACGGCGGCAACCTGCTCACTGATGGACAGGGCACGTGCTTCGCCACGTCGTACATGTTCGACAACAACCCCGGTTGGACGCAGGGCGAAATCGAGCAATGGTTCGCCGACTATCTCGGATGCGAACAACTCATCATGCCCGAGCCGCTGGTGAGCGAGGGCACGGGCCATATCGATATGTTCATCAAGGTGATTGGCCCGCACACGGTGATGGTGGGCGAGGCCGAGGCGGGCGATATCAACAAGGATCGTCTGGACGACGCGGCGGATCTGATCGCGGGATCGAACGCGCTCGACGGAATACCGTACGACGTGGTGCGTATCCCGCAGGTGACGGACACGACGTTTCCGCTCTACCCGACGTTTTACACGTACACCAACGGGATGCTGGCGGGCGAAACCGCGATGGTGCCGCTCTACAACCGCGCCCAGGACGACGACGCACTCGCGGTCTACGAGGCCGCGTTTCCCGATCGCGAGGTGGTGCAGGTGGACGCCGAGGAGGTCATTCAGTCCGGCGGCGCGCTGCATTGCATCACGATGGAGCGGCAGGATTACACGGCCCCAACCGACGACGACACGGACGACGATGCCGATGACGACGACGCATCGGATGACGATGCCGACGACGACACCGATGACGATACATCGGACGATGATTTCGGCGACGATGACGTATCGGACGACGATCTGACGGACGACGATTCGTCAGACGACGATGTCGCGACGGATTCCAGCGATGATGACGACGATGACGGGTGCGGATGCTGATCGGTAATCGTTCCGCTCAGTGAGCGTCTGACGCGGCCTCGGTCGGCGCTTCGGCGTCGGCGGCGGGCGACGCCGCCGGTGACGTCATCGGCGCGTTCGGGTCCGGCGCGGGGCCGCCGGGGGCGATGGCGGGCGCGAGCGGATTCTCGAACATCAACTCCTCGCCTTCGTCGGTGAGGCCGGGAACCGGCTCCTCGAGCGCGACGAGGATCGACACGCGGCGATTGCGCGGATCGAGCGGGTCCATGTCCGGCAGCGGGCGTCGATCGGCGAGCGCGCGGACCTCGCGGATGCGTTCCTCGGTCGCACCGAGGCCCAGCATCATGCGGCGAAGCGCGTTGCCGCGGTCGGCGGAAAGCTCCCAGTTGGAATACCCCGCGCCCGCGGAGTAAGGCTTGGCGTCGGTGTGGCCCTCGACCACGACGGGCTGCGCGGTCTTGGCGATCTCGGGCATCACCTCACGCAGCACCTCGCGCAGGGCGGGCTTGGGCGACGCGCTGCCCGAATCGAAGAACGTGCCGCCCTGCTGCTCGCGCAGCTCAATGCGCAGGCCCTCGTCGGTCATGCGCACGCTGATCGTCTTGGAGACCTCGGAAAGCTTTGGATTCGACTTGATCGCCGCGACGATCTTCTCGCCCGCGTCGCGCAGCTTTTTGGCCGCCGCGCCGTTGCCCGCGCCGCCCGGCCCACCGTCGCCGCCGCCGGATTTCTTCTTCGGATCGCCCGGTTGCGGCGTCGCCTCGTTCGTCAGCGGCTCGGCGAAACGCTCGCCCGAGCCCTCGCCCTTGGAGCCGACGCCCACGTTCGGCATCTTGTCCATGATGCCGATGCCCATGTTGTCGAGCGTGCCCTTGCTGGGCTGCACCACGGGCACGCCTCGCGGATCGGTGAAGTACGCGGCCACGGAGTTCTTGACCTCGGGGCCCTGCGACAAAATCCATAGCACCATGAACAACGCCATCATGGCGGTGACGAAGTCGGCGTAGGCCACCTTCCACGCGCCGCCGTGGTGACCGCCGTGGCGCTTGATGATCTTCTTCGGCCGGAGTTTGAGTTCGCCGTCGTCGGCCATGAACTACTTGCCCTTCGCGCCCTTCAGGAATTCTTCCATCGCATTGAAGGATGGGCGGTCGTGCGTGGGAATGTCGTGCCGCGCGCTCTCGCAGGTCATGAGCGGGTTGCCGCCGCGCGCGATGCCGATCACGCCCGCCTTGGCGACGCGAAGCAGTTGCAGCGCGTGATGGCGCTCGTGCTTGATCGCGCTCGCCAGCGGGCTGACGAAGCCATACGCGAGCAACACGCCCAGAAACGTGCCGACGAGCGCCGCCGCGACATGTTTGCCGACCGACGCCGAATCGCCGCCGATCGAGTTCATCGTGATGATGATGCCGAGCACCGCGGCGACGATACCGAGGCCCGGCAGCGCGTCGGCCACGGTCGCCACCACCGCGCCCGGCTCCTCGGCCTCGTGCTCGCGAATCTCGAATTCGGCTTCGAGCATCTCCATCATGTCCTCGATGGGCGTGCCCAGCAGCACGAGACGCAGCGAGTCGACGAGGAAATTCATCAGGTCCTCGTGATGGGCGAGCCGGCCGAGAATTTCGCTCTTGGCGGGATTCTCGACGTGTTTTTCCATGGCGAGCAGGCCCTCGGCGCGCACCAGCGACGCGAGATCAAAAATGACCTTGAGCACGTCGAGGAACGTATGCGCGTGCGAACCGGATTTGAGGGCGTTCTTGAGCGACGCGCCGATGACCTTGAGCGTGCGGGTCGGGGTGCCGATCACAAGCCCGCCCACCGCCGCGCCGACGATGATGACGAACTCGGCGGGCTGGAACAGCACGCCCATGGAGCCGTGGGCCATCATGTAACCGCCGATGACGCACGCGATCACAATGCCGATGCCGACGAAAATCGTCACACGTCCACCTCGTTTGCGGCTACGCCCATTTCCTTATCGGATGAATGGGGCGAAGCCTTGAATCAGGGGCTATGCCCTCGAAGCCCGCAGCCGCCCGGAGCATGGCGAATGGACCAAAAACCAACAACCAAAAACCAGAGACCAACAACCCCCGTTACTGCTTGAACGGATACTTCGTGAAGCTCACCCATCCGATCGTCATGACGGTTGCCGCCAAAATGGGCGCGGCGATGATGCCCCAGGGCCGCTCGGCGGTCGCGCCCAGCCAAAGGTTGAGCATCGGTACGATGGCGTACGCGAGCGCCGACGCGGGCTTGGAGATGAGGCCCTCCATGCCGTTGTACATGGCCTCGCGGCGATAACCGGTCAGGCGCGCATCCTCGTCGATGACGTCGGTCAAAATCGGTCGTTGGAGCACGAAGATGACGCTCACCGGGAACGCGCACAGAGCGAGCGCGAAGACCGCGTGCGCGAAGCTGATCCACGAGGGCGACATGGGCTTGCCGATCGCCGTGGCAATCAGATTGACCAACCAACCGAAGAACGGCGCGTGACGCACCATCGCGAAGATGAGCATCGCGACCGTGAACCAGATCATGCCGAGCAGATAGATGCCCTTCTTGCCGCGGTTTTCGGCGAGCTTCGACACGAGCGGGAACAGGAATCCCGCGCCCAGCACGATGACACCCTGCAGGATTCCCGCGAGGCCCTCGGAAAGCCCCATGATGACGACGACCATGAAGGGCATCGACGCGAGCAGGATGTCCACCGTCATGCGGATCGCCGCGGAACAGATGACGTAGGGCGTGAAGCTGGTGTTCTTGAAGGTCTCGCGGATGCTCTCGACGAAGTGGAAATCGACGACGACGCGGCTTTCTTTTTTTGTCTCGCGCACCAGCGAGATCGCCGCGAAGAACGACGCGGCGAAGATCGCGCCGATGATGAACCCCGAGACCTGAAAGCCGTTGGCGAGGCGGATGGGCCCGATGCCGAGCCCCTGTCCGAACGCGTCGATCATGAGCCCGAGGCCGAGGCTGCCGATCACCGTGCCCGCCACGTCGCTGTAGGCCATGAACTCGGAGACGACAATGCGCTCCTTCACCGATGGCGTGATCTCGGGCAGCAGCGCGAGATAGGGAATCACGACGGCGGTGTAGAGGAACCAGAAAGCCGTGTGCGATGCGAGCAGCCACAGGCAGTTGGCGTTGAAGTCGATGCCCGCGAGCCGGAACCACACCGTGCCCATGCTGTCGGGATGGGGCGGAAACCAGATGCCGATCGAAAAGAACGCGAGGAGCGGCGTTCCGATGACGATCCACGGCAGACGTCGCCCCCAGCGCGTCACCCACTTGTCGGACAGGTGGCCGACGATGGGTTCCGCCAGGGCTTCGAGAAAGCGCGGCAAAAAGCCGCCGAGCGACATCGCCATCGCCGACACGAGCATGATCGGTGGCGAGCCCTCGCCTGCGCTCGGCCGGCCCGTGTAGTAGTAAATGAGCCACGACGAGATCAGCGCCGGCGAGAGCGAGACCGACATCTGGCCGAGCGAATAGGTCAGTTTTTGGGAGAAATTCAGGTAGGACCGGTCCTCATCGCGTTCGGGCGTATCGCCCGGGGCGGCGGCGTGATCCATGAAATACCTTCTGGTGTGAGCACGAGCGGTTCGGGGTTTCTTAGCACGCGCGCCGGGCGCGGACAATCAGAGGGCCCGACTACGACCCGAGCCACGCCGCGGTATACGTCGTCCACCAGTCCCGGATGACGTTCAGTGCTTGCACACGCTCCTCTGGAGGGCGACGCAGATCGCCGAAGACGACCACGTAGAGTTGCGGTTCCGCTTGCCAAGCGTCTTCCAGAGATCCGCACAGTGGAGAGTTGTCACGAAGATCGGGCGTGGCGGCGCGCCTCCGGTCATCGACCAGCGGCAGCTTTCGGCGATCGAGCGGACTGAAGGGAAGAGGGTTGATCCGCATGCTCAGATGGGCCCAGCTAGGGTCGGTGTTGCGAAACGCCTCATTCAACTCGGTCTCATAACGGCGATCAAACTCGTCAAGCGGGATTTCGTCCAGTCGGTTAGTTGCGGCATCCGCGACCGTTCTCCAGACCTCGGCCCACTCCAAGCGATCCTTCCACAGCAGATGAACGCCGTCGGTCCTTCGGTGAAGTACGGCCTTCAGCGCGCTCGACTCGGGCTCCTCATTCCAAGCCAGCTCCTTCTCACGCAGTTTTGACCAGAGCCAAACGTCGTCAAATCGCCACGAGCCCTCAGAGACTCCCTGCTCGCGAACGAATGCGGCCTTCACCTCATCGGCGTTGTCTTTCAACAAGCGAGCGACGAGAAGACGCATCGCGCACTTCATCGCCACAACGCGATGATGGAAATGGATCCACGTATGGGTCCGGTAGCGGTCCAGAAGCAGTCCTTCGAGAGAGCTGATCGACTTCCGCGAATAACCAAGCCCCCACTCCATATCATCGCCCCGAACGAGGCGCACGCCTGAGCATAGTCTTTCAATATCGTAGTTGCCGTATTCGCCTCCCGCGAGTTTTCCGTCCCGCGCGGTCGCATCGATCCGGTCCGCGTCCACTTCGGAGTCGACGAGCATTTTCACAGGGCGCAGAGGATCATGGGGATCAATGGCCTTCTCGCAAAGAAGCTTGAGTACAGCTGCTTTCACGGGTCCATCTATGTTGGTCGACTCAGCGAGGATTTTTTGTGCAACGAGTCTCCCGAAAGACTCGTGCGGCTTCTTGAAATCCGACGGACCGAACCAGTCCTCGCAGAGCTTCTTGAGTTGCTCCAACTTCGGCTCGGCCGGATAGGTCATCGCGGCGTAGTCATCCAAGGCCGTTTCAAACAGGTGGCTGAATGGGAGGTGGCCAACGTCATGAAGTAATGCATAAAGGCGGCACGTCTGCTCAAACTGGTTACCCTGCAATCCGTACTTCTCGTTCAGGTTCCCCTTGTACAGCTCCCATATTTCCGGGGGAGCGCTGGAACGCAGGCTCGCGGCGATACGAGAAGCGACGTGGCAGCAACCGAGGGAGTGCTCGAAGCGCGTGACGTTGAGCGACGGGTAGACAAAAGAAGCGACATCATTTTGCCGAATATGGCGAAGTCGCTGAAATAAGGGCTGATCGACGACTTCGCACTCTGCTTTCGTCAGATTGACGAAGCCGTGGATCAGGTCACGAAAACGGCGATGCGTTGACTGCATCAAGGCACGTGATGCGAAAGGAAAGGGTCAGCGGGCCCGTATGCGAATCGTGTATTGATTTTCGTCATCGGGGTCGAAACACGGGTGGCGATCCTTGACCGGATCTTGCATTTTGACTGCAGCCGCCCACTTCTTGGCATCCTTGGTCCACCGCTCCTTGGTGGCATCGTCCACCTTGATCGGCGGACTCCCGATTCTCACTTTCGCCTGTCCGTTCTTCGGCATCAAGAGAACTCCCGCCAGCGAAACGGTTTCAGGTCCCATTACCTGCCGCACGAATGAGTTTGCCACGCTGACAGAACAGGCGTCAAGAGACCAATTCACGCCTTCACCAGCAGCCGCAGCCGCCGGATTCGCCGTCGTCAAACTCGGGATCCACGCCGTCGTCGGCGCTCGGATCGTCGTCGTCCGGCGGGTCGAGGTCGTCGTCGGTCGCGCCGTCAGAATCGACCGGCGTGCGTGCGAAGAGACCCGACGCCGTCCATCCCCAGCCCGAGCCGGTCTCGCCCACCAGCACCATCGAATAGAACCCGGGGTGCGGCGGCGTCCACGTGAGCACGCGGCCCACAACCGTCGCACCCGGCAGCCCGTAAACCGACCACTCCACCCCGGCAGGGAGTTCAACCCTGTGCTCGCGCTCCGAGGAGAGGCGTTCGAAGAGCGTGCCCGGCATCGGCGGCGCGTCGAACTCGATGTCGGGGATCGGCTCGGAGACGAGTTTTTGGCGGATCGTCCACGCGACCAGGAAACTCGTCTGGTATCGATCGTGCGCGACCGCCTTTTTGAGCAGCGCGTCCGCGGCGTCCAGCTCGGCTTGATTCGGCTCGCCGGTAAGGGCCGACGCATACCAGTTCATCAGGTGCAGCAGACCGAAGCCCTCGTCCGTCGCGCGGTCCGACGGCACCCACAGGTCGTCCACCAGCGCCTCGTCGAGACCGCTGTGGTGCAGGTCGCTTTGCAGCGTGGCCATGCGCGCGGCTTCGCGCGCGACGCTCGCTCCCGCGGCCCGGATCTCGGGGCCCGAACCGGTTTTCGCCGCCAGGTGGATCGCGTCCGCCACGGCGTTGAGCCGCAGATTGCGCGGAAAGTCGATGCCGCTAAATCCGACGTCGTTGTTGCCGTAGAACGTGTTCTGCACGTCGACGAGCAGGCGCTGGTCGAATTCCCCCGTCGCTTCGTCCTTCGCGGCGCGCTCGATCATCGCGGTGTGATCGTAGTCCGCCGGAGAGTTCAGGTATGCGCCGTAGCTCGACATCGCGAGCCGGCTGGCCGCGCCCAAAAACATCATATTCACGCCGAAACCGGCAAGCGCGCCGGGCATGTCCTGGGCGCGGAGCTGCGTCGGCGCGAGCGTCAGACGCCCCGTGAAGGCGTCCCCGCCGTCGATGGCGTATTGGTTGTCCCAAAAACCCGGCTCGCGGCCCACGAGATTCGCGGGCATCTCGAAATACGACGCGTCCAGTTCCTTTCCGTTCGTCGGCGCGCCCCAGCACAGCACCACGTCGGGATCGGTCGCGCCCATCGCCACCCAATAGTCCTCGCCGCCGGGCCATTCGTCGAAGTGCTCGAATCGCTTGGCCAGTGGGTTCACCCACATGGCGAACGGCTCCCCGTACTCGTCTTCCAGCGAATGCCTCACGAAATTCACGAGATCGGCGTGCGCCGTGCCGAGCGCCCCATTCACCGGTACGGCGATGTCGTTCTCGATGTCGTCGAACATCAGCATCAGATGGCGGTACCCGCCGTCGGCAAAGGCGCGAAGTTTTTCGAGCAGGATCTCGCGCTCGGCGGCGTCGTAAAGCGCCATGTCCTTGCCCGGGGCGATCGCGTAGTACACGTCGACGCCGAGTCGCGCGCCCAGTTCGCGAAGCTCCAGGAACGCGCCCATTTCGGCGTTGGAGTAAGGCTCGCGCCACACGTCTCGGTGCTTCGGATCGTCCTTGGGCGCATACACGTACAAGCCCAAGCCGAGCCGCGCGAGGTAGCGGATCATGGCGCGGCGTTCCTCGTGGGACCACGGCGTGCCGTAGAACCCTTCGATGACGCCGTTGTTCTTCATTGTCGCGTTCAGCCGCCCCGGCACCGGAACGAAACGCGGCTCGCCGCGCGCGCCGTTCTCGGCGACCGGCACGAGCACCGCGAGGGAGTTGTCGTCGGGCTTCGGTCCCTCCCAGGCGTCGCGGCGGAATATGCGTTCGATGAGCGTACCGGCCGTGAGCGGGGTGCCGGCCTCGTCCACGTAGTGGATTTCAACGTGCGACGTCACGGCGTTCAGGTCATATCGGATGAGCACTCCCTGCCGATCGACCTCTTCAACATCCCCAACGGCCAGCGCCGGTTGGTCCGACACGTCCGCCGCGTAAACGTGCAACTCGGTCAATTCGGCCGGCCCGGCATCGTTCAGACGCACGGTCAGGCAATACGCGCGTTCTTCGGTCGTGAACTCGAGCGGTTTGGAGAAGTCGCTCCACGGAAGCTTTTGCACCGAGGGTCCGCCGCACCATCGATCGAGACGCACAACGGCGGCCTGCGCGGGCGGCGTCGCCCATTCGCCATAGATGCGGGTGATGCGCGGCGCGGTCGTCATGCGCGGGGCGAAATCGAGCTCGAGCCACGACTCGCCGACGCGCGGAGTCTTCCACCCGGTGCGTGCGATTCCGTCGCGCACGGTATACGGCGCGTCGTCGGTTTCGCGCTCCCACAGGTGCAGAAATTTGGGGTAGGTGCCCGATGCGGTGACCCGCGCATGGGGCGCGAGGTCGAACCCCTGCGCCGCCGCGAAACCGGGAACGAGGCACGCGAAGACCGCGAAGATCGAGAATGCAAACCGCGAATACATGGCCGGCCTCAAGCACAAAACCGGATTATCATCGAAATGAGTCTATCACAGACCCGCGCCAATACAACGTGCCAACCGACCCGATTTTCCGGGGTGAACGCTCAGTCCGGGACCGATTTCACCAGCGTCGGATTCGGTCCTTCGCTCCGCGCAAGCAGGTACAGGAAGTCCGAGAGCCGGTTCATCCACACGATGATGAAGCGATTGTCGATCACACCGTCGCGAAACAGACCCACGATCAGCCGTTCGCAGCGCCGGGCCTGCGTCTTGGCCAGATCAATGTGCGCCGACGCCACGCAGTCCCCCGAGATGATGAATTCGGTCGGTTGCGCCACGCGGTCCTCGAGTTCCTCGCGCATCGCGTCGATCCGCGCCACCGCCGCCTCGTCGATGCGCGCCTTGAGCCGGCCGAGCTTCTCTTTCGACGTGGCGAGCTCGGCGTTGATCGTGAACAGCGTCTTTTGCAGAATCGCCAGCGTGCGCCGCGTGTCTTCGTTTTGCGCGTGGGCGCGGGCGAGGCCGAGCATGGCCTCGAGCATGTCCACCTCGCCGTACACGGTCGGGCGCTCCGAGTTCTTGTAGACGCGCTCGCCCGAGTAAAGGCTTGTCAGCCCCTCGTCGCCGGTTTTCGTCGTGATGCTAAACTTGTGCGGCATGCGGGCCTCTCCAATCGCTGTTCGGTCGCAAGGCGCGGGATTGAAGCACGGCGGGCGGCGTCGATCAAGGAACGCGGATCATATTCCGTCCGGCTGAATCTCCAGCACCAGATCGTCGCCGGCATCCACCGCGAGACCGGTAAGCCTGGCGCGGAATCGCCCCCACTCGGTTTCGGTGGACGCGGCGGTTTCGACGCCGTTCACCGTGACGACGCCCGCGTCGCCGTCGATGGCAAGCTTCGCGTCCACGGTCAGATTCGCGTCGGGCGAGATCGTCACGCGGTATCCGTCGCCCGCGCGCTCCACAACGAGGTCGAATCGCGTTTCGCCCATCGTCGCGCCGTCGATGCGCGCGAAGTCCCAATCGGTTGGCAGGTGTGGTGCGACGGCGATCCGATCGTTTCTCGCGTCGAGGTCGAGGCCGAACAGGTAGCGCAGCATGGCCGCCGCATTGATCGGACCCTCCCACGAACGGTAGCGGGCGGTGAGGTCGACCAGGTAGCCGAAGGGCTCGTACAGATACGCGAAGCGGCCCCAATCATCGACGACAATGCCCTCGCTCGTGTTGCCGGTTTCGTGGAACATGTTGTCGTAATTCACAAAGGAATCCGCGGCCCACGGATGGTCGATGCGCGAGAGCGCGTCGAGCTGGTAGCCCTGCGCCATGCCCGTCATCGCGCCTTCGTCCACGCCCGCGAGGCGCGTCAGCGCGATCCACACGGGGCTCACCGGCGAGTGGAACACGCCGTCCTTCAGTACCAGCGCCTCGAACGCGTTCACGAGGTTGTCCTTGCCGTGCGCGTCGTCGTCATACTGGAATCCGATCCACAGCGGCGTCGCGTTCACATCCTCGAAGGGCGCGTCGAGCGGTTCGAGCGACACCTTGTCGATCATCGGCGAATAGAACCCGCGCGCGTCGAGCCAGTAGTAGTCCTCGGCGCACTGACGCACGTCGTCGGCGAGCGCCTGATACTCGGCCGCGTGCCCCGCCTCGCCCATGTGACCCGCGACCTGCACCATGAACTCGGCCGCGGCAACGAACAGGAACGACGAGTTGGCGGAGAGGTGCGTGTCCTCGTAGTTGCCCGAAAGCCCGTCGCCATAGGCCACGGCCATCGCGGGGCGGAACGTCTCGTCGCCCGAGAACGGCAGCAGGCAGCCCTCGCGGAAATCCTGATGGATGAGCGCATGACGCAGCATGCCGTAGCGCTCCTCGATGCGCGACCAGTCGCCCGTCGCATTCAAGTCCTCGCGATAGTGCAGGATGTGATAGCTGGGGCTCTCGGCACCAATCTTGCCGGTCAACGTGCCCATCGACTCCCAGTCGGGCTCGGCGGGCGGATTGCTGATGTCGTGATCGACCTTCATGGCGTTCGCGAAGTTGCCGTTCACGAGCGTGGCCAGCCAGTAATAATCGAGCATGTCGCGATACTGCGGCGCGCGTCCCACCAGCGGCAGGAACACGGCCGGCCCCATGATGTCGCGCAGCCACGCGAACGAATACTCGCTCATCTGCGTGATCGCGCCCTCGAAGGTCTGCTGGTTGCGCAGGTTGACGGTCATGCCCTCGAAGAGATCGGTCAGGCGCTCGTCGGACGCGCTCACGCGCGCGCCCTCGGCCTCGTACGCCTTCCACCGATCGACCGTCGCGGCGAGCACCTCCCACGGGTCCGTCGCGGCGACTGCGGCGAAGACCTCGCGCGCGTCGTCGGTGTCGCCCGTACCCGGTCGCGCGAACACCATCAGCACCGGCGCGACGGCCTCGCCGCTGGGCGCGAGCGGATCGAGCGCCAGCGACAACCCCGCTCCGCGCTCCGCGCTCCAAAATCCGTAGGCCAGGTTCTTGCCGTCTTCGTAAATGGTTTCGGTGATGACGCCCTCGCTCGCGTGGCCCCACACGCTGCCGAGCGCGATCGACAGGCCCGCCGCCGGCGCGTCGCCGCGATTGTGCGCGACGACGATGTGGCCGAGCGCGCTCGTCGCCGCGGTGCCGTCCACGCCCTCGCCCTCGGGCGCGAAGTCGATCGTCCACAGGCTGATGTCGCCCGCGTCTTGCCGGATCACGATGACGTTCGTGCCGCGAATGCGATACGCGCGCTCGCGATCCCACGCCACGCGTTCGCCGAAACGATAGAGATCGAGCGATTTCTCCGAAAAAAAGCGCAGGTTCTTTTGATAATCGGGACCGAGCGTGTTGAACCACGCGGTGAGCGGCAACTTGCCCGCGGTCATGGTGTAGCAGCGGCCGTTGCCGAGGCCGAACCCGCCGATCATGCGCGCTCGCGGCTCGTTCGCGTGATCGATGTCTTCGAACCACGTCGACCAGTCGAGCAGCTCGGGGCGCGACGAAAGGCTTGGGGGTATGTCGGCATCGTCGTCGGCGTCATCGTCGGGGAGTGGCGGCCAGGTATCGTCGTCCGCTTCGTCGTCGTCCGTATCGTCGTCGCCCGAATCGTCGTCCGCGTCGTCGTCGCTCGCGGCGTCGTCATCGCCGGAGTCGTCGTCGTCGCCGCATCCGCAGCCGGCGAACAAAATCCAGGTCATCACGAAAACGCAAGATCCTCCCCAAAACGTCATCCGCATGTGGCTCCCCATTTGAGCACCGCGTTTCGCAACGACGCGCAGTCTAGCGCGGGTTGAAACCCGGGGAAATCGATAAGAAATGCATGACGTCGAATCTGAAAGGCACGTCTCAGCAGGCGCAGCATCCGCGGCTTCCCCCGCCACTACCACCTCCAAGACCGAGTTCCTCGTCGTCGTCCACGTTTTCATCGGTTTGATCCTGATCATCGTCGTCATCGTCGTCATCGTCGTCATCGAATTCGTCGTCAGCTCCATCATCGTCGGTCGGATTGTCGTCCGAGTCGTCATCGTCAGCTTCGTCGTCCGTGGAGTCGTCATCCTCGTCGTCGTCGCCATTTCCCATGGTGGACGTTGTGGAGCCACCGGTTGTGGTTGTCGCTGTCGTCGTTGTTGTCGAGCTTCCGGTCGATGTGGAGGTCGTCGGCACTGTTGATGTCGTCGTGGGGGATGTCGAGGTTGTTGTCGATCCTCCAGTGGTCGTGGTTGTCGATGTCGTTGCGGCCGTTGTTGACGTCGAATTTGACGACGTTGTGGTGCTCGTCGTTGTTGACACCGTCGTCGTGGTCGTGGACATCACGGTCGTCGACGTCGTCGTCGTCGCCGTCGTCGTCGTCGTCGTTGGAGTTGACGTCGACGTTGTTGTGGACGGAAAGGTTGTCGTTGTCACCGGAGCGGTGGACGTCGTCGTTGCGATCGTCGTGGTGGTTGTTACTCCTTCGCCCAAGAACACGTACGCGCGACCTTCGTTCGGTTGACCGTTATCGAATGATCTGGCGCCAACGATGACGTCGTCCGCGCCGTCGTTGTTGACGTCACCGGCACTGGAAACGGACCGGCCGAATTCGCCTTTCACCTGATTGCTCTCGGCAACCCACACCGGCGATGCCTCCAAACCCGCACTAGATCCGAGGTACAGGTACGCACGCCCCTCATCACCCTGTCCGCCGTCATATTGATTTGCACCGATAATCACATCGTCGTAGCCATCGTTATTCACGTCTCCGGCGGTGGATACTGAGCGCCCAAAATAGGCCTCAACCTGGTCTCCCTCCGCAGACCAA
>CAZPJD010000108.1:0-9217 GCA_964586775.1 uncultured bacterium | reverse complement strand
AGAGCGGCGGGGTCTGTTTTGGCGTCATCTTTCACCGGGTTTTGGGGGTGGATATGCCCGATTCCCGGTGAAAAGAACTAGCACAAATGAGCCATATTGTCCAGCGTTTTCAATGAGTTAAAGCGATTTTCAGGGGCGACTACGGATAACGAAGCTCGCCGGAGAGACCCCGGTTGTCGGAGAGCATGCGCTCGACTTCGCCTCCGATCCAGAATCCGATGTCGAAGACGCGGTCAAATCCGGGCCCGCCTTTGGGAACGGATTCGTCTTCTCCGACCGCGAAAACTCGCAGGTGACACCGACAAAAACGGACGCGGTCGTGAATCCGTGCGCCTCCTTATCTTCGAGCGCGGCGCCTTCCAAGCGCGTGGATTTCGTCTTCCCGAGGAGCGGATCGAGAACGACGGCCTCGGAGATGTTGTATGGGAGCTGAAATGCTTCGCTTCGATGTTCGCCCCGTCCATCTCCCCGTGCGTCGTCCCTGAAAAGTCCTCCTTCACACCCGCGCCGACCGCGCCTTGTGAGCGCCGGGCGGCGGTGCTACAACACCGTTCATCACCGACGCACACCACCGATGGGACGGGGCCGCATGCGGGATCTGCGCAAGTTCCGCAACAAGATCACGCTCGAACTCGACAATCGCCAGATCGCGTTCATCTTTTCGGGGCTGCTCGCGATTCTCGTCATCGTGTTCGCGCTCGGCGTGGTGGTGGGCAAGGGCCTCGGCCGCATCTCAGCGATGGAGGGCTCGGCGGAGGGCGTCGCGCCCACGCCCGAGACGATCGTCGCCGAGGGCTTGACCGTCACCGGCAGCGACATCGGCGTCACCCCGGCCGCGACGCCGGATTCGGGTACGCTCGTGATTCCCGTGACCGGGTCGCCCACTTCCGCGTCAGCGCTTCCTCTGCCGACCGGGGAATCCTTGCCGAAGAGTCCGGTTTCGCCCGGTCCTGTCGGAACGCCCGCCGTCGCGCCGCCGCCCGCGCCGGTCGAACCCACGGGCCCGCCCGAACCACCCACCGGCAAGGGCTGGACCGTGCAGCTTTCGGCTCACAGCGACGAGGCCGAGGCCAAGTCGCGCCAGCAGTCGTGGATCGCCAAGGGCGTTCAGGCCTACATCGTCAAGGCGGATCTCGGCGCAAAGGGCACTTGGTACCGGCTGCGGGTCGGCAAATTCGCGAACAAGAGCGGCGCCGACCAATACGCCGCCGCGCTCGCCGCCAAAGAGGGCATCAAGCCCTACGTCACCACTATCGGGCCGTGATCGGCTCGGCCGCGCATCGCCCAAGAACCCGCCATATTTCGCGTCGTTTCGATAAAACATGACGTAGATCATATTCTTTTTGCGCTGATTTTCGATACAGTTCTTCTTTGAATACGAAAACCTGAGCGTTTATCGCTCGTTCCCCCGTTCAGAAAGGACGTCGGATGAAGATGTATGGGTTCGGTTGGAAGGGACGGTTGGTCTTGGGCCTCTTGATGTGCGTCGCCTGGGTCGCTTCGGCGAACGCGGCGTCGATCACCAAGCTCAACGACGGCCAGTTGTTGGGTTACGCCAAGGGTTCGCACGGCGTCGAAATCGACAACGACAGCAATATTCACGTCATCACCATCGGATCGACCGATGAAACAACCGTCGACGGCTACAACGGCGAGCCGCAGGTCTACTACATGATGGTCGCGCCGAATGGCGACGTGCTCATCGACACGACGTGGATCACCACCGGCGGACAGGGAGCGACCGACAAATCGAAGCCGCAACTGGCGTGGACGGATTCCACAAAGACCACGCTCGCGGTGGTCTGGGCCGATGAAAAAGACGACGTGTTCATGACCTTCCTGAATCCTTCGGGCCACGCGCAGGACGGCTCCGACGCGCTCCCCGCCGTGGAAGACATCGAAGCCGACGCGGGAAATACCGGCGACGGCACGGTCGAGGTTTGGACGGCGGCGGGTGTGACGACGACCGAGGACTGGACGCTGGAATTCGACGGGACGGATTGGAAGGCGACGGGGTCGGTCAGCGGCGAATTGCCGTGGACCAACGGCAGTGGCTCCATCTTCCCGGATCCGGATGACAACGAGATCGCGGCGCCGATCTCGTTTTACGCGACCGACGGTGGCGCGGCGTTCGTAAACGGCGACAAGTTCACGTTCAGCACCGTGGCGAGCGACATCCTGAGCGACCCGGCGACCGAACCGATCTCCGAGGTCGACGGCGTTCAGTCCGTCCATCCGCGCATCGCGCTGCGAGAAGACGGCAATCTCTACATCATGTGGCGCGACGAGGCGTTCGACGTCGGCGGAGGAGAGCTTCAGTACCGCACCTGGAACGCCACCGACGGCCTGGGCGACATCCAGTCGTTCGGCGAGCTCGACGGCTCGCTCTTCTGGGGCGCGCACGGCGAGATTCGGGAGTTGTACGACGGCAACACCGTTCACGCGGTGATCGGTACCGGCACCATCGGCGACGAAGACGACTCGAACGTCGTGTATTCGATTCGTTACACGCTCTCTGATCTGGCGGACGGGTCGGATCTTGTCGGCGCGTCCTCAGTGTTCATCGACCGGGCGAACCGGCGTCCCGCGATCGCTCAATTGCCGAACGGCAACGTGTTCCTTGCGTTCCAGTCCTTTGCGGACGAGGACGCGAACACCGACAACTGGTACTCCCGGCTCTTCACGGCCATTATCGATCCTTCCGTGAACGGATTTGACGGTTCGACCCTGACGCCCGACGTGACGCCCACGGTGGACGCGGGCAACACGGGCAACGGCGACATCAGCGATGTGCAGGTGTCTTTCGCGGCCGAGGCCGGCACGTATACCGTGACCGTAACCGACGACAGCGTGTCGGGCAGCGAGGTCTGGTCGGTGGAGAGCCCGTCGAAGGCGACGCTCGCCGAGGCCACGACCGGCGTCCCCTACACCACGGACACCGGTATGGTGACGTTCCTGATCGAGGACGGTGGCACGGACTTCACGAACGGCGATTCGTTCACGTTTGACGTCGCGGCGAACCCGGCGGTGGTGCAGACCCCGACCGTGTTCGAGGACGGCGAGAACTACATGCATCCCGCTGTGATCGTCGATCCCAACGGCGGCGGCGTGCTGATCGCGATGTCGCACAAGGGCACGCAGGGTGACGTGGACACCGATTTCGGCGAGGTCTTCTACGCCTTGTTCGGCTACGATGGCACCGTCCTTGCCGGGCCGACGCAGGTCTCGGACATTGACGACCCTGACTTCCAACCCGAGTGGCCCTCTGTGCCCAGCGCCTATTGGGCGGGCGACACCATCTTCTTCGTCTGGTCCGAGGAGGAAGATGCCATCGACGAGTCGTATCTCGTCCTCGGCGTCGAGGAAAATCCGGTGGACGGCGTGAGCGTGACGAGCGCGATCCCCGCCGAGGTCGACGAAGGCGCGGATGCGTCGCTCACGATCGCGGGCTCCGGATTCGAGGATGGCGCGACGGTCGACGTGGGCGGAACCGCCCTCACCGATGTGGTGGTCGAGTCCGACATCGAGATCACCGGCACGCTGCCGACGGGACTCGCGGTCGGTTCGTACGACGTTACCGTCACCAACCCCAATACGCTCTTCGGCATTCTGGCTGATGGCGTGACCGTCGTGACGCCGGGCGGTGACGACGACAGCGGCGACGACGACAGCGGTGACGATGACGCGGGTGGCGACGATGACGCCGGCGGCGACGACGACGCGTCGGACGGCGGCGGCGATGACGATGACGACGACGGCGGCTGTTGCGGCTGCTGATTCCTGATTCCGAATTCTCAACGGGCGTCCTTCGGGACGCCCGTTTCGCTTCCCGACAATCCCCCACAACTCTATGATCCATGTCAGGTTGTTGCGTTCAAAAAAAGTGCCTACCCTGACGGAGTATCTAAATTCCCGCTTGGCGGAAGGGAGACTTCGATGACCCGTTTGAGGTGCGTGTGCGCCGTGGCTCTGGTTCTGGTCTTGGGGACGGTCGCTCACGCGGCGACCTATCGGCTCGACAATGAGGACATGTATTACGATTCCCGCAAGCCGGGCTTTGCCGTGGACGCGAACGGAAACGTCCACACGGCGAACCGCGGCTATTGGGATGGTGGCCCGACCGGTTGGGACAACAACTACGTCTATCTCTACCATTTGGTGGACTCCGCCACCGGAGACGAACTGATCGACGATACGTGGCTTGTGGCCAGCGATCAGCAAAGCCGAATTCAGTTCGTCTGGCTGGCCGACGGCAAGCTCGGCGTCATCTACCATGAATCCTACGATGAGGTCTATTTTGCCGTCCTCGATCCCAGCCTGCATGATCAGGACGGGACCGATGCCAACGCCACGGCAACCACGCCCGTGGCCGACGGGGGCAATACCGGCAACGGGACCATGAGCGCCGTTCAGACCGGCGCGGCGGTCACGCAGACCGAAAACTGGACCGTGGAATACGACGGGACCGAGTGGACGGTCACCGGCAGCGTTAGCGGCGAACTGGCGGATGCACTCGTCGGCGTCGATGGCGACTACCTGCCCGACGAGAACGGCGAAGCCACACCCGTTGCGTTCACGATCACCAACGGCGGCACCGGATTCGCCTCCGGCGACAAATTCACGTTCTCCACGACGGCCAGCCCGATTCTGGTCGAACCCGCGGTCGCGATTTCCGGGACCGGCAACGGCTGGAGCCACGCGGCGCGCGCGGCCCTGACGAGCGACGATCGCCTGTTTGTGGTTTGGCGCACGGGCGGTTACGAAGACGACGGCAGCGAACTCAACAGCCGTCTGATCGAGCCCGGCGGGTCCATGGAGGCTATCGACCAGATCGACGCCTTCGGATCGACGGAGCGCTTCTCCGACTATGGCCAGAACTACGTCGAGGTCGTCTCCAACGGCATCGGCCACCACGTGCTGTTCTCCAACTACGATCAGGCGACGTATTCGGATATCGCGACGATCCTGCGCTATACGGTGATCGATCCGCTCAGCAAGGCTGAGGTTGTCGCCTACACTCCGGTCCGATTCAACGTGTATGCGGGCGACTCCTACGGAGCCCGGCGGCCCGTCTTCCGCACGCTGCCCGACGGCAACGCGTTCGTGGCGTTCCAGGACTACATCGACGCCGACGGCTACACGCAGCTCTTCACCATGATCTTCGATCCCTCTTCCGCGGGCGCCGATGGCGATCCGCTGGTCGAAGAGGTCAGCCCGACCGCCGATGGCGGGAACACCGGCAACGGCACGATGACCGACGTTCAGGTCTCCCTGTCCGCACCGGCGGGGACCGTGAGCTGGACGGTGACCTGCACCGACGACAGCGTGTCGGGCAGCGAGGTGTGGTCGGTGGAGGACGGTTCGAAGACGACTTATCAAGACGCGACCACGGGCGAGCCCTACAGCACCGAGACTGGCGCCATTTTGTTCGAGATCGAGGACGGTTCCACCGACTTCGCGGTTGGCGACGAGTTCACGTTCACGACCGTCAACGATGCGGTGGTTCAGGAGCCGACGAACGTCGACGCGACCCGCAACTTCCACCATCCCGAGGCCTACATCGACCCGAACGGTGCGGGAATCTATTTGGCCTTTGCCGAGGGGGACAACGACTCCGCGCCGCAGGACGAGATCTTCTTCGCGGTCCTGGGTTACGATGGTGCCGAGCTGGAAGCCCCGGATCAGGTGTCGGATACCGACGGCGGCACGGACACGATCGACTGGACGTATGAGCCCTCGATCGGCCTGGCCGGCGGAAAGGTCGCGATCGCCTGGGTGCAGTATTTCGACGCCGACGACGAAGACGACCAAGTGCTCGCGCTCGAAAACAACCCGGTGGACGTCCCGACTATCACGTCGGTCGATCCCGCGTCGAGCGACGAGGGCGTCGAGACCGAAATCGTCATCACGGGGACCAACTTCGCCACCGGTGTGGCGGTCTACGTCGGCGACACCGAGCTGACGACCGTGACGCGCGACTCGGCCACGCAGATCACCGCGACCGTGCCCGGCACGCTGGCGGTAGGCGCGTATGACGTGAAGGCCGTGAACCCCGATACCCTCTTCGCGGTGTCGGCGGACGCCTTCGAGGTGACGACAGAGTCCACCGACGACGATACCGATGACGACACGGACGACGATTCCGACGACGACGCGGCGGACGACGACGCCTCGGGCGGCGACGATGACGCCGGCGGCGACGACGACGCGTCGGACGGCGGTGGCGACGACGACGACGATGACGACGGCGGCTGCTGCGGCTGCTGATCTCAGAAATCCAAAGTTCTCAACGGGCGTCCTTCGGGGCGCCCGTTTCGCTTTCCGAAAAACCCCACAACTCTATGATCCATGTCAGGTTGTCGCGTTCAAAAAAGTACTTACCCTGACAGAGTATCCAAATTCCCGCTTGGCGGAAGGGAGTTTCCCATGTCTCGTATGAGGTGCGTGCTGGCGTTGATGCTCGTTCTTGCGATGGCGGCCGCGGCTCAAGCGGCGACGTACCGCCTCGACAACGAGGACATGTATTATTACTATGGTCGCAAACCGGGATTCGCCGTCGATGCGGACGGAAACATCCACACCGCGAATCGCGGCCCTTGGGAAGGCGGCCCGACCGGTTGGGGCAATTATGTGTTGCTATACCACTTGGTGGAATCCGCCACCGGGGACGAACTGATCGACGACACGTGGCTCACGGTCGGCGACGAACAGGCCCGAATCCAGCTCATCTGGCTGGCCGACGGTAAACTCGGCGTCGTCTACCACGAGACCGAGGACGAGGTCTATTTCGCCGTCCTCGATCCCAGCCTTCACGATCTGGACGGGACCGACGCCAACGCCACGGCGACCACCCCGGTGGCCGATGGCGGGAATACGGGTAACGGGACCATGAGCGCCGTGCAGACCGGTGCGGCGGTCACGCAAACCGAAAACTGGACGGTGGAATACGACGGAACCGAGTGGACGGTGACCGGCAGCGTCAGCGGCGAATTGGCGGACGCACTCGTCGGCGTCGATGGCAACTACCTGCCCGACGAGAACGGCGAAGCCACGCCGGTGGCGTTTACCCTCACCAACGGCGGCACCGGATTCGCATCCGGCGACAAATTCACGTTCTCGACGACCGCCAGCCCGATTCTGGTCGAACCGGCGGTCGCGATTTCAGGAACCGGCGGCGGTTACAGCCATGCGGCGCGCGCGGCCCTGACGAGCGACGATCGCCTGTTTGTGGTTTGGCGCACGGGCGGTTACGAAGACGACGACAGCGAGCTCAACAGCCGCCTCGTCACGCCCGGCGGGTCCATGGAGGCCATCGACCAGATCGACGCCTTCGGATCGACGGAGCGGTTCAAGGACTACGGGCAGAATTACGTCGAGGTCGTCTCCAACGGCATCGGCCACCACGTGCTATTCTCCAACTACGATCTGACGACCTATTCGGACTACGCGACGATCCTGCGTTATACGGTGATCGATCCGCTCAGCAAGGCCGAGGTTGTCGCCTACACGCCGGTCCGTTTCAACGTTTACAGCTCGGGCAGTGGTTCTTACGGCGCGCGGCGGCCCGTCTTCCGCACGCTGCCCGACGGCAACGCCTTCGTGACGTTTCAGGACTATATCGAATCCGACGGCTACACGCAGCTCTTCACCATGATCTTCGATCCCTCTTCCGCCGGCGCGAACGGCGATCCGCTCGTCGAAGAAGTCAGCCCGACCGCCGACGCCGGCAACACCGGCAACGGCACGATGACCGACGTCCAGGTTTCGCTCTCCGCCCCAGCCGGGACCGTGAGCTGGACCGTGACCTGCACCGACGACAGCGTGTCGGGCAGCGAGGTGTGGTCGGTGGAGGACGGTTCGAAGACGACCTATCGGGACGCAACCACGGGCGAGCTCTACAGCACCGAGACCGGCGCCATTTTGTTCGAAATCGAGGACGGTTCCACCGACTTCGCGGTTGGTGACGAGTTCACGTTCACGACGGTCAACGAAGCGGTGGTTCAGGAACCGACGAACGTCGACGCGTCCCGCAACTTCCACCATCCCGAGGCCTACATCGACCCGAACGGCGCGGGGATCTATTTGGCCTTCGCCGAGGGGGACAACAACTCCGCTCCCTACGACGAGATCTTCTTCGCGGTCCTGGGATATGACGGAGAGGTTCTGGAGACCCCGACGCAGGTTTCTGATACCGACAGCGGTTCCGACTTCATCACCGGGAATTATGAATCCTCCATCAGCCTCGCGGGTGGGAAAGTCGCGATCGCCTGGGTGCAGTATTTCTTCTCCGAGGACGAAGACTCGCAGATGCTCGCGATCGAAACCAACCCGGTGGACGTCCCGACCATCACCTCGGTCGATCCCGCGTCGGGCGACGAGGGCGTGGAGACCGAGATCGTCATCACCGGGACGAACTTCGCCACCGGCGTAATGGTCTATGTCGGCGACACCGAACTGACGACGGTGACGCGCGACTCGGCCACGCAGATCACCGCGACGGTGCCCGGCACGTTGGCGGTGGGCGCGTACGACGTGAAGGCGGAGAACCCCGACACGCTGTTCGCGGTTGCGGCGGACGCCTTCGAGGTGACGACCGAGTCCACCGATGACGACACGGACGACGACACGGACGACGACACGGATGACGACACGGATGACGACTCCGGCGACGATGACTCAGGTGACGACGACTCCGACGACGACGCGGTAGACAACGACGCCTCGGGCGGCGACGATGACGACGACGGCGGCTGCTGCGGCTGTTGATTTCCCATACGCGAGCTACGAGGGGCGGGCGTTCAAGCCCGCCTCTCTTTTTATTTGGGTGACCGGCGTCACCCTTCTTCCACGCACGACTTTGTGCTAAACACCGGCGGCTTTTCCAAGGGAACTTCTTTTTTCCGCGCCGTGTCCAAGGCGCGACGGGATGGATATGGACGATTTACGCCAGCATCTGAATTCGGGCCTCGCCGCGCGCTCATTGGTCAATCGTGACGACCTGCGCGGGACGCGCGGCGGTCGCTACACGCCCATCGTTCCGGACTTCACCATCGTGCTGTTGTCGGGCTCCGTCTTCGACGCGGGCGCGGGGGTGCTCCGGCCCCTCTTCGACACCATCGCGAAGGCGCGCAAGACGTTTCGCTTCGGCGTTTCGTGCGGCGGCGGCGTGCGCGAGCGCCACACCTACCGCATCGGCATCGACCTTGGACTACCCATC
>CAZPJD010000107.1:0-14539 GCA_964586775.1 uncultured bacterium | reverse complement strand
GATCGCGTCGTGGCGCGATGCCTGCGCGACTACGACCTCGCCGATCTCGTCACGGTCCCTTCGCCGTTTGCCTACGACAGCTTTCTCGCCGAGGGCTTCGATCCCGCGCGGCTCGTGCAAAATCCCTTCGGCGCGAATCTGAATGTCGCCGCGCCGCCGGTCGCCGCGATGCCCGGGCCGTTCACCGTGCTCTTCGTCGGGCAGATCGGCGTGCGCAAGGGCGTGCCCGAGCTGCTGGCCGCGTGGGAGCGCGCCGCGCTGCCCGATGCGCGGCTCGTGCTCGCGGGCGGCGTCGAGCCCATGTCGCGGCGCATCGTCGAGCCGGATCGCCAGCGACCGGGCGTGACCTTCGCGGGGTTCGTTCGCGACGTGGGCGCGCTCATGCGCACGGCGCACGTCTTCGCGTTCCCGTCGATCGAAGAGGGCAGCGCGCTGGTCACCTACGAGGCGATGGCGCACGGGTTGCCGATGATCGTTACTCCGAATGCGGGGAGCGTGGCGCGACCCATCGAGGACGCGCTTTTTGTGCCAGCGGGCGATGTGGACGCGCTCGCCCACGAGCTGCGCACGCTGCAAGGTGACGCCGATCTGCGCGAGCGCCTTGCCCGGTCAGCGCGAACGCGCGTCGAACAATTCCCCTGGGAAGCCTACGGCGAACGCACCGCCGCGACGCACCGGCGACTCGCGTAACGCCTGTTCGAAGCGACGTTTAACGGAATCGGCGCACGGGCTCGACACGCGGCGACGCGGCGAGGTCGAGCACCCACACGCGCATCGGTTTGCCGTAGAACCGGAACTCGCCGCGCGGCGCAAAGCCCCATGACGCGAGCTGGCGGTTCGCGCCCTCGTTGCCCGTCTCGGTCGTGATCTTAAGGTGAGTGTGCCCGCGATACGCCAGCTCGTCGAAGAGCACCTTGTTGATGAGACCCGAAATCCGCGTGCCGCGAAAGAGGGGATCGAAGCAGCAAAAGAGCGATTCGGGCAGGTCGTCCGCGGCGTCGGCGGCGCGACTGCGTGCGAAATAGAGCGGCGTCGCCGCGACGTGCGGCAACAGGCCGGGATTGCGCACGAGGCCGCCCAGCGTGGCGAAGGCCAGGCGCACGCCGCGCGCGCGGGCGATGTCGCGCAACATGCGGCGCGGGTTTTCGCTGCCCGCGATGAAGCCGCGCACGGCCCGCGACTCGTTCTCGCCGTCCTCGTAAACGAATCCGAGGAAATCGCGGTGAGCGATCATGCCCGCGTAGATCTCGCCAAGAAACGCGACGCCGAGCCGCCCCCACAGCGTGCGTCCCATGCTCTCGGCGTGCATTTGCGCCACGCGCGACACGTCGGCCTCGCGCATGGGGCGAATGCGTTCGAGCCACGCGGGATCGTAGTCGAGCGGGCCGACCGTCATTTCGCGGGGTCGGGCTTTTTCGCCGCCGCCACGTGCGCCCGGAAGGGCTCGTCCGAAATCGAGCGGTGCTGCGCGGCGAGGAAGTGGCCAACGAAGTCCTCGTACTCCACCGCGTAAGACTCGTTTAGCAGCCGCCGTGTGAGTTCGAGCGACACGGCATTGAACGGCATGAATTCCGCGATGGTCGTCGCGAGCGCGGCGTCGGAATCGACCGCATCATAAAGGCGATCGACGAGGCCGATGCGCTCCGCTTCGTCGGCGCCCACCATGCGGCTCGTCAACACCATCGCCTTCGCGCGGCCGAGGCCCACGAACTTGGCGAGGCGAAACGTCGCGAGGCCGGGGATAAAGCCGAGGCGCACCTCGTTGAAGCCGATGCGCGCGCCGCGTGCCATCAGCCGGAAGTCGCACACGAGCGCGAGTTGCGCGCCCCCGCCCACGCACTCGCCGTTGATCTGCGCGATGGTGATCTTGGGGAGTTTTTCGATGGCGGTGCACGCCTGCTCCCACTTGTGAAATCCGTGGATGTCGGCCGCGCGTCCGGGCTCGAAGTCGGCGAGGTCGATGCCCGCGCAGAACACGTCGCCCGCGCCGCGCAGCACCAGCACCTCGGCCTTCGAGTGGTCGGCCAGATGCTCGCACGCCGCGACCAGCTCGCGCACCATTTTCATGTTCGTCGCGTTGCCGTGTTCGGGGCGGCAAAGCGTCAGCGTGGCGACGCGCCCGTCGTCGTTGAGTTTCAGCGTTTCGAAGTCCGGCATGACTCCCCCGCGTCTATCGATTCGTCCAGTAGCGGTAAACGAGATACGTGAACGCCGCCCCGATCAGAATTTCCATCGCGTAATACAGGCAAGGGTTGTCCATCGTTCGTTACCAGCGCAGCAGCGCCGCTTCGATGCTCGTCCCCGGTCCCATGGCGATCATCACGCCGTAGTCGCCGGTCTTTGCGATCCCCTCGTCGCGCAGCCGCGCGAGCGAAAACAACACCGACGCCGACGAGAGGTTGCCGAATCCGCGCAGCACCGCGCGCGTGTGACGCACGTCGTGGTTCGTGAGGCCGAGGTTGTACTTGATGCTGTCGATCACCTTCTTGCCGCCCGAGTGCACCAGCCAGTGCGCGATCCGGCGCTGCTTCAGGCCGAATCGATCCAGCAGGCGCGTCACCGGCACGCGCACGTTGTTGCCGATGACGTAGGGGATGTTGCGATCGAGAAAGAACGAGAGCTTGCCGCCGACGGTGTCGAAGCGCATCGCGTCGATCGCCTCGGGGATGATGTGCGATTCGAAGCCGAGAATCGCGGGGCCGAGAATCGACGGGTGCGCGACGTCGCCCGGCGCGTCGGTCGTGAGCACGGCGGCCGCCGCGCCGTCGCCGAACAGCGAGTTGACGACGGCGGTGCGCATCGTGTCGTCGTGCACGTACGCCGCGGAGCAGACCTCGCAGCACAGCAGCAGCGAGCGCGCGCCGGGGTGCGCGCCGGCGAAGGACGCCGCGGGCGCGAGGCCGTTGAGCGCCGCATTGCAGCCCATGCCGATGATGTCGAGGCGGTGCACGTCGCGGCGAAAATCCATCGCGCGCACAAGATGCGCGCTGATGCCGGGGCACAAAAAGCCCGTGCTCGTGACGGTCACGATCTGATCGATGTCGGTGGGGGCATAGCTGCCGCCGTCGAGCGCCGCGCGCACCGCCCGCGCGCCCATGTCGAGCACGCCGCGCAGATGCTTGCCGATCAGCGACTCGGGCGATTCGTCGGCGTAGCCGTCGGCGTTTGCGGGCGGCAGGTACAGGTGGCGCGACTCGATGTGGCTGTTGTGAAACAGCGCCCGGGCGCGCGGGTCGTCCACGCGGAACAGGTCGAGGAACTGCTCCTGCGTGTAACGGTCCGGCGGGTTCGCCGTGCCGATGGCCGCGATGCGCGGCGCGATGTGGGTTTCGTTCGTCATGATTCGGGCGTGTTGCGTGATTCGACGCTATCGCGTCCGGATACGCGTGTCCATCTGCGCGACGAACAATTCCCTCACCCCGTCTCGCTTCGCTCGCCTCCCCTCTCCCATCAGATGGGAGAGGGGTCGGGGGTGAGGGCCGCCTACCGTTTCGCCAAACCCAGCAGCGTCTGCGCGAGTCGCTCCAGCGCGGGTCCGGCGGGGGTGGCGTGCGTTCCGGCGAGGACCTCTTTGGCGAGGGCGACCGCGTCGCCGTCTTTGTGCGCGATCGTCTCCGCCACAGCGAACGCGCGCGCGTCGAGTTCGTCCGGCGCGCACACCTCGTTCGCGAGGCCCCACGCCAGGGCCGTTCGCGCGTCCACGCGGCGGCCGGTCAGGATCATCTCCTTCGCGCGACCGAGGCCGACGAAATCCGCCAACCGGTGCGTGCCGCCCGCCGCGGGGATGAGCCCGAGGCCCGTTTCGGGCAGCGCGAAGAACGCGTTTTCGGACGCGACACGCAGATCGCACGCGAGGGCGAGTTCGCACCCGCCGCCCACCGCCGCGCCGTTCACCGCCGCGATGGTCGCCTTGGGGAACGACGCGATCGCCGCGAAGAGCCGCGCGCTGGGCAGGTCGAGCGCCGAAAGCGGATCGCGCTCGCGAAGTGCATCGAGATCGGCTCCCGCGCAAAAATGCCGGTCGCCCGCGCCGCGAAAGATCACGACGGACACGGCGGGATCGACGAGCGCCGAAGCCAGCGCACTCGCGACGCCCGCGAGCATCGCGTCGTCATACGCGTTCGCGCGCTCCACGCGACGCAGCACGATGACGCGCGCCGCACCGTGGGTGTGGGTTTCGACGTTCGGGCTCATGCGCCGACCTTTCGCGACGTTCGGAATCCGCCGACGCCGTGGTATAACCCCGGTCATGGGGCCGGAGCAAATCAACTGTCGCCGCTGTCGGCACTACGCCGTGACGTGGGACCCGGCGTGCCCCCACGGCTGCCGCGCGTTCGGCTTCAAGTCGGCGCAGATCCCCAGCGCGCAGGTGCTGGCGAATTCGGGCATGGCGTGCCGGATGTTCGAGCCCAAGGACAAAACGCCGGACAAGCCGCCGAAGAAGAAAACCGTCGTGGCATAACGCCCTACCGCTCCAGCACCTCGTCATCGCGGAAGAAATAGTCCCAGTCGCCGGGATCGCCCTGCGCGTAGGGCGGATTGATCGTGATGGTGTGGACGGCCCCCGGCTCGTCGTCGGCGACGTGCCAGTACAGGACGAAACGCGCGGGATCGTATTCGCAGCGGCCATCCGACACGCGCACGTAGAAGCCGTCGGTGTATTGCAGCGGCGGCACGAAGATCTCCGTGGGCGCGTCGGTCTCTTTGCCGGCCATCTCCATGTGGAATTCCAGATACGGCGTCTGCTCGCCCGGGCGCGGCTCGAAATAGTGCACGGGCGAATGGAAATACATCGAGAGCAACCGCCCGGCGGTGGCGCGGGGCACCGTACGCGAGTACGCCTGCCACGAGCGCGGCTCGCCGTCGGGGCCGAGCACCGAAAAGTCCTCGCGGTTCCAACCGTCGCCGTTTTCCGCGGAATTCTCGGGCGAATAGCACCACACGGTGCGGTGCGCCAGCATCTCGTCGTACGCCTCGTAATAAGGATTCAGCACGAGCGTCGAGATGAGGTAGTCGTTTTTCACCGACTCCTCGATTCCGCCGAAGTTGAAGTAGGTGCCGAACTCGCCCATCAGCACCGGCGGGTTTCCGAGCGAAAACGTCGCGGCGTCCACCGCGTCGGCGATGGCGTCGCGATAGTCGCGCAGCCACTTTTCCTCGGGTGTGAACTCCCGCGGCGGCGCGTTGACGCCCAGGTGCGGGTAGATATCGGTGTAGTAGTGCGGGGCGTAGACCATCTGGTCGAAGCCCTCGGGGCGCGTCATCGGCTCGGCCCACTGCCCGCCGATGCCCCGGTCCATCGCGCCCAGCGCCTGCTCGATGAACATGATCGCGTCGGGGTCCTCTTCCAGAATCGCGCCGCCGACCTTGGCGTAGAACGGTTGGAGGTGCGTCTTGTTGAAATTCGAGTTGATCGCGAGCGCCGCGTCGAGCTCGGGCCGCCACGGGTCGAAGGCGCGATCGGGCGCGAAGCCCTGCGCCTCGATCTCGTCGATGCTCGCGGGCAGCCCGATGTCGGACATCAGCGCCTCGCGCATCAGATCGGCCTGCCCCACGCCGAGGCCGTTTTCGACGAGACCGTCGAGGAATTCGTTCACGATCTGGATCGCGCGCCCGTGCCCGATCTTGCCGCCGGCGGATTTGGTCTCGCGATAAAGCAGCGCCTGAATCGGCAGGCGGATGAAGAGCCCCGCCGGCTCGTTCATCAGGTCGTAACCCAGCACGTTCGGCAGGTCCTTCACGCGCTTCGCGATCTGCCGCCACGCGTTGGCGTAACTGTCCTGCAGATAGTCCTCGACGTTTTTTCCCTCGATCGTGTAGTGGGGGTACACCTCGCGCCCGGCGAGCATCGCGGCGAAGCAGCGGTTCACGTCGAGCGAGATGAAGATGTTGACGCCCCAGAGCTGGAAGGGGATGACGTCGGAGACGGTGCGAGGGCTGGAACCGAGCCAGAACGGCAAGCCCCACTCGGGGCCGCCCACGAACTTCTCGGGCAAACACGCCTTGACCGCCCACGCGGGCGCGCCGTCGCCGCCCACGCGGTTGTTGAGACCGTATTGCTCGGCGAGGGCGATCTCCTTCGGGTCATACAGGTTCATCTCGTCGCCGCCGTCGTCGAAGAGCGCGACGAGGTGGCGCGAGAAAAAGTCCTGGTGCATGTCGAGGAAGACATAGAGCCCGTTCTCACCCGCGAGACGCACCACCTTTTCCACGTAGTCGAGATACGCCTCGTCGTATTCGCCGCTGGCCTCGGGCTCGACGCCCTCCCAGATCACGAGAAACCGGATCGTGTTGAAGCCGAGTTTTCGCATGATGGCGAAGTGGTGTTCGGCGTCGGCGATGTCGAAGGGTTTGCCGACGTAGGTGACGGGGTCCGTGCCCGCGGGGAACTTGGTGCTGCCCGACAGGTTCGCGCCGTGCAAAAACACGTAGCGGTTCGCGTCGTCGCGCAGAAAGCTTTGATCGACGCGCACCTGGCCGAGCGGCTGGTCACGCTCGTCCTCGAGGTCGTAGTGGTCGTCGCACGCGACCGCCGCAACGCACGCCACCGCGCAGGTCGCCGCCGCGATCCAGATCCGCCAACGCGCGAACATGATGTTCCCCCACTCGAGTTCGATGTTCCCCCGGAATCGGCGCGATGCCCTACGCGCCGGATGGCGGCAATTTCTCACGCGGATGGGATTTTGTCATTCGGTCGGTGCAAACGGGCGGGGCGCCCTCACGCCACGTCGGATTCGGCCTTGGCCTCGTCGAGGGCGTTGCGGACGGCGTGCGTGAGCTGCTCGTTGGTGAAGGGCTTGGCGACCACGGGGATCTCGCCCTCGGAGATGCCGTAGGTCTCGATGGTGTCTTTGGTGTAGCCCGTCATCAGAACCACCGGCAGGCCCGGGCGCACCATGCGGGCGCGGGCGGCGAGTTCCTTGCCGTTCATGTGCGGCATCACCACATCGGAGAGAATCATGTCGATGTCGTTCTTGCGCGCGCGCAGAATATTGAGCGCCTCCTGCCCGTTCGACGCCTCGATCACGCGATAGCCGCGCTGCGTGAGGATGAGACATTCGAGCTTGCGAAGGGCGTCCTCGTCCTCGACCACCAGAATCGTCTCGGTGCCGCCGGGCAGCCCGGCCAGCGACGCCATCTCCATGCGTTCCTCGATCTCGCTGCCCGCGCGCGGGAAATAGATGCGGAACGTGGTGCCGACGCCCGGGGCGGATTCGACCTCGATGTGGCCGTGGTTCTGCTGGACGATGCCGTAAACCGTGGACAGGCCGAGGCCCGTGCCCTTGCCGACCGGCTTGGTGGTGAAGAAGGGCTCGAAGATGCGCTTGCGCGTCTCTTCGTCCATGCCCGTGCCGGTGTCGGCGACCTCGATGACCACGTAGTCGCCCGCCGCCACGCCCAGGTGATGCCGCAGATACTCTTCGTCGAGCGTGGTGTTGAAGGTGCACACGCGCACCGCGCCGCCGCCGGGCATGGCGTCGCGGGCGTTGACGAGCAGGTTGACGAGGATCTGCTCGATCTGGCCGGGGTCGGCCTTCACGTTGGCCAGGTCGTCCGCGGGGGAGATGTCCACCGCCACGTCCTCGCCGATGATGCGCGCGAGCATCTTGTGCGCGTCGGCGATGATCGCGTTGAAATTCAGCACGCGGGGCTGGATCTCCTGCCGACGGCTGAACGCCAAGAGCTGCCGCGTGAGGTTGGCGGCGCGGTTGGCGGCCTTCATGACCTCGGTGGCGTAACCGCGGCCCACGTGCTCGTCGTCGAAGGCGTCGCGGGCCATGGTGGCGTAGCCGAGGATTCCCGTGAGCAGGTTGTTGAAGTCGTGGGCCACGCCGCCGGCGAGCCGGCCCATGGCCTCCATCTTCTGCGCCTGAAGGAGCTGCTTTTCGAGCCGGTCGCGGTCGGACTCGGCGCGGCGGCGCTCGTCGATCTCGGTCTGGAGCTGCCGGTTCATGCTCTCCAGCCCGTGGATGTACGCGCGCGCGTCTTCTTCTTTTCGCAGGTACATCCTCTGTGTGAACCAGACGAGGCCCACGAAGGGGATGGTGACCATGAAGCCCAGCGGGCCGCCGGCGCGGTCGAGGATGATGATGAGGGTCGCGATCGACCCCGACGCGAGAAAGCCGACGCCCGTGGGCAGGAAGTTCTTGATCCAGAAGGGGATGTATCGGTCGCCGGTGACGAAGCAGATGCCCGCCGCCACCGAGGTCGTGTTCACCGCGTAGTACACGGCGACCATCACGATGATCGGGAGAACGTAGCCCGAGCTCTCCATGCGGGCGGCGAGCGGCAGCAACTGATCGAAGGCCAAAAACGCCGCGAAAACCGCGAGCCCGCCCGACGCCATGTTGAACGGCGCCTTGAAGAGGCGGCCGGTCTTTCCGCCGCGCAGCGACAGCAGCAGCTTGCCCGACATGTCGGCGAGCAGGGCGGGCCAAACGCCGAATAGGATGAGGATCGAGAAGACAAACGCCGTGTCCACCGAGAAGTGGACGTTGGTGTACGGGATCTTGACGACAAACAGCGCCGTGAGGAGGGCGAAGCCGAAATAGATCAGCAGCGCGGCGTTGGGTTCGTGACGCAGCGGATACGCGAGCGCCGCGACGGTGGCCGCCGCGCCCGCCGCGACGAGCAGGACGATATAAATGCGAGCGCCGATGCGCAGCGAGGCAAAATCGCGCGCATCCTCGACGATCGCGTGCCCCACCCGGCGCAGCCCGTCCACGGGCCGGCGCAGAATCGCCCGAACGGATCGCAATCGATCCCCGGGCAATCTCGGCGGCAGGTTCGGCGACTTGTCGGCGGCGATCTCGGCGCGCACCACTCCCCCCGAATACACGACTCCCACGTCGTTTATCGGCGGAAAACCGCGGTTTCTGGAGCGATATCGGGGCTCAAATGCCGGTGCGTGATGGATATCACCTTTCAATGAAAAGCCCGCAAAGATGAAATAACGTTCGGTCGGAGGGAAGACAGGCGTGGAGAGGAGAAAAAAGCGCTTGAGTTGCGCGTGGTTACGATGAAACGCCCTCGTCACCACCGTTGCGGACGTCTTCCACGGCTTTCTTCCACGCGCGCACGGCAAAGCGGCCGATCCACGTGACGAAGATGACGGTCAACACGAAGCCGCCGACGAACAGGGCGGTCTGCGCGGGCGGGCGGGCGCGGCCGGTCGCGGCTTCGGTGAGCGAGGTCAGCAGGCTGCCCGTATAGACGATCAGGATCAACACCGGGATCATGCCGATCCAGGTGGCGGCGACGTAATCGCGGAAACGCACCTTGGTGAGCCCGAAGAAATAGTTGAGCAGGATATAGGGCAGCACCGGCGAGAGCCGCGCGAGCAGCACCACGGTGAAGCCCTTCTCGCCCACGGCGCGGTCCACGGCGTCGAAGCGGGGATCGTGCGCGACCTTGGCCTTGACCCAGTCGCGGGCGATGTAGCGCCCGACGAAAAACGCGCACGACGACCCGATGGTGGCCGCGATCGAGACGAGCACGCTGCCCCACACCACGCCGTAGATGTACCCGCCCGAGAGCGAGAGGGCAGAACCGGGCACCATCAACACCGAGCCGATCACGTAGAGCGCGACGAAGACGATTGCGCCGAGCACGCCCTGCCCGCGGATCCACGCGACGATGTCGGTGAGCCACGAGGCCGCGGGCGTAAGCCAAAACAGCGCGATGCCGCACGCCAGCGCGATGGCGGCGACGGCGGCCTTGACCCGATGATCGCGCAGCGAGAGGGCGGGCATCGGCGTGTCAGCGTTTCGCGCGGCGCGGGGTCGGCGTTTTTCCCGAGGCCGCCATGCCGGCCAGCGTCTCGCGGTCGAGCACGTCCGAGATGTTGTCGCGCACGCGCAGCATCAGGTGGCGCAGCCAGCAGGTCTCGTAGGGGAAGGGGCAGTCGGGGCACTGATGGGGCTGCGTGCGGCTGGCGCAGGCGATGGGCGCGAGGGGGCCGTCCACCGCGCGGATGATGTTGCCCAGCGTGGTCTGCTCGGGGGGCAGGCGCAGGGTGTAGCCGCCGTCTTTGCCGTGCTCGCTGACGAGCAGGCCCTGCTTGCGGAGCGTCGTCAGCACCTGCTCCAGATACTTGCCCGGGATCTTTTCGCGCTCGGCGAGTTTCGACGCCGACAGCGGTCGATCGGGGTAGTTCTCGGCCAGATGACGCAGCACACGCAGCGCGTAAACGCCTTTTTTGGAGAGCTTCATGGCCATATCCTAGTGCGTGACTAGGAGTTGGGCAAGACGCAACGAGCCAACGCGTCGCAATCCGTCGCGATTCGTCGCCGAACCCCGTTCGCCCGGCGAAGGGTGAGAGAAAAATTGGAGTCGGCGGTGCCTGTGACGAGCCCGGTGACTGTGGCGTGCCCAACTATGCGTGTGGCGAGCCTGTTTTGCGGGTGCGGGGGATTCGACCTGGGAGCGCGTGGCGATTTCGTGTTTCTCGGCCGCCGCTACGCGCCCCTGGCGACCACCAACGTCATCGCGGTCGACGCCGACGCGGCGGCGTGCGCCATCTACCGCCAGAACCTCGGCCCGGTCACGCGCTCGCGCATCGAGGACATCGCCGATTGGCCCGCCGCCGATCTGGTGATCGCGGGGCCGCCCTGCCAGCCGTTTTCGGCGGCGGGAGTGAAACGCGGAGGCGACGACGCGCGAAACGCCCTGCCCGCGCTCGCGGCCGCCATCGCGGTAATCCGGCCGCGTGCGGCGCTGATCGAGAACGTGCCGGGGCTCGTCGAGCGCGCCCCGGGGCGGCCCGTGCTCGAATCGTTCCTGCGTCAAACCCGCGCGATGGGCTACGTCGACACGGTGCGCGTCGTCGACGCCGCGGATTTCGGCGCGCCAACGCACCGGCGGCGCGCGTTCATCGCCCTCGTGCGCGGCACGGCGCCGTTTGCGTTTCCCGCGCCCACGCACGGCCCGGGCACGCCGCGCCCGCACGTCACCGTGCGCGATGCGATTGCCGATCTGCATGCGCCGTTCCACGCGACCGCCTGTCGTCGGCTGCGCGAGGGCGAACGCCTGCACCCGAGCTTCGGCGCGTCGGCCCGGCGCGTGATCGCCGACGAGCCCTTCCCCACCATCAAGGCCGCGGATTCCGCCGCGCCCCGGCTCATCCATCCGTGGTTCGACCGCCCGCTCACCATGGCCGAGCTCCTGCGCGCGCAGTCCTTTCCCGACGACTTCATCGTCCCGCGCCGCACCGGCGCAATCGGCAACGCGGTGCCGCCGGTGTTGGCGTGGCATTTGGTTCGGGCGATGTCGCGGTTCGTCGACAGCGTTGCCAAGAGGGCCGGTAAAGAGGGAATATTGGATTGTGCGTGAATGAAAAAGGACAACACGATGGTGTATCCAGCGGGTCAACAGATATTTCGCGTCCTTCTCATCGTCCTTTGTCTCACAATTCCATTTGTCTCTTGCTCATCGGGCTCGGACGATGACGACTCCAACTCGATTGGCGAGGACGACTTCGATGCCGACGACGACGCGGATGACGACGCAGGGGATGACGACGACTCGGCCGACGATGACGACACGGCCGATGATGACGTCGACGACGATCTGGACGACGACGTTGACGACGACAACGACTTCGACATCGAGGGATCGTGGGAAGAGGACACGTGGCCGGATGCGGAGACGGGACTCACTTGGCAGACGATGAATGCCGGTCCGTCGAGCGGATGGGAGGACGCGCAGGATCTTTGCGACGATTTGTCTCTCGGCGGATTCGACGACTGGCGGCTTCCGAGCATCAGTGAACTGCGGACGATCATTCGGGGCAGCGAGGAAACTGAAACGGGCGGGATGTGCTCTGTGACGGACGACTGCGCGGGCTGGGCGGATTGTTTCAGTTGGGATGCTTGCGATGGAGGGTTTCCGCTCGATGGCCCGACGCAGGGCTGCTATTGGGCGGGGGAATTGAGCGGAAAATGCAGTTGGTACTGGAGTTCGGTTGAACTAGGCGGAGTTGGTTATAGTGCGTGGACGGTGGATTTCGGGACAGCCGGAATCAGAGCGGAGCACTGGGACGACGAATACCATTTCGTCCGCTGCGTGCGAGGCTGAAGTTGCCGGCGTTCGGACATCGCGACGCGCGCCGACGCCAAGCGGCAGGTTGATGAGAGTGTTTGCTGAGAAAGACTGGCTTATCGCCTCGATACTCGTCATTGCCGTTTGCGGCGCCTGCGCCAACGGCTCGGACGACGACGACTCGGACTCGATCGGCGAGGACGATTTCGACTTCGATGATGACGCGGACGACGACGAAGGAGACGATGACACGGGCGATGACGACGACGGGGACGACGACACGGGTGACGACGACACCGCAGCCGATGACGATACGGTAGACGACGATGTCGATATCGACATCGAAGGTTCGTGGGAAGAGGACACGTGGCCGGACGCAGCGACGGGTCTAATGTGGCAGACCATGAACATCGGCCCGTCGAGCGGATGGGAAGACGCAAAAGCGTTATGCGCGGACCTGGAACTCGGCGGGTTCGACGACTGGCGGCTTCCGAGCATCAGTGAACTCCGAACGATCATACGGGGCAGCGAGGAAACCGAAACGGGCGGGATGTGCTTGGTGACGGACGATTGCGCGGGCTGGGCGGATTGCTTCAGTTGGGATGATTGTGATGGAGGCTTGCCGCTGGATGGTCCCACGCAGGGCTGCTATTGGTCGGAAGAGCTGAGTGGAAAATGCAGTTGGTATTGGAGTTCCGTCGAAGTAGACGGAGTTGGTTATAGTGTGTGGGCGGCAGACTTTGGAACAGGTGGCATCATGGCGGAGAATTTGGACGACGACTACCACTTCGTCCGTTGCGTGCGAGGATAGGCGGACGTAGCCCATCGCCGCGCCCCGGCTGATCCGACCGTTGTTCGACCGCCCGCTCACCATGGCGTAGCTCCCGCGCGAGCTGATTCGGCTCCATTGGATCTTTCGGCTGCCCAGCCGCAGCTTCTAAAACCGCTATTCTTCCGTCGATTTTACGTTCCGTAATGTCTGGAACGCGCTTCGGCCCTCCGGTCGGTGAGTCCGCCATGGCGCGCGCCACCGCACGCGTCCTGTAATATTCATAAAATTCAATGTGTTGCGTGAATTGCCGGCCGACGACGGGACGCCGTTTGGTGTCTATCCACACGGTTTTCGGCGCTTGGCACACTCCTCGCATAATCCCCCATCGGACCACGGATGAGTCCACCTTGTTTTACGAATTGTATGAGGACGGAACGATGGAAGGCATGCACCAAACGAAAACGCGGGCGATCCTGACGATCGCGCTCGCGCTGGCCCTATTGTCTCTTGCGGGTTGCGGCGAACTCGAGAAGGCGATCGAGGAGCTCGCGACGCAGGACGTGGACTTCTACCAGGGCTTCTACGACGGCGCGCCGCAGCGCGTGCCGCGCAACATCGCCATCGCCGACGAGTCGATCGCGACCAACACCGGGCCGGCGGAAGTCAGCATCAACGCGACCGACGAACTGAGCGAAAACCTCGCGTCGTTCGACGCCGGGCTCGACGTGGTGTTCGGTCTCGCGGGCAAGGTGCAAAACACCGAGGGCGGCTCGGGTCGCCTGTACGTCTTTTTCGCGCCGACCTCGACCCCCGGCGAAAACGATGCGGTCGAGATCGCGTCGCTGCCGCTCGCCGCGTACCAGGAAGTGGAGTTCGCGGACAGCACGGGCTTCGATCAGGCCCCGGCCGAGATCGAGGCGAACATCGCCGACTACTTCGCGGCCAACGTGGGCGAGCCCGAGTACCACGTGTTCCTGTACGCCGAAGGGCTCGGCGGCATCCTCGCCAAGGATCTTCGCCTGACGGCCAGCCCGGCCTTCGCCAAGACGCGCGTGATCCCCGCGTCGCTCATCACCGGCTACTCCAAGGACAGCGTGGGCGAGATCGTGTCGGTGGGCGTGACCGGCTCGTTCGAGAACCTCGGCACGATGCCCGCGCGGTACACGTGGTGCGTCGGCGAGATGGGCGACACGATGGACGTAAACACGAACGCGCTGATCGATGTGACACTCGCCCCCGGCGAGAAGATCGACGCGGTGAAGGCGCTGAAAGACGGCGCGCTCAAGACCCTGAAGGGTCACATGGAGCGCCTCGTGAAGGGCGCGAACATCTCCGGCAGCCTCTACGTGGTGTCCGATGACATCGTGAACATCGACGTGCGGGACTTCCGCGTCGAGGTCGAGGCCGAGGTGAGCGTCTACTGACTTAGCCACACGGGCCGCGAGAGCGGTCCATAACCGGCCGCGAAAGCGGCTGGCGCACGCAAGCCCCCTCCATCCCCGCCCGGCGAGAGCCGGGCTCTTTTTTTTGGGTCTTTGGTCTTTGGTCGTTGGTCGTTGGTCGTGGGCAGTGGGCAGGGAACAGTCAGGACATAGGTAACGAATTAGGTTCAGGACATGGGTAACACTATTCGCACGGGAGAACCATCTTGAGCCGTGTCCGCTCATCGCCCCTCGCGGCGACGCCGACATCACGCGCCCTCGTGCGGGGCCGCGTGAAGAACGGCTG
>CAZPJD010000106.1:0-7859 GCA_964586775.1 uncultured bacterium | reverse complement strand
CGACGCCATGTGCGCCAGACCAGAGCCAGGAACCGCCCCGATCGTCGTGACGGTCGCGTCACAGGCCATCTTGTACAGCGTCCCGCCCACGACCGCATAAAGCATCTCCCCCATGACCGCGAGCCCGCGCCCGTCACCGTTCATCGTCGCGTCCAGCGTCACACCCGGAGAGCGACGCAACAGCACTGGGCTTTTCCCGCTCGCGTCGTTCTGTTGCGCAAAGCAGTTCACCAGCCGCGCCGTTGATGCCGTGCGCAGACGGTAGCTGTGAATAGGCAGGTTCATCCGGTCAAAATATCCGAATTAGCGTGATGGACACGGTGCGACATGTCGGCTTCCGGCATCGTGTCTGTCAGCAGGGTACGCAACAGCCGGTGATAGCCGTTACTGGCAATTACCGCAGCCCGGCCGGGGTCCGATCCCTTGTAATAGGCCGAGAGCCGCACGGCGAGCGCAGCCGCTACCACCATTTCCTCGCTCTCAGGAATCGGGCAATCGCTGGCGAGTTCGCCGGACTGCTGCGTGTAGTAGGACGGCATGAGGCCGTGTTCCTGCCACTCTGCCATGAAGGCGTTCAGCGTCCGCAGACCTTGCTGCGCCTGCTCTGCACTCGCGACTTCTGTTTCCGCGAGGATGCCGAGCATCCCAAGCGCGTCATAGATCAATTGACGGTTCGTGATCGTCATCAGATCGGCCTGTAAGCTACCGTGATGCTGCCCGTTGCCGCATCGTTGGGATCAACGATCAGTGAGGTTTCAAAGCGGATGCCGGGGAACGTATAAATCGAGCCCGCAGCCGCAGAAGCCGGCAACGTCACGACGGTCGTCGCCCCATCCGTGATTGGCAGAGCATGAGCCGAAAGCGCCGTGTTGACGTACACACCGAACAGAATCGCCGGCCCGTTGTAGACCGTCGTGGAGTTGTCGCCAACATCCACCACCGCATACTTGCACTCGTTGTGTACCGCATAGGTCGCGTCCACCGCAGCGCCCGCGCTGTTGATGTTGTGTTCGCACCATGTCGCAGTTCTTGCCATGTCAGACTCCTACGCCGCTTGATTCAACAGGTCCGCTTTCGCAATCAGCGCGGCGCGACCCAATACCGTTAGTTCCATGCCCCGCGAAGTCGCCCACGAGTGAACCGCCTGCGCAAAATTGTTGTCTGTTTTGATATCGTCGACGACGATCACCTTGCATGCCGGCGCCAGCCGCTCGAAGAACTTCATGCGCGTCCCATACATGCGCGGCGGGCCATCGCAGAAGCCGAGCGCAAACCGCGCCGGCAGATCGAACTTGTCGAGGTGATACCAGAAGTCCTTGAGCGGCGCGCAACACAAGCCGAGATTCTTGACTCCAGCTTCCGCCGCCCACGCCAGCGTTTGCGCTGCGTAGTGTTCGACATGCTCCAGTGAGTAGACCATTCCCGGCGTCGCCGCAGCCATGAACACGCTAGACAGCCCTGATCCCGTCTCGATGATCGGGCCGCGACACTTGCGCGCAATCCCGGTCACGAGTGCCAGCACGCCGGCATCCGCTGCATACGGGTTCCCCCCGTACTGGAACGCCTCGTTGTAGTCTTCTTCCGTCTCGATTCCGGCCCTGATGCGCGGGATCGCATGAGCCAAGGTCGAGCCCGAAAGCCGACGGATGTGCGCCGCCAGACTGTCCCGCATGATGATCGTCGCGGTATGACCGAGCCGCAAATCCTGGTCGGCATACAGCTTGCCGCCCATCGCTCGCCAGCGATTGCAGAAGTCCACGTCCCCACCCCATCGGACCTTGTCCGATCCAGGTGTCGGACGGTCGAACACGAGGGCGGTCTCATAAATCTTGTCGAAATACTTTGGCGCAACCTTCGCCATGCGCTCCAAGACGTGCCGCTTGATCTTCATGAAGCCCGTGGGAAGTCCCTCAACCTCAAGCAGTCCGTCCTTCGCCACTGCCCCGCCCATCATCCGCACCGGCATGTTTTCGCTGCCGTCGCGACGATAAGGATAGACCCCGCCGACAATGTCACAGTCGCGTCTGCAAAGTTGAACGATAGCCTGCGGCTCCCAATCCACGTCGGCATCGAGGAACAGCAACTCGGTGCAGTCCGACTCCAAGAAGTCTCGCACGATGGAATTGCGCCCATCGTCTACGTGGCAATTCCCCTGCAAGAGCAGGTAGGCAGTCTGGATTCCGACCGCGTGCAATGCCTCACGGCTGCGCGCAATCGCGAAGGTATAAGCCGCCGAAGTCGTGCCATAGCACGGCGTCGCCAGCATGACCTTCTGGCCCGTCGCTGCGGGGCCTTCATCGTAGAAGTGATTGCTCAAGGGATAGGGGGAGGCGTGACCTCCCCCACTCCTTCAGGTCGTGACAATCAAGCCGAGGTTGACGAGGGCCGCCATGATGCGGTTGACCTTCGTCTCATTCAGCGCGGTCGTTGCCGTGCCGGTATTGGGCCACGTCACTGACGGCTTCACAATCGGCGTTGCGCCGAAGAAACCGATCTTGTCCGTCGCCGCGCCGCCGATCTGGCACCCGTCCGAGCTGCCGTAATCAAGCCTTTCGTAAGTCGCCATAGTCGAGTCTCCGAAAAAAGAAGGGGGCCGAAGCCCCCAAGGAAGGTCCCAAGGATCAGGTGCAGTTGATGCGGCACGCCCACTCGGGACGCAGCACCGCGTACCCGTAGAGGATGTCGATACGCATCAGCAGCTCGTCGTTGCGGATATCGCTGCCCTGCCAGACGCGGACGGTAATGCCGTCCTGCGAACGCATCGAGCAGTAGGCCGCATCCGCCATGATCGGCAGGTCTGCCGTCACGAACGCGCAGAAGTCCTTGTGGTAAGCAAGGGCATTCTTGTACGTCGTGGAGGCATTGCCGAAGAACGTCACCGCATCACCCGTAACGGGCAGCACGGATACGTTCTGCTTGGCGCCAGTCGAATAGATCGTCGGGGACAGCGCCATCGCCGTCGTGCCGTCGGCCGTCGCAACGAACTGACGAAGGAAGCTGTAAGCCGTCTTCGTTTCCGGATGCACTGCATAGACCGGCGTGCCCGCAAGACCGAGCGTGAACACCGACCCGGCAGTGAAGTTGCCACCCGCCAGCGTCAACGCCGCATCGCCTGACGCGATGGACCCGTCATTGATCGTGACCGTGGTATGGTCCGAGCCGTTCGCCAGTGCCAAGATGCGCTCGTTCTCGTACCAGTCGAAGCCCGCACCGCGCGAGTAGAACCCCTCGCGGAACGCTTCCTTGACCTGCGCCGAGTCGTGGAACAACGTCTTGCTGCCGTTCACGATGCTCGCCATCGTGTCGGAATCGATCTGCAACGACCGTCCATCCGGCGGGGCGAGGAACTGATTCAGCCGGGCACGAGCCTGACCGATCATGCTGATGTCGCCCGATGCGCCCGGAACCGTGCCCGCCGTGCCGACGTGGTTGTAAACCAGCTTCGTCGCACCCTGAAGCACGTCCGCTTCTATGACCGAGACCAGCTTCTTGGTCGCCGGTTCGATGTGTTCCTGCGAGAACGCATCAATCGACAGCGACAGCTCCGCAGAATTGAAGCGCATGTCAACGCCCTTCTGCGTAGCGACCGTGATGGTCTGCGAAGCCTCGGTCTGGTCTTCAACATCCATCACGCGACCAGAACGGACGCTGTACTCGTTGGGATTCTTGACCCGCAACGTCGAGCCGTGCTTGGCGCCGACACCGAAGTAGCTCTTGTCGTACTGCCTGCTGATGGTGGAAAGGAAAACGCACTTCTCGTGGGCGACGCGGAGAACTTCCCGCGCGACCAGATCAGTGGTGACAATCGTGTTAGCCATGTTCAGGTAACCCTACGTTGTGCAATCTGTCGTTTCCGCCACTTCGCAAACTCAGCGTCCGACATATCCTTCGGATCTTTTTCAATCGAAGGTTCTGTCGCTGCGAGCTTCGGCGGGGGCGGCGGAGCCTGACTGACAACGGGCGCAGGCTTGGGAGCCGGCGCGACAAGTTTCGCTTCAATACGCCCCAATTCGCGTGCCGCATGGATGGGCGACATCTGCGAAATCAAGGCCGCTGTGTCACGATTCTTGCCGAGAAAGTACGCGAGTTCCGGTCCCATCTCGGATTCTCGAATGACATCCGCCATCGTTTCCGAGATCGGAACCGTATCGTCATAGACCGTATCGCGATAGTCAGCCGTTTTTTCGGCAAACTTCGCTTCGCGCTCCTCAAAGGCTTTCGCCTTCGACTGTCGCGCTTCCTGCTCTCTCTCAGCCTTCAAGGCATCGAGAGCGGCTTGGCGCGCAACAGACGCGGCGTGCTTTTCTACGGCATCGCGGTAAGCGGTCTCGTCATAGCCGAACTGTTCCAGCGTCGGGGCTTTCGTGGTGTCAGGCGCGACCTGATCTTTGGGCGCTTGAGCTTCGCGTAACCGCTTCAGCTCCCACTCCAGTGCATCCGCGCGGCGTCGTTCGTCGTACTTTTCCCTTGTCAGTTTGTCGAATCGTTCCTGGATCTTGTCACGATCCGGTTTCTCGCCCGATTCAGCGACGGGAGCCGACCCCGCGCCTTCCTGCCCTTCCGTCGCGCTTGGCGTGACTACGGGCTCGGTCGGCTGAACTTCGGCAACAGCAGGCTCTACGGCCAGATTTTCCGTATTCATTTCTCACCTTTGAAGCATCCGGAAACAGCCGGAAGTCTGTTAGTCGTCAATGACCAGCAATGCAGCGGTCATCAAGAATTCTTCTTCCTCAACCACCCGCTGTGCTTCCATCTCCAGCACGCGAGCCGCCGCGAGACTGCGAGCATTCGCCGCCATCGCAATCGCCCGGTCAAAGCGCGCATCGACAGCCCCTCCATCGTAAGAACGGGCCAACGTGCGCAATCGCTCAAGCTCGCGGCGTTCAGCATCCAGCGCTTCTTGTCGGCTCAATAATTGCGCAATTTCGCGATCAATCTCGGCGGTAATCGACGCTATTTCGCCGTCGTCAATGACCTGCTTGGCGAGCCGCGCCCGCCGTCTCGTGCGCTCCGCATCGACGCTGTTGAACCAGTCCCAGCCGCCAGACGCGGACACATCCACCGTCGTCTGGTCGATTGCAGTCGCTTCCGTCAGCGTTAAACTCGCCGTCTCTGCAGCCGCCACATAAACCGTTACGGCGGCTGATTCAGTCAGTGTGAGGGCGCATGAGTCGCTGGCCGCGATTGCGGCCAAACTCTGCGTCAATAGCAGGAGCATTTACGCCCCCAGTTGATCTTCGTAGGTCGGAACCGCGACGAGTCGGCCATTGACCCGCTGCGAATCTATGCGCACAACTCGCGGCCTCGGCGGCACGATTACGTTAGTCTGCTGCTTCGCCTGAATCTCCGCCAACGTCTGCGCAGCCTGCTGCATGAACTGGCCGGCGAGCTGCTGAATCTGGCCGACGGCGTTCTGCACTTCGAGCGCCAGCGATTCGCGGTCATTTGCGCTGTCGGTTTCACCCTGCTTCATGGCGCTATCCGCATCGCGCTTGGCTATGTCAGCGAGGGCCTTTGCCACGTCGCGCTCAAACTCAGCACGCTTAACCTCGAATTCCGCAACCGCGATCTTGACTTCGTTCTTGGCCTTGTCCGCTGCCGCCTTTTCCTGCTCCAGTTCCGATGCCGCAGCCTGCACAAGCTGCGAATGCTGTTGCGCCATCGCCATTGCCTGCTCTGCCTGCTGCATGGCCGCCTGCACTTCCGGCGGGACCGGCTTCTTGCTCGCTTCCATTTCCTGAATGGCCGGCGGCAACAGGGTTTTCATGCGCTCTGCCATCTTGTCGGCATACGGCAAGTCCAGAGACCGCATGATGAGATCGCCAGCAATGGGGAACAGCGCCGGATTCGCCTGCACCATCTGCGTGTAAATCTCCGCCGCTTCCTGCCGCTGCGTCGAGAACGCCGGGCCTACCGTGATGGCAACGTCATAGCGCCCGCGCGTAAGATCGTTGAGCGGCTTAAGCGTCCCAGTCTGCGGATCAACCTCGACCGAATTGACCTTGACGTAGTTTTCCGCACCGTCAACCCCTAGCACGCGAATCGTGCGCTCGGTGTCGTAAATCTTCGGCACCAAGTCAACCAGAATCTCCCACGTGCGGCGAATCCCCTTCGCCATGTTGTCGGAGTAGTTGAACGTCGCAATCTCACCCTGTGCCTGCCGCGCACGGATCGCGATACCACTCTGCTCGTTGGAACGGTTGCCGAGGGAAGCGTCGAAAATGCCCGTGACCGCCTTGATCTCATCGCTGGCGATCTGCGCTTCCTGAATCAGCGCAACCGGCACTTCCGCCCCGCCCATTCGCTGCGGCGCACCAGGGGCCGCAGGATCAGGGTTGTACATCAGGAACGGGTATAGCTTCTTGTGCGCCTCAGCCCACAAACCCGTGTTCCCCTCCGCCTGCGCCGGAGTCGCCCAGAACTTCGCCTGCGGGGCCGCTGCAATGGTCTCTGTAACCGCTGTCCGCGCGACGTTGTAGGACCGCTGCGGGTCTTTCGCAAACCGCGTGATGCCCATCCACTGCGGCTTGCCGTCGATCACGACCCATTCACCGAAGATCATCACGAACGGGAACTGCCGTCCGGCCCACTTCGTCGGACCCTCAAGAATGGCACTGCCCGAAGCAATGCACATGTAGACATCCTGCGTGTTGACAACGCGCGTCTGCTTGACAGGCGAATCCAGCTCGCCGCCGTCATCCTCGACCGTGCGGCCATCCTCCAACAGCAGCAGCCGCTTCGTGACCGGCTTCTTGTACCAGTATTCGCAGATGCGGACGGTTTCGCCGTCGTCCCAATCCTCCTGATCGTCAAAGGAGTCATCCTCGAACGATTCAACCTTTGCACTCGGCCAGCGTCGCTTGTACTCGACTGCGCTGATCTTGTCCGTAACGATCCAATCCGCCGCATCGCGCTTGATCGGGTCGGACGAGGCCGGATCGGCATACAGGCAGAACGGATTGCGCAACGCCTCTACCCGAATGTCCTGCGTGAACGAAGTATCGTCGCTGTAATCCACGCATACCCGCCACGCGCCCATGCCGGCGAATACCTGATACTCGGCAGCGTAGTCGATGATGGTATCGCCGTCCGATACGTTCCAGATGTTGCGGATCAGCCCCTCAAGAGCCTCAGAAGTCGGCTTGTCGCCATCCTCGACCGCGCGCACCTTACCCTGCGGACGATTCGCGCGCATGTCGTTGACGATCCGCTTGCCAGTGACGCGAATTTTGTTGAATTCGTAACACGGACGTTCGCCGCGCTCGGTCTTTTGCGTCACATCCCACTGTTCTCCGGGTACGAGGGCGAACTTTAGGTCGAGCATGGCCGCACGCCGATTCGGCTCGTCCGCATCCTTCATGATGCGGAAGCGTTCGCGAATCTTCGCCAGCAGCTCTTTGCTCTCTTTAGCCATTTGCCCTTCGGAATCCTGCGTAGGGGTCTTTGATCGTCACTTTCGCATTCGTCATCTGATCGGCCACCACCGCGAGATACCGGAATGCATCAGCTCCGTGCGAGTGTTCGTCATGCACCGGCGAGCCGATCACGCCGAGTTCAGGGTTTGCACGCCGCCGGTAACGCGCAAGCCGGTTGACCAGCGCCCCCGCTTCGGTCGCGTCGAAATAGCAACGCGGGAAGATCGTCCGTGCCGCCTGGATGCCCTGCTCCAAGCCGATGTCCTCGACGATCTCCACCGTCCAGCCGAGGCTCGCCATGATCTCCTGCGCGCTCTTGCCACTGCGGAAGTCCTTGGCCCGTCCATCGTGCGGCAGGTAAACCGTGCCCCAATTGAACTTCAGGTTGCGCAGTTCCGCCGAATAGTCGGCCAGCGTGCGGTGATGGTCCTCGATATAGCGGAT
>CAZPJD010000105.1:0-25557 GCA_964586775.1 uncultured bacterium | reverse complement strand
AGGCCGGGCACGGCCGGGACATATTCAAATTTTACAATAAAGAACTCACCTTCGGAAGACAAATCCATTTTCCCAGTAATTACAACCCACGCTGTTTCAGTGTATTCGTTTGGCATTTTTTCGGCTATTTTTTCAGTAATCATTTTTAATTTTGCTTTTTCTAATTCGCTCCTGTCTGCTGATAATGGCATTGCGCTACTCAATACCTGATACGCCCGATCTAACTCCAACAGATCTTCCTGCTGCTCCACAGATTGTACGGTGAGAAGCAACTTTCCTCTATTGGACCGATCTGTCTTGAGCCCATCAAATATTTCACCTCCCGACAGGAAATAATATCCTCCATCGCGCATCGCGTCGATCAATTTACCGCGTGGCCGCGCATCTCTATATATTCTATTATCCTCTTGAAACCCCAAATAATTTATCACCTCGACCGTACGCTTTTCTAAGGCTTTATCTGCTATGGCATATTCCGATGTTTCAGTTTCGCCCGCAGAAATATTTCCTTTTAAACTAAGTAATTTTTTTAACGAAATTTCAGAATTTAAAATTTTACTATTTTCGCTCTCAATTATTCGCTTCTGAAGCTCCATGTCATTTTTTTGCTGCTCGTAAATCGAGTTGATTTTTTCTGAATCAATATACACAAAATCTACTGCTGCTGTAATGATTTTCTGCTCATATGCAAACTGGCTGGCATTATATTCGTGACTCTTCAAATGGTTTATATTGCCTGCCGGCCCACTGACGTTGATGCGAAAGATTGCCAAAGCGACAAAACTGCTGAACAATATTGCAAATAATTTTTTGTATTTAAAGCGCAGGAAATCGTCTATTTTGTTATACAGTTGTTCGTCGGCGGATTTCAACGTGCTATAATTCCTCAAAAAAACAACAAAGGCGCCGAATAATATGAGGTAATAAAAAAAATAGTCACCTCTGATGTCATCCAAATAACGCGATAACCCATCAAGTGACGACCATCTCGTGATGTGGTATTCCGGCGCCACAATTATTGCACAAAGAATATAGGCCACAATCAAAGCAATTGACATTCGAAGGTTCGCCTTGGCCATTTCAACCTCCGCATTGCGTTAAGCGAAAACTTACCTTCGCAGTCGTCGCCTGAACAAAGCTAACCTCTGTCACGCCAGAGCATGTGACCAATAGCATAAATGCTCGTCGCGCTAGTTTCGGAAACGCTACAGCAGCATTAATACGTTCATCGCCAAGCGTGGTCGTCCGCAGCGAACCGACGGATCTGAGACGGCGCGATGCGCCACGACTCTTCGTTGCGCTTAGAACGGCAATCGCCGGGTCGCTTGGAATGGTCGCCAAGCCGCTCGCCCAATTCGCCGCAGCGCTACTTTTTGGCTGCTCCGCCACCGTCGTCACCATCCACACTTACGGTGCTGGTAATTTTCTTCAAATCACCAGCGAATGCAAGCCCTCTTTTGCGAGCGAAAGGGATTTCTCCACTCCGCTTCGCTCCGGTCGAAATGACAGCGTCCGGGCGAGGGCGCTTCGCTCCGGTCGAAATGACAGCGCCAAGGCGATGGCGCTTCGCTCCAGTCGAAATGACAGCGCGAGAATCGCGTCGCGGCGGGCGCTTGCGCCTTCCTCCACCACCCCGCTGAAACTTGACAGCCTCCGCTCTTGCGCGCCAGATTGTCGCCGCTTTTCGGGGGCGGGCCGGGCGGCGTCGCGCGTCGCGACGAGCGCGGGCAACAGTCGGGGGCGTTTTCATGACCGAACTCAATGTGAACATCGACCACGTGGCCACGGTGCGCGAGGCGCGCGGCGTCAAAAGCCCGGACCCGGTGGCCGCGGCCGTGCTGGCGGAGCTCGCCGGCGCGGATGGCATCACCTGCCACATCCGCATGGACCGGCGGCACATCCGCGAGCGCGACCTGCGCCTGCTGTCGCAGACCGTGAAAACGCGGCTCAACATCGAGATGTGCACCGCGGAGGAGATGCTGGGCATCGCCCTGGAGATCGGTCCGCAGATGGTGACGCTGGTGCCCGAGCGCCCCGAGGAAAAGACCACCGAGGGCGGCCTGTCGGTCACGCACCACCGCGACGCCATCGCCGGGGCGCTGCGTCTGCTGGGCGAGCGCGACATCCGCGTGAGCGTGTTCATCGATCCCGATCTGGACCAGATCAAGGCCGCGCACGAGGTGGGCGTGCGGATGATCGAGATCAACACCACGCGCTACTGCGACGCGCCCGACGCGGCGACGCGCAAACGCGAATACAACAACGCGCTCGACGCCATCCGCCTGGCCGACAAGCTGCGCATGACGGTGGCCGCCGGGCACGCGCTGGACTACCGCAACGTCGGCCCCATCGCGGCGATCCCCGCGGTGAAGGAACTCAACATCGGCCACGCGATCGTCGCGCGGGCGGTGCTGGTGGGCATGGAGCGCGCGGTGCGCGAGATGATCGAAGCGATCCGTTTGGGCGAGGCGCTCGCTTGAGCATCGTCGGCGCGGGGATCGATCTGGTCGACATCCGGCGCGTCGAGGCGATCTGGGCGGACCGGCGAGAACGCTTCGCCGCGCGCGTGCTGCACGGGAGCGAATGCGCGGAATCGGTGACCGACGCCGCGTGCGCCTTCGCGCTGAAAGAGGCGACGGCCAAGGCGCTGGGTCACGGGCTCTTCGCGTGGCCGCTTCGCGACGTGCGCGCGGTTTGCGAGGGTGCGCGGTGGCGCGTGGAACTCGGCGGCCGGGCGAAGCAATTCGCCGATGCGCGCGGCGTGACGGCATGGCACGCGGATGTGTGCGTGACGGCGGGAATGGCGACGGCGCTGGTCGTCGCGGAACATGATGACGGAGTGAACGGGTGAAACTCGCGACCGCGAGCCAGATGCGCGAGATCGATCGCCACGCCATCGAGGAAGTCGGCATTCCCGGCATCGTGCTGATGGAAAACGCCGGGGCCGGGTGCGCGCGCGTGGTGATGGAGCGCTTCGAGACCGAGGCCGACGCGGGCGTGTGCGTGGTGTGCGGAACGGGGAACAACGGCGGCGACGGCTTCGTCATCGCGCGGCATCTGTGGAACAACGGTTTTCCCGTCGAGGTCTTCGTGCTCGGGCGCGGCGCGCAGATCAAGGGCGACGCGAAGACGAACTACGAGATTCTGGAAAAGCTCGACGTGCCGGTCACCGAGGTGGTGAACGCAGACGACGCCGAGCTGCTGGACGCCGAGATCGACGGCGCGGGCGTGGTGGTGGACGCGATCTTCGGCACCGGGCTCGACCGCGAGGTGGCCGGCGCGCACCGGCGCGCGATCGAGGCGATCAACGCGTCGGGCGCCAAGGTCGTCGCGGTGGACATGCCCTCGGGGCTCGATTCGGACGGCGGGCGCATTCTGGGCGCGGCGGTTTTCGCCGAAATCACCTGCACCTTCGGCATCGCCAAGATCGGGCAATACACGCACCCCGGCTATCTGCACTGCGGCGAGGTGATCCTCATCGACATCTCGCTGCCCGGCTACGCGCCGCACGACTTCGGCCTGACGGCGAACGTGCTGGAGCCCTACTCGTTCCTGCCGATGTTCGCGCCGCGCGCGGACGACGCGCACAAGGGCAGCTTCGGCCACGTGCTGGTGGTGGGCGGAAGCCCGGGGCTGACCGGCGCGCCCGCGATGACGGCGCTCGCCGCGCTGCGCACGGGGGCGGGGCTCGCGTCGCTGGCGGTGCCGGGCGATCTGGCGCTGGCGATGGAGGCGAAGCTGTTGGAGGTGATGACCTACGCGCTGGCGCAGGGCGCGTCGGGCACGGTGACCGACGAGGCGGTGGAGCGTGTGCTCGCGCTGCTCCCCGGCAAAAACGTGCTGGCGCTCGGCCCCGGCATGGGCCAGTCGCCCGAGGCCGCGCGGTTCATCGCCAAGCTCCTGCCCAAGCTGACGGTGCCGGTGGTCATCGACGCCGACGCGCTCAACAACATCGCCGCCGATACGAGCGTGCTCAAGCGCTGCCCGACCGACGTCGTCATCACGCCGCACCCGGGCGAGATGGCGCGGCTCGTCGGCCGCGAAACCGCCGCCGTGGTGAGCGATCGCCTTGGCGTCGCGGCGGGTTTCGCGCAAAAGCACGGCGTGACCGTGGTGCTCAAGGGCGCGCGCAGCGTGGTGGCCACGCCGAGCGGCGACACGTGGATCAACGTGACCGGCAACCCCGGCATGGCGACGGCGGGATCGGGCGACGTGCTCACGGGCGTGATCGCCGGGCTCATCGCGCAGCACAAAAACGTGCGCGACTGCACGCTCGTCGGCGTTTATCTGCACGGGCTGGCGGGCGACATCGCCTACGAGCACGTAGGCGAGCGCGGGATGATCGCGAGCGACATCCTGATGGCGCTGCCCGAGGCGACGATCGAACTCGAAAACCTGCACGACGAGCAGGGCGAGGACGACGACGCCAAAGTCGCGCCGCCGACATCGGGCAAGGACGACGGCAAGTCCTCATGAGCCCCGTGCGCGTGCGCTCGACCTCCGAAGACATGACGCGCGAGATCGGCCGGCGACTCGGCGCATCGGCGCGTGCGGGCGATGTCTACGCGCTCGCGGGCGAACTGGGCGCGGGCAAGACGCGGTTTGTGCAGGGCCTCGCAATGGGACTCGGCATCGATCCCGACGAGGTGGCGAGCCCGACCTTTACCATGATCGCCGAACACGCGGGACGCTTGACCTTGCACCACATGGACCTGTATCGAATGCGCACGCACGCGGACCTGGAAACAGTGGGCGTCGAGGAATACCTCGACGCGCGCGGACCGGACGCCGGGGTGTGCGCGGTCGAGTGGGCGGATCGCTTCGCCGACGTGATGCCGGCGGGCGCGATCCGCGTGGACTTCGCGATCGGCGCGGGCGATGCGCGCGAGTTGCGCATCGCCGCGGACGCCGCGCGCGAGGACGAGATCGAGAAACTGCTCGCGGGCATTGGACCCGAAAGGAACGGATAAACGGGAATGGCGCTCATCGTTCAGAAATACGGCGGCACCAGCGTCGGCACGCTGGAGCGCATCGGCAACGTGGCCCGGCGCGTGGTCGATCTCTACAACCGGGGCAACCGGGTGGTGGTGACGGTCTCGGCGATGTCGGGCGAGACGGACCGGCTGATCGGACTCGCAAAGGCGATCGTCGATCCGCCGCCGCGCCGCGAGCTCGACGTGCTGCTCAACACGGGCGAGCAGGTGAGCGTGGCGCTGCTGGCGATGGCGATCGAAAAGCTCGGGCCGCGTTCGCGCAGTTTTCTCGGGCATCAGATCCGCATCACGACCGATTCGATGTTTTCGAACGCGAAGATCCTGGACATCGACACGTCGGAACTCACGCGGGCGCTCGACGACGGCTGCATCGCGGTGGTGGCGGGTTTTCAGGGCATCGACGAAAAAGGAAACCTGACGACGCTGGGGCGCGGCGGGTCGGACACCACGGCGGTGGCGATCGCCGCGGCGATCAAGGCCGACCTGTGCGAGATCCTCACCGACGTGGACGGCGTTTACACCACCGATCCCAACATCTGCCCCGAGGCGCGCAAGCTCGACGAGATCAGCGACGAGGAGATGCTCGAGATGGCGTCGCTGGGCGCGAAGGTGCTGCACCACCGCAGCGTGCTCTTCGCGTCGAAGTACAAGGTCAAGACGTGCGTGCGCAGCAGCTTCAACGATCATCCGGGCACCATGATCGTGCCGTCGGAGGAAGTGATGGAACGAGTCGTCGTCCGCGGGATCACGTGCGAAAAGAATGCGACGAAGGTGCGCCTGATCGGCGTGCCCGACCGGCCCGGCGTGGCGGCGGCGATCTTCTCGCCCATCTCCGACGCGGGCATCAACGTGGACCTCATCATTCAGAACGCCAGCACCGACGGCTTCACCGACCTCACGTTCACCGTGCCGCGCGCCGACGCGAAGCAGGCGCTCGCGATCTGCCAAAAGGTCGCGGGGGATCTGGGCGCGCTCGCGGTGGATTCCGATCCCGAGATCGCGAAGATCTCCATCGTCGGTCTCGGCATGCGCACGCACTCCGGCATCGCGTCGGCCATGTTCCAGTCGCTCTCGGGCGCGGGCATCAACATCCAGATGGTGTCCACGAGCGAGATCAAGGTCACGTGCGTCATCAATCAGAACGACGCCGACGAGGCCGTGCGCGTGCTGCACCGGGCGTTTCGCCTCGACCAGCCGAACGGCGGCTGACGCGCACCAAATGAAGCCCGCGCGGCGACTGCTCGCCTGGTACGACCGCCACGCGCGGGATCTGCCGTGGCGCGGCGAGCGCGACCCGTATCGCCTGTGGGTCAGCGAGATCATGCTCCAGCAGACGACCGTGGAAGCCGTGGCGGGGCGCTACCGCGACTTCGTGCGCCGCTTCCCCACGCTGCGCGATCTGGCCGAGGCCGCGCCCGACGCCGTGATGAAGGCGTGGGAGGGCATGGGCTACTACAGCCGCGCGGTGAACCTGCATCGCGCCGCGCGCGCGGTGTGGTTCGAGCGCGCGGGCGTTTTCCCGGTAAACGAATCCGAATGGCGCGCCCTGCCCGGCATCGGCCCTTACACCGCTGCCGCGCTGGCGTGCCTCGTGAACGGCGAGCGCGTGGTCGCCATCGACGCCCTCGTGCGCCGCGTGCTCTTTCGATTTTTCGGCATCGACGCGTCGCAAGGCGCCGTCGCCATGGACCGCGAGATCCGCGAACGAGGAATCGATTTGATCGACCGCGCGCGACCCGGCGACAGCCTGCAGGCGTTGATGGACCTCGCCACGAGCCGGTGCCGCCCGCGAAATCCCGAGTGCACGCCCTGCCCTTTGCGCGCGGAGTGCGTCGCGCGTGCGTCGGGCGACGCGGGGCGATTGCCGAAAAAAACGAAGGTCGTGCGCAAGTCGGTGAATGTCGCGGTCGGATTATGGATTCGCGGCGACGCGGTCTTTTTGCAGCGCCGGCCCGAGGGCGGGCTCTTCGCGGGGCTGTGGGAGCTGCCCGGCGGCAAGGTCGAGCCCGGCGAAACGCCGGCCGACGCCCTCGTGCGCGAGTTCGCCGAAGAAGTTGGCCGCGCGGTGCGCGTGACCGAATCGCTGCCGGTGGTGCGTCACGCGTATACGAGCTTCGATGTCACACTGCACCCCTTCGTGGTGCGCTCATCCGCGGCCGCGCCCGGCGGCGGACACCGGCGTTTTGTGCCGCTCGCGCAAGTGGCCGATTACGCGCAGCCCGCCGCCAACGGCAAGATCTGGCGGGCATGGTTCGCCAAACGCGAAAATTCCGATAAGATAGTGCCCATCGAAATTCGGGGTCGCAAATGACGCGAGCGAAATACGCCGCGATTTTTTTGTGCGCGTTCGTGTCCTTGGCATTCGGCGTCGCCGCGTGCGCGATCATCGCGCCGGTCGAAAGCGATCTGCCGGTCCTGCAAACGATGTCGGGACGCGCCGACTGGTCCTACGTGCTCGTGAAGCCGAAGGACACGAGCCGTGCCGCGCCGGTGCTGCTGGTGCTGCACGGTTACGACGGCGACGCGCGCTCGATGGCGCAGCTCTGGAGCGTGCAGCGCGAGATGAACCGCGCGTACATCCTCGCGCCGCAAGCCCCGCCCAAGGAACGTAACGGCAAGACCGTCAGCACCTGGGAGGCGGGGACCGACGACGCCTTCCTGCACACGCTGCTCGACAAGGTGAGCCGCGAAAACAAAACCATCGGCGCGCAGTCGGCGATCGCGGGCTACAGCGCCGGGGCGTCGATGGCGATGCACATGGCGATGAAGAACCCGGGGCGATTCGCGGCGTGCGCGGCGATCGGCGGCGGCGTCGGCATGTCCGAGTCCGTCGATCCCGGCTTTACGCACTACCTGTTGCTCGCGGGCGAGCGCGATGTCGCCTTCGATCCGAAAAAGGCGACGCGTCTGCACGACCGCATTCACGAGCTCGGCGGACAGGCGGATGTCGAAGTCGTCAAAGGCGCGGACCACACATCGCTCTACGGCCACGTCGAGCAGGGCGCGAAGTGGCTCGCGCAGGAGATGGGTCTGCTCTTCATCATGGACGAGTGACGTTATTTCCTTATAGCTATGGTGTTCAGAAATACCGATTATTCGATTTACCGGAAAAGAAATTCCGAGTTTGGATCGTGATTTCGAAAACGATCCTTTGCGAGGTCTCGGTTTTGCACGGCGTAACAATAGACGCACCCATGCGGGCAAGTATCGTAACTGCCGATGTCTCGTGACTCATGGCAGGCGCACTGCTTCCCACGATGACCCGGAGTGCGCGTCTTCACTGGCAACCCACTCACTTGGCTGAGACGATCCCCGTCTATGCACCGGGCGTCCGCGATACCTTCGGTCAAATAGGTCCGCTGCGCGCATAGACTCATGCGAAGACCGTGCGACGTCGCGATTCCGTTGAGTTCCCTGACAAACTCCCGCTTCATGTCATCCGATGGGGTCTCTCTCGAAAAGCGATATCTCCGCGCGGCTTCGCTCATGTTTCGTTCGGTCTTCTGGTATTCCTCAACAAACGAAATGACAACATCCTCCGTGGCGCCAGACAACTTTCCACACAGATGCTCAAAGTTGCTCAGATGCCAATCGAAGTCGGTCAGAGAAGTGACAACAATTGGGTCATACCGCCAAACCGGCACCTTCGGGCCATACAACCTGGCAAGCAAATGCATATGCTCAATCGATCGCTCAGTCGATACGACCGACACTTCCAACTCACGCGGATAGCCTGTAATCGAATAAAGGACGACAAATGGGTACGTCCTTTCCCGAAGAATGGCAAGGGATGGCAGGAACGGTTCCAAGTTTTTCGTCCAAAAAATAAAACCATCCACCAAATGTCGACGCAGGTCCACCCGGAAGGCTTTACCGTCGTACGGGTTTCGGACAAGGCAGTACCCTGCATCCAGCCGATTTCGAAACCACTCTCCGTAAAAAGCCGGTATGTCCGTTCTAAAACTCGCGGAGATGATCATGACACGCCCTTCAGAGACGCCGACCTGCAGGATCCGACGACGAAAATTCCTCTTGCGGACCTGGTGGCTGGATCTCAACGGTCCTCCATGCGACGACCGGCCTCTGAGCGGCAGTGCTGTCGGCGACGAGAAGGATCAGGTCGGGCGTCTCTGACGCTTTCGCGTGATTCAGGACTTCCTCGTACGTCATCCGTGCTCGACCTCTGCTTCATCGCGGAACGGGCAAGCGCGCCACTCGCAGCACGCGCTCGAGGACTCAACGCGGTCACTCACTCTCCGCGACGTGAACGGGTACCTCTCCCAATCCCAAATTTCGCTGCCATTGCGCTTTCGGCGTTGACGATACGCCGGGCGTTCAAGCGGGTCAAACCGCAAATCACGCCGGCGGGCGGCAATTCGCGACACGCAAACGTTTCCGGATGGATTTTCCCTACGGGCATAAGGAAATTTTTCTCAGGCTTGAGCGCCGGAAGCCTCGACAAGATGGAAGAAACGACCAAACGGGAACTCCTCCAACGCCTCGGGCGAGCGCCGCTTGTTCCAACACCGCGCTCGCAACGAAGCGCGAAATGCCAACCGGGAAGCCGCGTGACACATCAGCGCGGCGCGCGGACGAGCGCCTGCATGATGTGGTGAAATTTTTCCACGAACTTCGTGCGATCCTTTTTCTCGACCGGCGGCGGCCCGCCGCCCATCTCGCCCATCATCCGCAGTTGCTCCATCAGGCTTCGCGTCGCCATCTGGCCGCCGATCGAATCGGGCGTGAACTCGCGGCCACGCACGTCGAGCACGCGCGCGCCGGCCTTCAGGCACCGATCGGCTAGCGGAATGTCCGACGTGACGACGAGGTCGCCGGGGGCGGCGCGCTCGGCGATCCAATCGTCCGCCACGTCGGGTCCGGCCTCGACGACCACGAGCCGGATGCGCGGGTCGGTGGGGACGTTCATGTACCGGTTGCACACCACGTACACGGTCGCGCCGTACTTTTCCGACGCGCGGTAGATCTCGTTCTTGACGGGGCAGCCGTCGGCGTCCACGTACACGTTCATCTCGCGCCCCTATGGGAGAGCAATTCGGCAACGCGCGCGCGCAGCGCGGGGACCGCCTCGGCCTCGAACCACGGATTCGCGCGAAACCACCCGATGTTGCGCGGCGACGGATGCGGCGTGGGCAGATGGCGCGGCCAATATTCGCGCCACGCGGCGACGGTTGCGGTGAGCGTGGCGCACGTGCGCCCCGCGAGGTGATACGCCTGCGCGTAGGCCCCGCACAGGATCGTGAACTCGACGCGGCGCAGCGCGCCGAGCAATTCGCCGAACCACAGCTCGCGGCACTCGGCGCGCGGCGGCAGATCACCGCTCGCCCCGCGCCCGGGGTAACACAGGCCCATGGGAATGATGGCCATGCGCGACTCGTCGTAAAACGTCTCGCGGTCCACGCCCATCCACGCGCGCAGCCGGTCGCCGCTGGGATCGTTCCACGGCAGGCCCGTTTGATGGACGCGCGTGCCCGGCGCCTGGCCCACGATCAGTATCCGCGCGGTGAGCGACGCGCGCAGCACGGGCCGCGGGCCGAGCGGTAGCGAGCCCTCGCAGTGACGGCACGCGCGAATGTGCGTCAGCAGGGCGTCGAAAGCGTCACGGTTCACGCGGATTCCCGGCGCGCGCACACGGCCCAACTGGACAAGATCGGCCTCTTTGTTAAACTCCGCCCCGCCATACGAGGAAGGACCCTTTCATGCTCGAACTCGAAGGACTGGTGCCGCGCGAAGACGTCGCGGTGGTCGTCGTCGATATTCAGGAAAAGCTCTTCGGATTCATCCACGAAAAAGAGCGCGTGCTCGAGAACTCGAAAAAGGTCATCGAGTTCTGCCGCCGCATCGGCCTGCCGCTCTACGTGACCGAGCAGTACCCGAAGGGCCTCGGCGCGACGCTGCCCGAGATTCAGCAGGCCCTCGGCGCGGACTACAAACCGATTCCCAAGACCGCGTTCTCGTGCCTGGGCGAGCCCGCCTTCATGGAAGCCCTCGAAGGCTCCGAGGCGTCCACGCTCGTGCTGTTCGGTATCGAGACCCATATCTGCGTCCTTCAGACGGCGATCACCGCGCTGGCGTCGGGCAACTGGGACGTGATGATCGTCTCCGACGCGGTGGGCAGCCGCACGGCCGAGAACCACCGCCTCGGCCTCGACCGCGCGCGCGACGAGGGCGCGATCATCGCGTCGTCGGAAATGTTCTTCTACGAAATCCTGCAGGAAGCCAAGACCGACGACCACAAGAAGGTCTTCGACCTGCTGAAGTAAGTCGGCCTTCACGCGTCGCGCCGAGCGCGTTCCACCGTCTTCGCCAGACGCACCAGCGTCGCGTGAATCGGCGCATCGATGCCGTGTTCGCGCGCGAGATCGACGATCGCACCGTTGATGATGTCCACCTCGATCGGCCGGTTGCGAAACAGATCCTGAAGCATGGGGCACATGTGCCCCGCCGTAAGTTCGAGGATCCGCTCGACCTCGGAGGCGGGTGAGTCCACAAGCAGCTCGATCTTCGCGGCCTTCGTCACGGCCACGGCCTCGGCGACGGCCGCCTGCATCAGCGCGCGCGCCTCGTCCATCGCCAGCACGCGGTCGTTCGCGATCTGCGCGATCGTCGCGATGGCCTGCCATCCCGATTGAATCACCGTGCGCGTCCACACGAGCCGCGCGCAGTCGGGTGTGACGTGCGTCTTGATGCCGAGGCGCGTCAACCGGGATGCAACAGTCGTGGCGGTTTCGAGGTGTTCCGGCGCGCATGGCGCGATGCGCGTGTCGCCCCAACTCGTGTGCAACACGTGGCCCGCCTCCACGAGCGTCGCGCTCATGTTGGTCCACGCGGTGAACACGCGACCGGGGCCGAGCGCCGCGGTCAGCGGATCGATCCGCCCGATCCCGTTCTGAAAGCACACTGCCGCGCCGGCCGGCGTCATCGCGCGCCCGAGCGCTGGCGCGACCGAGTCGGCATCCATTCCGCGCACGCACACGAACGCGAGGTCCGCCGATGCATCGGGTGCCGCCTCGAAGACCGACACGGGGATGCGTTGCTCGCCGCCGGTGCCGTCGTAACGCAGTCCGTTCGCCTCGATGGCGCGTCGCACGCGACGATCGGGCTCGACGAGCGCCACGTCTTCGCCCGCCTTCGCGACGAGCGACGCGTACAGGCTGCCCATCGCCCCCGCGCCGAAAATCACGATGCTCATTTCGCCCAGTCTCCAAGGCCGAATTCCCGCCGCGTTCTTAGCCGAATTCGCGCTTGCGCGCCACCGCGCCGGACGCATTCGGTTGCGCGCGCGCAGCGCGGCCGTTACATTCGCCCAAATCGACGCGGGAGTGCGTGTTGGGTTGGTTGTTTGCGCGAAACCGGTTGGCCGTCGTAGTGCGTTGCGCGATTCTGATCGCCATCGGCGCGGCGGTCATCGGCGCGCAGTGGCGGTGGTTCGAGCAGCGCCACGAGCGCGTCGACGCGTCGGTCGATCCCGACGGTGCCAATCCGCGCACGTCGGTGCTTCGGGGAAGCATCAGAAAGGACGCTACGCTCGCCGATGCCCTGCGTAGCGCGGGCTTCGCCGAGGCCGCGACATCGGAGATCATGGCGGCGCTCGCCGATGCGAAGCTCGACTTCACGCGGCGAAAGCCCGGCGAACCCTTTGGCGCGCGCGTGGGCGACGACGGGCGCGTCGTGCGCTTCGCCATGGCGCTCGATCAGCTCACGACGATCCGCCTCGATCGCGACGACACGGGCCGTCTGATTGGCGAAACCATCAAGCTCCCCACCGAGACGCAGACCGTCGTCTTCACCGGTGTCATCAAGTCGTCGTTCTACCAATCGATCATCGACGGCGGCGAGCAACCGAAGCTCGCGGGCAACGTGGTGCGCGTGTTCGAGTACGACATCGACTTCGCCGAGGAGGTCCGCGAGGGCGACACCTATCGCATCCTCATGGACCGCATCACGTGCAAGGGCCGCGTGGTGGACTACGGACGCATTCACGCGGCGGAGTATGTCGGCACGGAGGCGGGTACGGTGCGCGGCTACTGGTTCGATCACGAGAAATCCGACATCGCGGGCTACTACAACGAAAAAGGCGTGAAGCTAAAAAAGTTCTTCCTGCGCGCGCCGCTCGACGTACTTCGCGTGACGAGCCGTTACGGCGTGCGTTTCCACCCCACTCTGCGCGAACGCAAGATGCACACCGGCGTCGACTACGGCGCGCCGACGGGCACGCGGGTGTGGGCGGTGGCCGACGGCACCGTCAGCCGCGCGGGCAATGCGGGCGGCTACGGCAAACTTGTCGAGATTTCCCATCCGGGCGGACTGCGCTCGCGTTACGCGCACTTGTCGGCCATCAACGTGCGTAGCGGCCAGCGTGTCGGCCAGCGGCAGGTGATCGGCCGCGTGGGTAGCACGGGGCGCTCGACCGGCCCGCATCTGCATTTCGAGTTGCTCTCCGGCGGGCGTCACATCAACCCGGCAAAGCAGAAGATCCAGAGCGTGACGACGCTCCCGGCGGCGCTGATGCCGAAGCTGAAAGAGACGATCGCCGCGGCGAACGAGCGCATGGAGAAGACCGAAGCGCTCGCCGCGAAGTGACCCCGAGAGGTTACGACGACAGCCGGACCAACTCCTCGCGCATGGCGGGCGAAACCTCCGTCTCCGCGAGCGAGCGCGCGAGTCGACGCAACCGATCCGTCCGACGTTCGCGCAGCGCGCCCGCCACAATCGCCGCCGCGTCATCGAATCGCCCCTGTTGGGTCCGCACGCGCACGAGGTTTTCGATCACGCGATCGTTCGATGGATCGGTGGCGAGAATCCGCGTAAAGATCTCGGCCGCCTCATCGTAGCGCTCCGCGCGGGCCAGCGTGGTGCCGAGGTTGTTGCGCGCCCCGTCGTGATCGGGATCGACGTCGAGCGCAAGTCGATAGTGCTCTTCCGCGCGCGCGAGATCGCCGTCCGCGCCGTAATATAGCCCGAGCTGATAGTGCCCGAGGGCGAGGCGCGGTTGCTCGCGCACGGCGTTGCTCCAAAACGCCTCGGGCGAACTCCAGACGTGCGTGCGGGCGAAGGTGAGTCCGGCGAAAAGACACGCGACGGCGACGAGCGACGGCACGGCGAAATTGACCGCGCGGCTTTGCAGCAGCGGCCCGGCACCGATCGCGGCGATCCAGCAAAGCCCGATCATCGGCAAAAAGAAGTAGCGCTCGGCGCTCGGCATACCCGTGGGGATCAGGTTTGACGACGGCAGATAGGTCAGCCACGTGAACGCGAGGGCGAACGACAGCGACGACCGCGTCTTGCGAAGCCGCCACGTCGCGATCGGTAGTCCGATCAGAAACGCCGCGCCCACGAGCGTGCTCACGATACCTGGCGACGGCCAGTCGTCGAAAACGCGCAGGTGCACGGGAAACGCCGCGCGCGCCAGATAACGCGGAACGATCGACGCGACGGCGGCGAGGTGCGCGGCGATGCCGTCGCCATAAAGCCCGCTCTGCGCGACGGCCCCCGTGAGCGCGGTGCGGACGGCGACGTAGACAACCGCCACGGCACCAACCGCGCCGATGACGGCGGTTCGGTAGCGCGGCGAAGCACCCTCGACGCGATGGGCCGCGACGAGAAACGGCGCAACGACACCGACCTCCTTGAATCCCATCGACGCCGCGAGCAGCAGCGCCGATCCGGCGAACCACCATCGGCGCACACCGCCGGGCACGCCTGCGCCGAGATCGTAAGCCGCGAGGCCGAGCAGCAGGCACAGCGCGCATAGCAGCGTGGGTTGGGCGCTCACCCACGAGACGGTCTCGGACATGAGCGGGTGAAACGCGGCGAACGCGACGGCGAGCACGATCAGCTCGTCTCGTTTCAGCAGTTGGCGGGAGAAGCTCGACATCGACCCGATGACGAGCAGGAAAAGGCCGATCGAGACGAGGTGCCAACGGCCAGGGCGATCCGCGCCGAAGGCCGCGTATTCGAGCGCGAAGAACGTGGTCGCCAGCGGGCGATACACCATGTCCTGCTGGAGCGGATGGGCGACGGCGGTGGCGGGCTCGGTGAAAAAGTACGGCCAGTTCGCGAGTCGGCGAATCGCCGGGTTGTCGCGCACATAGAACTCGTCGTCGTAAACGAATCCGCCGGGCACCGTGCGCGCGTAAAGGAGGACGATCAGAAATCCGATCAGGACGTGAACGCTCTTCATCAGAAGAGCCGCGCCGTGCGGCCTATGCAACGCGCCCGCTCCCGTGATAGAGGACCGCGTGATCTTAACCCGACAATTCGCCCCATCTCAATGCCGCCGCGGTCGGGGCGCGTCGTGATCGTTCACGCGCTGGCGATCATCGCGCTCAAGGTGGCGACGCGGCTGCCCAAAGGTTGGGGGCTCTACCCCGCGGGGTTCTATGTGGGGCAGGCTCTGGCCGCCCTGAAGACCGACGACCTCGACCGCGCGATGGAGTTCTTCCGCCTCGCGGCCGCGCGCGATTTCACCAACACCCGCGTGCGTGTGCTCGGCGAGATCCTCGCGAACGAGATCCGGTTTCGCAAAAGCGCGCTGATTCGCCGCCGCGACGAGGGCGATTCCTCGGCCCGGGCGGGTATCGCCGTGCTGGACGGATTTCTGACGGAGCTGGGGGTGCCGGCCGATCAGAACTCGACGCGGCCCGTGGGTTTGTAGCCCAGCTCGCGCTCGGCCTTCGCGATGTCCATGAGCGCCGTGTATTTCTGCCGCTCGCGGTCGACCGAGTAGTAGTAAGTCGTCATCCCCATCTTGCGCTGCACCCAGTTGACGAGCGGCAGCACCGGCTCGGGCAGACTGACGACGCGCGAGCGTGCGAGCTCGGCGATGGTCGTGATCGGCGCGGTGTCCTGACCCGCGATGTTGTAAATGCCGTGCGCGTTGCGCTTGAAAATCGCGAGCTTGATCGACTGGATCACGTCTTTCATGTGCAGCAGGTTGATCAGCGGATTGAATCCCATCGGCTTGAAAATGACCGGCGAGTCGAAATAGGCGTTGAACTGGCCGCCGACGTTGCGCCCGATGATGTTGCTCATCCGAAGGATCACGATATCCATGCGCTTGTTGTCCATGAACGAGCGGCAGATCATGTCGGCGTCCACGCGGTCCTTGATCCACTGATCGGCGTCGGTATCGAAGTTCAGGTCCGCGTTTTCGTCCAGAAACACGGGGTTGTGCGGGCGCAGCTTGTAGACCGTGTTCGAGCTCTTGAAGATGAACTTTTGAATGGTCTGCGTCGCGATGCAGCGCTCGAGCAGGGCCTTGGTGCCGTTGACGTTCAGTTCGTGCACGTCCTCGCTGTTGGAAATGCGCGTCTTGAACGCCAGGTGCACGACGGCGTTGATCTGCGCCTCTTTGAACGTGCGCGACAGGAACAGGTTGTTGAGCTCGCGGTACTTCAGGATGTCGCACGCGCGGTAGATGAACCGGTCCGACGGCAGGTCGTTGAAGTAGTAGGGCTTCTCGTCGCGCGCGACGCCGAGCACCACGCCCACGCGCTTGTCGTCGCACAGGTGCGAGGCCAGGTGGCGGCCGATCGACGTCGAAACGCCGGTGATGAGCACGTTGAATTTTTGGTCGCGGTTCGGCATGGCGGCTACTCCCCGAAACCAAAGACGGTTTTGCGCTGGTCGAGCCCCTTGATGATCATGTCCTGCACGACCATCTGCACGCGGTCGGCGAGCATCCTCACCTTCTCCAGGTCTTCCAGCGTTTCGGGTCCGTACTCGTGGAACAGCTCGATCGGCGGTCCGTAAAAGATGTGGTACTTGACCGGCAGCGGGATCGCGCCCAAGGGGCCCAGATGCGGGAAGAACGGCGTGACCGGGAAGTACGGAAAGCCGAGCATCCGCGCGATCGGCTTGATGTTGAACAGCAGCGGCGCCTGCTCCTCGGCCCCGATCACCGCCGTGGGGATGATCGGCGCGCGATGACGCAGCGCAAGCTCGATGAAACCGACGTTGAAACGCACGAGGTTGTAGCGCCTGGAAAACGGCTTGCCGACGCCCTTGGTGCCCTCTGGAAACACGACGACCAATTCGTCCCGATCGAGCAGGTCCGCGAAATTCCGGCGTGCGCCGATGACCGAGCCGACGCGGTTGAAGAACACGCTGACGTAGGGCAGGAAGCCCGCAAAGTTGTCGACCATCGCGCGGGCGATGCGCGGTTTTTTCATCCGGTTCGCAAGATCGACGGCGATCATGACCCCGTCGATCGGCACCACGCCGGAGTGGTTGGGCACGACGAGCGCGCGGCCCTTCGCGGGCACGTGCTCCGCTCCATGGCTCTCCACGCGGAACCAATACTTGTGAACGTACCGCAAAAGCCCGAGGGCGAGGACGGTGGTTTCCTTCTCCAGACCGAACGGATCGTAGCCGAAGCCCGCGTCGTTGATCTCGATGCTCACCGCGCGCTCAAACTCGTCCGGTGGCAGCAGCTTGCGCGCGAGCGCGAGCGCAGCCTGACGTTGCTGCCGATTCATCCCTCGTCCTTTCGAGCCCGAAACGTCGATCCGGCGGGAAGACCCACCCCCCAGCGGGGCAATATTATGCAATACGGACGCGCGCTTGACCATACACGCGCGAACGGCCTCACGAAACATGGGACGCGCGAAACGCGGAAAGAGCGAATCGGGGAACGGCGGGGGCGCGTCAGCGTTTGCGGAAGACGATCCGGCCGCGGCTGAGGTCGTAGGGCGACAGCTCCACGGTCACCTCGTCGCCGGGGATGATCTTGATGCGGAACTTGCGCATCTTCCCGGTCAGGTGCACCAGCGCGTTGTGACCGTTTTCGAGCTGAACCCGGAACATCGCGTTGGGCAGGGCCTCGACGACCTTCGCGGGCACTTCAATGGCTTCTTCTTTCGACATCCAAACTCACGTTCTTGGGCATTGCCGACGTTCAAAATTCCAAATGACCCGGTCGGCGCGGGCCGCGTGGCGCACGTACACAAGCCCAAATCGCCGAATTTTTCAAGGGGTCGCGGTTTCTTGCGGATTGGATCCCGCGGGAAATCGACGACGCTCGCGGGAGCGCGCCGTGCGAATCCGCGCGGCGTCGCGGCGTGATTGTCGTAGGCCGACGGCGGATCAGCCGGATTCCGAGCGCGTCCACGGGCTCTCGGCCATCTCGAAGCCGACGCCGAGCGGCGAGCCGTCGCCATAGGCCGCCAGCATTCGCGCACGCACGCGCTCGATCAGCGCGGGCAGATCGTCGTCCGTCAGGCCGGTCGTGGGCTCGGGGTCGAGAAACTCCACCTCCACGCGCCCGGGGACAACGGTCTTGCGCCAGTTGTCCATCACGAAGCCCGAGCCCCGGATCACGAAGGGTACGACCGGCACCTGCGCGCGAACGGCCAGGTGAAAGAGCCCGCGCTTGAACGGCCCCATCGCGCCCGTGCGGCTGATGCCGCCCTCGGGATACGAGAGCACGTGACGCCCGCTCGCGATCTTCGCGGCGGCGTGTTCCAGCGATTCGTAGGCGCGCGCGGTGGATTTGCGGTCGACGAAGATGAAACGCATCAGGCGCATCGCGCCGCCGATGAACGGGACAAACCCAAGCCCTCGCGTGGCGATGATATGCAGGTGCACCGGCACAACCTGCATCGCGATCGCGAAATCCAGATAGCTCAGGTGGTTCATGACGATCACGCAGGGCCGATCCCAATCTGGGCGCGACAGGCCCGTGACGTACGTGCGCGCGCCGGCGAGGTCCGAGAAGATGTGCGTCCACGATTGGACATAGCGATAGAAGAACCGGGGGAACGGGTAGCCGAGCACGTAGTAGAACGGCGTCATCAGCAGCGTGAAAAACGCGTAAACGAAAAACACGAGAATAAAACGCGCGCGCGCCCAAACGAGCGCGGCCCCGGAAAGCGGCATGTCGAGCTCCGATTCGTGCGTCTCCTTTACGGGAGCCTCGCGCGGATCGCAAGACGCGCGGTTGGGGCGACGCACCTTCCCCTTCCCCCGCCCCTTCGCTGTCGATTCGTGACGAGCTTTACCCGTTTAACCGTTTAAACGGTTATACAGGTATTTGTCGCTGGACTCCGCGTCTGCGGCCGTCTTCGCTCCTCGCCCCTCGTTCTCCGCACCCCGTTCTCCATTCATCATTCTCCTTTCTGCATTCCTCACTCTTCCCTCGCCTCCCCTTGCCTCCCCCGCTTTTTGGCGCGATACGGGCGCGTGCCGATCGACACCCTCACGCCGATTCCCGCGGCCGACGAACTCCGCGCGAATCTCTCGCGACTCGCGGGAGCGAAGGTCGCCGTGATCGGCGATCACGCCCTGGACGCCTACTGGGACTTCGACGACGCGCCCGGCGAACTGTCGCAGGAAACGGGCCTTTCCACGCGCGTGGTGAGCGCGCAGCGCTACGCTCCCGGCGGCGCGGCAAACGTGGTCGCGAACCTGCGCGCGCTCGGCGCGGCCGAGGTGCGCGCGATCGGCGTGCGCGGCGAGGACCCCTTCGGGAGCGAACTGGCGCGGCGGCTCGACGCGCTCGGCGCGGACACGTCCGGGCTACTGGTCGATCCGGCCGAACAGACGCTCGTTTTCGTCAAACCGCTGCAGGGCGGCGCGGAACTGCCGCGCATCGACTTCGGCGTGGCGCGCGCACCGGGTGACGCAACGCTCGCGCGGCTGGCCGAACAATTGCACGCGGCGGTGGACGAGGGCTTCGCGATCGTCGTGAACCAGCAGGTGGCGACGGGCCTGTTGGCGCGGGAGAGGGCGGAGTTGATCCATCCGATCTTTGCGCCGGTTCTGGACCGGGTCGTCGTCGATTCGCGGCATCATCCGCTCGCGTTCGGCCCCGCGGTGCTCAAGCTCAACCGCAAGGAGGCGTTCGCGATCGAGGCTCGCGCGCCGCACGACGTCACCGAGGCGCGCAACCTGGCCGCGCGGCTATGTGCGAAGACCGGTCGCGCCGTTCACCTCACGATGGGCGCGCAAGGCGTGATCGTCGCGACGCCCGGCGCGTGCGTTCACATCGAGGGCGTGCCGCTCGCCGGCCCGATCGACCCGGTGGGCTGCGGCGACACCTTCGTCGCGGCGCTGGCGGCGGCGCGGTGCGTGGGATTGGGGGAGGTCGAGGCGGCGCGACTCGCGAATCTGGCCGCCGCGGTCACGGTTCAGAAGATCGCGACCACGGGGGTCGCGACGCCGGGCGAGATCGCGGACCTGGCCGCGCGGCGTGCGGGTCAGTCCACCGCCTGACAGTCGTATTCGGTGACGACATCCTCGATCAGGCAGCCGTGGGTGTCGGCGCACGCGCACATCGCGTCGTCGCACGCGGCCTCGTCGGCGGGAGAGTCAGCGCCTTCCAGACAGTCTTCGCGAAGGCAGCGGCAGTAGTTCAGGCACGTCGTGTCTTCATAGGCGAGGCACTCGCCGGCGACGCCGGATGATTCGTCGTCCTGATCCTCGTCTTCGTCGTCGTCGCACGCCGCGACGAAAAACACCGTGAAGGTCGAAAACATCGTCAACGCGACCAGCGCCAGTCCCCACGATTTCATCGAAACGCCCCGTCGAATTCGGCGCGGAATATCGCACGCGCGCGGCGAAGATGTCGAGCGGTGTTCAGGCGCATCCTCGCGGCGTTTCGCGGGCTTTCGGTCAACGGATTCGGGCCTTTCGTTCTTGACAACATAGGGGTGCTATGCGAGAAGGGCGCGAGTTTGCTCTGTATTCCCTGACAAATCCAAAACGGTTCGCGTTTTGGTCGGAAAATCCGCCTGCGCCGGCCGCACGCCGCGATTCGCCTCGCGGACGGTCGGTCTTTGTGCTTGGCGATTCGGAGGGTGCGGGATGCGTCGTTTCGGCATGGTCACGGGACTCGTCGCGGTCGTTTTCACGCTGCTCGCCGCACCGGCTTTCGCACAGGAAGCCATCGACGCGCAGATGTTCCGGCCCAGCATCTTCAACGGCCACTTCCTCGCCATCGAGGATGCGCGCACGCTCGACAAGCTGTGCTACGGATTCGGTCTGTATGCCAACTACGCGAGCAGCGTGGTCGAGGTCCGCGTCGATGACGAATTCGATTCGGGCATTCTGAATTCGGTCACGTCGGCCAACCTCACCGCGGCGTTTTCGCCGTGGCGCTGGCTGAGCTTGGGTGTCGATGTGCCCTTCCACCTGCAGAGCCGCGCCAAGAGCTTCGAGAACGTCGAGAACGATCCCGACGCGGGCGAAGAGACGGGCGACACGCCGCTCGAGGACAACGCGACGCTCGGCGACATCAAGGCCGAGCTCAAGCTGGGCGTCTTCAATGAAGAGCGTAACAAGACCCTCGGCCTCGCGCTGGCGGGCTTCGCGACCTTCCCGACGGGCGATCCCGACATCTTCCTCGGCGAAGGCACGACGAACTTCGGCGGCAAGCTGATGCTCGAAAAAGACTTTCGCGTTTTCAACATCGGCCTGAACGGCGGATACCTGGTGCGGCCGGTCCGCACGGTTTTCGGCACCGACATCGGCAGCGCGTACCTGTTCGGCGCGGGCCTTTCGCGCGATTTCAAGAATGGTCTCGGCTTCTCGATCGAATGGTGGGGCGAGCAGTTCGATTCGTCGTCCAACGAGCAGTTGCAGGCGAACCCGATGGAGGTCATCGGCACCCTGCGCTACAAGTTCGGCAAGAACGGCCCGCGCGTGATCGGCGGCGCCGGCGCCGGTCTCACCAGCGGCGTGGGTTCGCCCTCGTACCGCGTGATCGCCGGTATCGACTACTACCCACGCTGCGAAGGCCCGACGCAGGGCAAGCTCAACGTGCGCGTCGTGTCCGAAGACGGCAAGCCGGTGGTTTCCACCCTCACCGTCGCCGGTCCCAAGACGACCGATCCCAAGACCCCGTCCAAGACCTTCAAGACGCCCACCGACGAGGCGGGCGATTACCGCGCGATGATGAACCCGGGCGAGTACACGATCGTCGCCACGGCAAACGGCTACAATCCCAAGTCGGGCAAGGGCCTCGTCGTGATCGGCAAGACCACCGAGGTCGTTATCCAGCTCGAGATGAAGAAGCAGCCCACGACGCTGACGATCAACGTCGTCTACAAGAAGAACCAGAAACCCATCGACGGCGCCGCGATCCTCATCAAGAACACGGTGAGCGGCAAGGTCGAGGCCGCCAAGGCCATCCAGGGCAAGTGGGAGAACAAGTACGACGCCGGCAACCTCGTCATCAGCAGTTGGGCGCAGGGCTACGAGCGCGTCGATCAGCCCTTCGAGGTCGTCGCCAATAAGGCCAACGTGCTCACGATCGAACTGCGTCAGGTGATCATCAAGATCGGCTCGATCCGGTTCGACTACGACTCCGCGAACCTGCGGCCCGAGTCGATCCCGGTCCTGCAGGACGTCATCCGCCAGATCAAGACGAAGGAAACCGAAGGCGGCTACAAGAAGCTCATCATCGAGGGCCACACGTCCGCCGAAGGCACCGACGAGTACAACCTGAACCTCTCGCAGAAGCGCGCGGCGTCCGTCGCCAAGTACCTCTCCGAGAACGGCATCAAGGCCGAGCTGCTGGAGCCCATCGGCTACGGCGAGTCGCGGCCGATCGCCGAGAACGAGACCGACGAGGGCAAGGAGAACAACCGCCGCGTCGAGTTCATCTTCGAGGAGTAGTCCTCACAAAATCCCGAACGCGCATCGGCGCGGGCCGCAAGGTCCGCGCCGATTTTCTTTTGGCCCTCACCCCGGCTGCCACACTTTCACCGGCCGTCAGGCCGGGGGAGGTGTGCGTCGAGGCCGGCACATCTTCGGCCTCGTTCCTCGGTCGAAAATGTGGCACCCGGTCGCGAGCCGCCGTGAAGCCGCGACCGCCGTGTTCCGACGACCAAGCCGCGAGAGCCTGCCCTGAGCGAAGTCGAAGGGTCAGGGATCTGTCATTTGCGCTAAGAACGATTCAGCGACGAATCGCAAGACCGTTTGTTGTCGAAGATGGCCGTTCATTCGATAGAGGATCGTCGGCCGAGTCCCGTCCGCTCCCTCGCCCTTCGACTTCGCTCAGGGCAGGCTCTCGCGGCTCTGTCCGCTCGATGTGTCGTCCTTCCCGCCCTCTTTCCAAACAAAATCGCCCCGGAGTTTCCTCCGGGGCGATTCGAACATCGAGACTCGGATCGGGCGATTACATCGCCGCGCCGGCCATGCCCTTCGCCTTGTCTTTCAGAGCGGCCAAAACCTTCGGGGCTTTTTCCGCGATGGAAGTCAGGTTGTCCTTCACGCTCTTGGCCTCGGCCAGCATGACGGCCTTGGACGTATCGCTCGCGACGCCCGTCACGAAGTCCACCAAGCTCTTGACGAGTTTCGGGGCTTCGCCGGCGAGGGGCTCGAGGGCCTTGATCGCCGCATCGACGTCTTCCTTCTTGGCATTCGCATCCGCCAGCACCTTGTCGGCGAATTCCACGATCATCGCGGTCTTCGAGCTCGACGTGGCGAGGGTGTCCCACGTGGCGTCGCCGAAGGTCTTGTAGGTCTTTTTGCCCGGATCGTACGGCGTGCCCTCGTACTTCTTGAGATCGGCGGACGCGCCGCCCAGCATCAGGTCGTTGCTCTTGGCCGACGCGACGTTCTTGGCGGCCTTCGCGATATCGCCGACGCCAAACGCCATCGCCGTACCGGCGAGCGCCAGCACGAGCACACAGGACAACACAAGCGCTTTCTTCATGGTCCTACTCCGTGAATTGGGTTATGGGATCACGCAGATCTTCGGCGCGAATCGGCCAGACCGCGCCGTACGCTCGAAGGAATCGCTCTTCGATTTCCCCCAACGAGGCCGGTTTCGTAGCACGAATCGCACATAATGCCAAGAAAAATCGAATCTCTGTACGAAGCGGGGAAGATGTCCGGGGCATAAGCGGGAGTAGATGTCCGGCTTTTTCGGCGTAACTGCTTGAAAACTATACGTATTTTCGATCCCGCGTCGCAACCCCGTGAAAACGCGCCATTTTTCGCTGGAATTTTTTTCTCAGGTCGTGTAAATAGCCGTCCCTGCAACGCGCCAGGCGATCCGCGAACCGATAAAAATCATAACGCGCCACGGGCGATGCGGATAGGATGACTCGCGTGAACGGTCCAACGTCCATCAAGAGAGCAGCCGTTTGGGCGGTACTCGCGCTCACGCTGGTCGTGTGCGCGTGCACGGCGGTCTTTCGCACGCAGGCCACCAAGGAAGTCTCGGCGCTCAGCCTGAACCTGCCCGAGCTGATCCGCGTGCGCGCCGAGAACGATTCCGCGCTGCGCGATCAGATTAACACTCTCTATCGCGCGCGCCTCGCCGACATCCACGAGATCGAGCCGCAGACGAAGTCGATCTACACGCAGACCTTCGGCGAGAAGTTCCGATTCGTCGTCGATCGTCAGTTGACCAAGGACCACGAGGCGCTGATCGCGACGCTCTATTCGTCCTTCGACGACGGCCTGAACCCGACGAATTTCCTCGCGGACCAGCTCAAGGCCGAGGCGCAAAGCGTCGGGGAGCGCGCCAAGGAGGTCGATGCGGCCTGCCAGGTGAGCCTCGACGAAGCCGGCAAGCAAGCGCTGATCGAGCACCTGACGGCCGAGTCGAAGAACGACGCGGCCCCCGAGCTCACGGGCCCGGCGATCCTCGACTGGATGCTCCAGCCCAAGTTCGGCGCGAAGTACGAGGCCGTACACAAAGCTTACGACCAAGCACTCGCGGCGATCCGCGCCCGCGCCCAGGCCGAGTTCAACACCGAGCTCGACAACGCGGTGGCCTATTTCAAATACGTGCGCGCGATGGGTCTCAAGGACGACATGCTCCTCGCAAACTGGGAGAAGTCGCTCGCGGGCTTTCCGGGCGCGATCGCGGCGGCCGTTCCCAACACGCCGCACTACCTGCGCCTGCGAGCGGAGCTCGACCGTTACCGCAAGCTCGCGACGAAGTATCCTGATCTACCGAAGCTCTCCGTGCCCGCGTCGAAGGTGCAAAAAGGATCGAACGGCGACCTCGTGAAAGCCGTGCAGGAACGCCTGGAGATGACGGGCTTCTACAACGGCCCCATCACCGGGTCGTTCGACGACGCCACCAAGGACGCCCTCGTCCAGTACCAGGCCACGCACCAGCTCCCCACCGACGGCGTGGTCGGCAAGGGCACGATCGACGCGATGAACATCCCGTTCGCGGATCGCGTGAAGCGCCTTCGCCTCGCGATGGCCAAGCAGCGCAAGTCCGGATCGCGCTGGAAGAACTATTATGTGCGCGTCAACGTGCCCGAGTTCGCGGTCGAGGTGGTCGAGGACGGCAAGATCCTGCGTCGCCACAAGGTCATCGTCGGCAACCTGAACCCGCTCAACCACACGCCGGAGTTCGAGGCCGAAATCCAGAAGGTCGTCTACAATCCTGCGTGGTTCATGACGCCCCGGATTTTCAAGAACGAGGAACTGCCCAAGTGGGTGGCGGACGAGGAGTATTTCGCGAAGAAGGGCTACAAGGCGCACTTCAACAAGGACGGAATGCCCGTCGCCGCCTACCAGCCCCCCGGCCCGGATAACGCCCTGGGGCGCGTGAAGATCCTGTTCCCCAACAAGCACG
>CAZPJD010000104.1:0-21914 GCA_964586775.1 uncultured bacterium | reverse complement strand
ATCTGACGGTCGAGGAAAAGAGTTGAGGGGCGGGGGTTTGGTTTTTGGTTATTGGTTGTTGGTTCCCTCACCCCGTCTCGCTTCGCTCGCCTCCCCTCTCCCGTCATGACGGGAGAGGGGCCGGGGGTGAGGGCACCGGGGCATTGCGTTGAAACGGTGATCTAGGTGAGACCATGAAGAACGTGACCGAACTGTTGCAGATGGCGAAGAAGGCGCAGGAGCAGATCGCTTCGGCGCAGGCCGAACTCGCGACCAAGACCGTCACCGCCGTGGTCGGCGGCGGAATGGTCGAGGCCGTCTTCAACGGCAAGATGGAGTGCGTGTCGCTGCGCATCAAGCCCGAGGTGGTCGATCCGAAGGAGATCGAGATGCTGCAAGACCTCATCCTCGCGGCGGTCAACGAAGGCGTGCGTCGCGCGCAGGCGCTCGCAAACGAAGAGATCGGCAAGATCGCCGGCGGCCTGAAACTCCCGGGAATCCTGTGACGAATCGTCGCGACGATCTGTGCGTGCTCATCATGGCCGGCGGCCACGGCACGCGCTTTTGGCCGTGGAGCAGCGAGCTTCTGCCCAAGCAGTTCCTGCCCCTCGCGCACCCCGAGCGTTCGCTGTTGCAACAGACCTGCGACCGCGTCGAGGACCTCACGGATCCCGAGCGCATCTTCGTGCTCACCAACCGCGAGCACGTCGCCATCGTGAGAACGCAACTCCCGCAGATCCCGCCCGCCAACATCATCGGCGAGCCGGTGCTGCGCGACACGGCGGCGGCCGTCGGCCTCGGCGCCTACATCGCGGGCGCGCGCTTCCCCGACGCGGTGCAGATCGTGCTGCCCGCCGATCACGAGATCGCGCCCGACGCGCGTTTTCGCGAGGTGCTCGCTTACGCGGCGGATTGCGCCGCCGAGGACGGCGCGCTCTACACCCTCGGCATCCGCCCGTCGCGCCCCAGCTCGGCTTACGGCTATCTGCGTCGCGGCGAGGCGCAGCCGTCGCCCGCGGGATTCGTGCGCTATCACGTGCGCGCGTTTGTGGAAAAACCCGACCTCGCCACCGCCAAGCGCTACGTCGACGGCGGCGAGCACGACTGGAACGCGGGGATCTTCGTGTGGCGCGCCGACGCGATCGGCGAGGCCATCGCGCGCCGACTGCCCGAGCACGGCCGGCATCTGCCCGCCGCCGCCGCCGCGCACGGCACGCCCGATTTCGAGACGAAACTGAACGACGCCTTCCTCGCGCTGCCGCGCATCTCCATCGACTACGGCGTGATGCAGGCCGAGGGCGAGGCGGGGCGCGTGCGCGCGGTCGAGGGCGATTTTCACTGGAGCGATCTGGGCGGTTGGCAGGCGTTCGCCGACAAGCTCGATCCCGACGAACACGACAATCGCGTCTTCGGCCACGCCCACGACTGGAACGGGGGCGGATGGCGCGAGCGCTGGTCGCCGCGCCGGCCAAACGACCGCGATCCCGACGAGACCCTCACGCTCGGACGCGTGTTCACCATGGATTCGCGCGACAACCTGGTCTTCAACAACCGGCGCGGCCACGCGGTCGCGCTGCTCGGCGTGCAGGGCCTTGCCGTGGTGCATACGCACGAGGCGACGCTCGTCACCACGCGCACGCTGGCCGAGGCGATCAAGCCCCTTGTCACGCACATCCCGCCGCGCGCGCGAACGGGCGGGCCGATGCCGACGCGACGGATCGAAAAGCCGTGGGGCCACGAGCTGTGGTGGGGCGTGTCCGACGACTTCGCGGGCAAGAGCCTTTTTGTGCGCGCGGGCAGCCGCCTCTCGCTGCAATATCACGTGCTCAAGGAAGAGGTTCTCTTTTTGCACGCCGGGCGCGCGCGGGTGCTGACCGCGCCGCGCGGGGGCGATCTCGAAACGATCGAGATGAACGCGGGCGACGCGCTCCACATCGAGCCCGGTCGTCTGCACCGCCTGGAGGCGATCGCGGATTGCGTCGTCATCGAATCGTCCACGTCGTTCCTGTGGGACGTGGTGCGCGTCGCCGACGACTACGGCCGCGAGGGAACCCGCGCGGCGGAGGCGGCCTCGCATCCCGTGAAATAAGCCTCCAAGCCGCTACCTCACCCCACTCGCTTGGTGAACGACGCGCCGGCGATCGTGAAGATCGCGACACCGAAGACGGCGAGCGCCGCCAGCTGCGGCCAAAGAACATCCACGCCGTTGCCCTTGAGAAACACGCCTCGGATCACCTCGAGAAAGTACCTCAGCGGGTTGGCGTAGGTGAGGATCTGCACCGCGCTCGGCATGTTTTCGATGGGGAACATGAATCCCGACAGCAAAATGGCGGGCATGATGAACATGAAACTGACGAACATGGCCTGTTGCTGCGTCGTGGAGATGGCGGACATGAGGAGGCCGATGCCGAGCGTGGAAAACAGGAAAAGAACCGACGCCCCGTAGATGAGCGCGATCGACCCCCGGATCGGCACGTGAAAGTGCCACACGGCGATGGTCATGATGAGCGCGACGTTGACGAGGCCCAGCACCGCGAAGGGCGCGAGCTTGCCGAGGATCAGCTCCCACGGCGCGATCGGGCTGACGATGATCTGCTCGATGGTGCCGATCTCGCGCTCGCGCGTGATGGCGAGCGCCGAGAGCATCATCGTCACGATCATCAGCAGCATGCAGATGACGCCCGGCACCATGTAGAACACGCTCTTGAGTTCGGGGTTGAACCACACGCGCGGACGCACGTCGAGCGACGGCATGGGCGCGGGCGTCATGCCTTGCGCGACGGCGAGCGAACGCAGCCGCGCGACGTGCGCCCCGGTGGCGTCGGCGGCGACGCGCGTCATGATGCCGCGCGCGTAGCCCGCCGCGACCTGCGCGAAGTTGGAATCGGCGGCGTCGAAGATCGCCTGTACCTCGACCGATTCGCCCCGCGCGAGGCCGCGTTCGTAGTCGGCGGGGATGACCAAGGCGACATCGGCCAGGCCGCGCACCACGGCGTTTTCGAGGTCGGCGTTTCCGTCGAGCGCGCCCGCGTACGTGAAGTAGCCCGAGGCGAGAAACGCCTCGACGAGTCGGCGGCTCGCGGCGGAGCGGTCGTGATCAAGCACGGCGAGATTGATGTGACGCACGTCGGTGGTGGCGGCGTAGCCGAAGATGAAGAGCTGAAAGACCGGCGCGAAAAAGAGCACACCGAACATGCGCTTGTCGCGGAAGGTCTGGATGATCTCTTTTTTCGCCATGTGCCATACGCGGGTCATGGGCTACTCCAGCGTCTTTTTGAAGCGCCCGACCGCCGCGCCGAGCATGACGGCGGCGAGCGCGGCGAGCAGGGCGATCTGTGGCCATAGGATGTCGAAGCCGCTCGCCTTGAGAAAGATTCCGCGCAGCACGACGAGAAAATATCGAGCGGGCACGAGCAGCGTGATCGTCTGCACCCACTCGGGCATGTTTTTGATCGCGAACATGAAACCCGAGAGCAGGTAGCTGGGCAGCATCGACGACAGGATCGCGATCTGCATCGCCATGAGCTGATTCTTCGAGACGCACGAGATGAACAGGCCGATGCCGAGCCCCGCGAGGGCGAAGACCGACGTGGCCAGCAGGAACAGCCACGCCGAACCCGCGAAGGGCACATCGAAGACGACAATGCCCGCGCCCGCGACGAGCAGCGAGTCGAGCACGCCGATGACGAAGTAGGGGATGAGTTTGCCGATAACGATCTCGTGGCGGCGCACCGGCGTGGCGATGAGCTGCTCCAGGCTGCCGTGCTCGCGCTCGCGCACGATGGTCAGGCTCGTGAGCAGCGCGGTCATGACCATCATGATCGTGGCGATGAGGCCGGGGACCAGAAAATTCTGGCTGCGCAGTTCATCGTTGAACCAGAAGCGCGGCCGCCACTCGACCGTGCCCAGCGTGCGCCCGCCCGACCGTCGCGACGCGATCTCTCGTGCGTAGCCCTCGAGGATCGCGATCACGTAGTTGCCCGCGATGGTCGCGGTATTGGATTCCGAGCCGTCCACCACCACGGCCATCTCGACGCGCTCGCCGCGCGCGAGACGCTCGGCGAAGTCTTCGGGAATCGAAAGCGCGATCTGCGCGACGCCGCGCTGCACGAAGCCGTCGAGCTCGGCCTCGCTCGCCGCCGTGGCCGCGAGCCGGAAGTAGCCGTTGCCGACGAAGCGATCGACCAGCTCGCGCGAATCCGCCGAGCCGTCGGCGTCGAAGACCGCGAGACGCACGTCGCGGATGTCGAAGGTGATCGCGTAACCGAAGAGAAGGATCATGACCATCGGCATCGCGAAGGCCATGCCCAAACTCCGCCAGTCGCGCAGCACGTGCAGGAATTCCTTTTTCGCCATCGCGGGAATGCGCGAGCGCATGCGGAAACCCTGTCGCGATTTCATGCGCCGCCCCCGTCGAATCGGTCCGTCTCGGTGCGCGTCTGCGCCTCGACGAGCGCGATGAACACGTCCTCCAGGCTCGGGCGGATCGGCTCGATCGCCGTCGCCACGCACCCCGCGGCCGCCAGTGCGTCGCGGGCCGCGCGAACTGCGCCTTCTTCGCTTTCGCCCTGCACGTGGACCGACCGGCCGAAAACCTGCGCCGCGCGCAGACCGGGCGCGGCGCGCAGCGCGCCCTGCGCGCGGTCCATCGGCGTGGCGGTGACCGAGATCAGCGCGCCGGTGATCGTGCGCGTCTTCAGGTCGCGCGGCGACGCGGTGGCGACCAGGCGGCCCGCCGCGATCAGCGAGAGCGTGTCGCAGTGCTCGGCTTCGTCCATGTAGTGCGTGGTGACGAAGACCGTCACTCCCGCGTCCTTCATTTCGTGGATGAGATCCCAAAATTGGCGGCGCGAGATGGGATCGACGCCCGCGGTGGGCTCGTCGAGAAACAGGATGCGCGGCTCGTGCAGAATCGCGCAGCCCAGCGCCAGACGCTGCTTCCATCCGCCCGAGAGCTCGCCGGTGAGGGCATCCTCGCGGCCCGCGAGCCCCGCCATCTCGATCACGTATTTCATGCGCGCGGTGCGTTTCGCGCGCGGGATCTTGTAGATGCCCGCGTAGAAGTCGATGTTCTGGCGCACCGAGAGATCGGCGTAGAGCGAGAACCGCTGCGACATGTAGCCGATGTTTTCCTTGATCGTGTTCGATTCGCGCACGATGTCGAAACCGCCGACCGTGCCGGCCCCCGACGTGGGCGCGATGATGCCGCACAGCATGCGGATCGTCGTCGATTTTCCCGCGCCGTTGGGCCCGAGGAAACCGTAGATCTGCCCGGCCTCGACGCGCACGTTGAGCCGATCGACGGCGGTGAACTCGCCGAAGCGCCGCGTCAGGTCGCGCGTCTCGACCGCGATGGCGCTGCGCGATTCAGTCATGACGGGCCTCGCGGATGCGCGCCATGAACACGTCCTCAAACGTCGGGCGCACGCGACGCACCTCGCCCGGCTCGATGCCCGCGTTCGACAGCGTCTCGCCAACGAGCCGCGCGGTGTCGCCGTTCGCGCCCGCCGCCACGTGCAGCGCGTCGCCGAAGGGATACACGTCGGCGAAGATTGGCGACTTCGCCAGCACGGCGCGGGCCTCGGCGTTTCGCGCGCCGATGCGCTCGACGATGGTTTCGGCGTGCGTGTCGATGATGGCGCGCGGCGTGTCGAGGGCGAGCAGCCGCCCGTCGTGGATCAGGCCGACGCGATGGCAGCGCTCGGCCTCGTCCATGTATGGGGTCGAGACGACGATCGCCACATTCTGCGCGGCGAACGCGTAGAGGATTTCCCAAAGCTCGCGGCGGCTGACGGGATCGACACCGGTGGTGGGCTCGTCGAGGAGCAGCACGGCGGGCTGATGGATCATGTTGCACGAGAGCGCGAGTTTTTTTTGCATGCCGCCCGAGAGCTTGCCCGCGGGTCGGCGCGCGAAAGGCTCGAGCCTCGAGAACGCGTAGAGCCGCGCGAGGCGTTCCTCGCGTTCGTGCTTCGGCACGAAATACATGTCGGCAAAAAAGCGCAGATTCTCGGCGACGGTGAGATCGCCGTAGAGCGCGAACTGCTGCGGCATGTAGCCCACGTGCTCGCGCACCGACTCGGCCTCGCGCGCCACATCGTACCCCGCCACCGTCGCGCCGCCCGCATCGGCGCGCAGCACGCCCACCAGCAGCCTCAGCGCCGTCGTCTTGCCCGCGCCGTCGGGACCGATGAGCCCGAAAATCTCGCCGGGCTCGACGGCGAAGTCGATGCCGCGCAGCGCGTGCGTCGCGCCGAAGGATTTGGCGAGGCCGTGCGCCGCGAGGACCGTCATCACGACTTCCCGTTCGAGTCCCTCAGCGACACGTCGACCGGCATGCCGATCTTCAGCTCGCCCTCGGGGTTTTCGAGCGCCACCTTGACGGCATACACGAGACGCACCCGCTCTTCCTTGGTCTGCACGTTTTTGGGCGTGAACTCGGCCTGCCCCGCGATGGCGACAACTCGCCCCGCGTAGGTCTTGCCGGGGTACGAGTCGGTCGTGACCTTGGCCTCCTGCCCGATCTTCACGCGGCCGAGTCGATCCTCGGGGATGTAGACGCGCACCCACGGCGCGGCGAGGTCGGCGATGGAATACAGCGACGCGCCCGGCGTGGCGACCTCGCCGAGCTCAATGTCGCGGCGCAGCACGGTGCCGGCGATCGGCGCGGCGATGGTGGCCTTGGCGATCATCGTTTTCACGTAATCGGCCGTCGCCTCGGCCTGGCGGATTTGCCCCGACGCCGCCTGCCGCTGCGCAAGCAGCACCTTTTGCTGCGTGTCCACCGAATCGAACTGCTGCTCGCTGATGCTGCCCGCGCCAAACAGGTTTTGGCTGCGCGCGACATTGGCGTCGGCGTTGCGGATGCCCGCGTCCACCATGCGGTACTGGCCCGTCGCCGCGACCTTCGCACCCTCGGCTTGACGAAGCTGCGCCTCGAGCGCCGCCGTGTCGATGCGCGCGAGCACGCGTCCGGCCTCGACCGTGTCGCCCTCGTTCGCCCCCAGTTCCAGCACGCGCCCGGCGATCTCCGCCGCGATCGTGACCTCGACGGCCTCAACGGTGCCGGAGAGGGCTTCGTGCTTACCGTTTTTGCCGCGACGGATTTCGTACGTGCCGTACGCGATGATCGCGAGGATGATGACGAGGGGAATGAACCGCTTTTTCATGGCGTCCTCCGCTTAGGGAACGAGCCGGCCGGCGGCGGCCAGCAATCGGGTTTTCGCGATCTGATGGTCGTAGAGCGCCTGAATGTGCCGCGTGCGCGCGCCGGTGAGGGCGAGCTGCGCGTCGAGCACCTCGAGGTTCGTCATCGCGCCCTGCCGGTAGGCGTTTTCGGCCATCGCATAGGTCTCCTCGGCGCGGCGCACGTTTTCGGCGGTCTCGGCGACGCGCGGCCCGGTCTCGGTGAGGTCGAGCATCGACTTGCGGATTGCGAGGTCGATCTTTTCGCGCGCGGCGTTCGCCTCCAGATCCATGCGCCGCGCGTCCGACAACGCCTGCCGCCGCGCGCCCAGCGCCTGCAGGCCGTCGAAGACGGGGATCTCGACGCCGACGCCGAGCGACCACCAGTCCTTCCAGTCGTTCTCGAAATACCAGGGCTTCTGATACGTGTAGCTGCCCGTGGCGAAGACCTTGGGCAGGGCGATCGCCGTGGACGCCCACGCCTTGCGTTCGTTGGCCTCGACCCCCGCCGCGAGCGCGGCCAGTTCGTGGCGCTCTCGCATCGCCTCGTCGCGCGCCTCGACGTAGCCGAGCGTCGGCACGTCGGGCGTGAGCGTGCCGACCGCGTCGATCGGCGCGTCGAGATCGAGTCCGATCAGCGACTTGAGCCCCGTCTTCGCGATCAGCACCTGGTTCTCGGATTTCTTCACCTCGGGACGCAGATTCGCCACCTCGACCTCGCTGCGCAGCACCTCGAACCGGCTCGCCGCCCCGTGCGTGGCGCGTGTTTGCACGTCGGCCAGATGCGCCTCGGCCACGCGCAGCGACTCGCGCTGGGCGGCCAGCACGTCCTGCGCGAAGATCACCGCCCAAAACGCCTCGGCGACCTGCCGCGCGATGTCTTCCTCGCGGGCGCGGACGGCCTCGACGGCCGCGCGCTCCCCCGCCTTCGCCGCGCGGATGCCCGCCAGCGCGCCGCCCGACGTGAACAGCACCTGCGTCGCCTTGGCCTGGGCCTGGTAGTTGTCTTCGTCGCCCATCTTCGTCTCGACCTTTTCGAAGGTGACGGTGGGCAGCGAAAGCGGCGTGGTGGGCATCTCGATATTGGGTTTCTTCGACTCGATCACCGGCACCTCGGACAGCCGCGTGTACCCCGCGCCAAGCGTGACGTGGGGCAGCACCGACGCGCGGGCCTGCGTGACGGCCTCGTGCGCGGCGACGGGCTGCTCGCGCGCGGCGATGAGATCCTTGTTGCTCGCGAGGGCGTGCTCGATCGCCTGATCGAGCGTGAACGACTGGGCGAACGCCGGCGAAGCCGCGCCCAGAGCGAGTGCGATCGCGAAGGCGAAACGTGGAAGGCGCGTCATGGCGCCACCTCCGGGACTTGAGGACGGATTTCGATGCCGTAACGCACGACCGTAAAGAGCGTGGAGATGAGCGATTCGAAGGAGATCTCGTTTTCGTAGAGGATCTTCGGATCGGCGACGCGCGTGATGACGAGGAAGAGGATTCGCGACCACACGCGCGCGTCGATGTCGGTGCGGAAGACGCCCTCGGCCTGTCCGTCGGCGAAGATCCTCAGCATGTTGGGGATGACGTAGGCCTTGCGGAAGTCGTCGATCTCGTTCCACAGCTCGGGAATCAGCGCCTGCATATCGGCGACGAAGACCGTGGAGATGCGCTTGGCCACGACGTTCAGGACCGTGTCCATCATGCCGTGCAGACGCGCCTGGGGCGGGTCGCCCGAGGTGAGCACGCCGACCACGCGAGGGACGATCTCGCGGAAGTTGTCGGCCACGATCGCGTGGACGAGGTCCGATTTGTCGCGAAAGTGTTTGTAGAACGTCTTTTTCGAGATTTTCAGTTGGTGGCACAGGTCCTCGACGGGCACGCGGGCGAATCCGTCGGCCAGAAACCGCGCCTTGGCCCCGGCGATGATGCGATCTCGGACCTTGTCGGGCGACGCGGCCATATAGGGGGCGAGTCGTTCGATGATCTGCGGGGTTTCTATCACGGCTCCTCCGAAGGAAACGAAAAACGTGAATTTCGTTTCCTTTGTACCAAAAGCGAAACCCAGCGTCAAGAGAAAAATCGTCGGCGCGAGTCCGGGCGCCGCGTGCCCCGTCCTCACGACGCTTTATCGCGCGGTCAAAACGGGCTAATGTCGCGCGCCGCAACGGCTTTTTGGTGAGGGAACGAATGGCGAAGCAGACATTCCGGCGCACGGCGATTGTCGTTATTTTTGTGATGATGATTACAGTGTCGTGCGGGAAGGCGTGGATCGGGCTCGGGTTTCCCGTCCCCGGCGAGTCGGACAGCTTCGACGTGCCCGGCATCTCGGACGACGTCGCGATCGACTTCGACCACCTCTATTTCCCGCACGTGCAGGCCGCGACCGACCGGGACGCCTACTACGGCATCGGCTACGCCATGGCCAGCCAGCGCCTTTTCCAAATGGACCTTTTGCGCCACCTCGCGCGCGGCGACGCGGCGCGCATCGCCAAGCTCAAGGTGCGCGTCAAACAGTTCGGCAAGGGCGAGAAGATCGACTTTCGCGAGGTCGGCGCGTTCATGAAGCTGCTCGACTTCGAGGGCACCGGCCAGCGGCTGATCGAGAGCCTCTCCGCGGAGCGCCGCGCGCTGGTGCAGAGCTTCGCCGACGGCGTCAACGCCTTCGTGAGCACGCACGAAAAAGAGCTGTCCATGCCCTACTCGCTGCCGCTGGGCATGGGCCGCGACTTTCGCCCGTGGTCGCCGGACGACTCGGGCGCGATCATGGCGATGATGGCGTTCACGCTCTCGAAGAACATCGACGAAGAGACGGCGGCGCTGTTCATGCTGCGCGACGGCGTGCCCGTCGAGAAGATCCTCACGCTGCTCGCGCCCGACTATGACCTCGATCCGAAGGACTACGCGTATCTGGAGCGCCTCGCGCCCCGGCTGCACGATCTGGAATTCATCCCCGGTTACGAGATGTTCCGCCTCTTCATCCAGGGCGAGCTGCACGTTTCGCCCGACAGCGCCGGCAGCAACAACTGGGTCGTGTCGCCGTCACGAAGCCGCACGGGGCACGCGCTGCTCGCCAACGATCCGCACCTGGGCCGCATGATGCCGGGCTACTGGTGGCTCGGGCACATCCGCTCGCCGGGCTACGACGTGGCCGGCGCGTTCATCCCCGGTGTGCCCAACGTCATCATCGGTCACAACGGCCACGCGGCATGGGGCATGACGATGGTGAAGGGCGACAACATGGACCTCGCCGTCGAGGAGATCGACCCCGCCGCGCTCACCTACCGCGTCGGCGACGAGTGGCGTCCGCTGGGCGACACGAGCTTCGCGGTGTCGGGCAAGAAGCGCAAATTCCCCAAGTCGTTCTACACCACCGACTTCGGTCCGATCATCTCCAAGGTGGACTCCGGTACGCGCACGGCGATCTCGGTGCGCTGGGCCGCGTGGTTCTCGGGGCAGTCCTTCGAGGCGTCGTTCGACCTCATGACCGCGCGCTCGGTCTACGAGGTCGAGGCGGCGGCGAAGCGCATCGGCCTCGTCACGCTCAACCTCGTCTCGGCGGATTCGCGCGGCAACATCGGCTGGTTCGTCACGGGCGATTACCCGCGCCGCGTCGGCTTCACGGGCTTCATGCCGAAAGACGGCACCGACCCCGGCCAACTCTGGGACGGCTTCGTCGGTTTCCACGAACGCGCGGGCGCCATCAACCCCGAGCGCGGCTTCATCGCCACCGCCAACCACCGGCCCGATTCGCCTTACGCCGACGCCATCTCGCACTCCTACGCGTCGTCGCACCGCGTCGAACGCATCACGGAGCTGCTCGACGCGAACCCGAAGCACGGCATCGACGATCTGCGCGCGCAGCAGGCCGACGTGAAGACGCGCCAGGCCGCGCTGATCCTGCCCATCGTCATCGCGGCGGGCAACGGCGACGCCGATCTCGCCGCGTATGTCGACGAACTGCGTTCGTGGAACCAGCAGCTCTCGATCGGTTCGCACGGCGGGCTCTACTATCAGGTGTTCGTCTCGAACTTCGTACTCCACGCGATCCACGATCTCTCGCCCGCGTCGCGCGAGGCGTTTTTATCGAGCGTGCAGTTCAATCAGCAGACGGTCGAGGCGATCCCCCGCGAACGCACGGGCCTGTGGTCGAACGGCGCCGAGCGGGCCGAGTTCATCCGCGCCTCGATGCGCGCGGCCAAGGCGGAGCTCGCCGAAAAATTCCCAAAGACCCTCGCCAAGGCCACGTGGGGCGACCTTCACCAGCTTTACCTCAAGCATCCGCTCTCGAAGGCGCCCTTCGTCGGCAAGAAATACCGGATGGAGACGCTGCCCTATCCCGGCGACGCGCAGACGGTCAACGCGGGCGGCTACCGGCCCGGCATGACCTACGACACGCAGTATTATTCGGCGCTGCGTTTTCTGATCGACATGGGCGACCCCGGCGCGGCGCGGGTGTCGTTCCCCGGCGGGCAGTCCGAAAACGCGAACCACCCCGCCTACGCCAATATGTTCGACGCGTGGTACGAGGTGCAGGACTATCAGTTGCTCTACGACGCCAAGGATCTGGCGGAGGCGACGATGGCCGCGCGCATCCGCCTCGAACCGGGGAAGTGAGCGCGGGGGGCTTTACTTTCGAGCCTTCTCCGGCACCGCGTGTCGCCGAACACTCGGCATGTCGTCGAAGTGCTTGTCGAGCGTGAGCAACGCAATCCGATGTCGAATGCAGAGTGCCGCGATGAGTGCGTCGGTCGCCGGTACGGCTCTCCCACGGGACCGCGACTCGTTCAGCAATCGCCCAGCCGCTTGGTAGTCCGTTCGGCCGATTTCCAAGAACGGGAGCGCGCCAAGAAGCGGAAGGAGTCTGTCGCCCTCCCGTGGTCGCATGCCGTGGAGAAGTTCCATTTCCACGACACCGCAAAGCAGAGCCCGATCCGTCTCCAATAGGCGATCCACCTCTTGCTGAACGACGGGATCATCGCCTCGCAACGCCGCGATCCACGCGGATGTGTCGATCAAGACCTTATCCAAGATCCTGCTTCGCTTCGCGCAATTCCGCATCGCGGAGGTCTTTCAGGCTTTTCGCGTCGATGTCGACCTTTCCGAGCAACGAACGGAGCTTGTCGATCCGGCTGCGCCGTGCGTGCTCCCGCAACGCGGCCGTAACGGCAGCCGTTTTCGTCTTCGCGGAGGTGACCTTCATAATTTCCCGAACCAATGCCTCATCCAGAGTGACCGTGGTTCGCATGACGACCTCCAGAACCGGTTCACAGAACTATTATGTGCGGACTACTCGCACAACACAAGACCAGATTCTGTGCGATTGAATTCTATTGCACCCCGAGAGTCGCTTGGCTCACTCCCCGACGTAGATCGCCGACGACATCAGCCGCATCATCGACCACGGCAGCCCGCTCTCGCGCATCTCGACGCGATACCACGCGCCGGCGGGGGCGTCGTCTTCCAGCGTGTAGTACACGTCGGCGTCGTAGGCGTGATCGGGGAAGCGCGCGATTTCCTCGCCGTTTCGGATCACCACCACCGGTCCCTTGGCCTTTTTGATGTCGATTTGCAGCGCGATGTCGCCGGGGGGAATCTCGTCGCCCAGCATCGCCTCGAAGACGCCGTCGCCATCGCCGTCGGCGCGGAATTCGAGCTCGGGCCGTCCGTCGAAGGTCAGCAGATCGGCCTGCGTGATGTAGGTGCGCCCGCGGCGGATGCCGTCGAGAATGCCGGGCACCGACAGCGAGTTCGCGTACACCGCCGTGACCGGCGAGATGTGAAACGCCGGGCCGTAATGCACGTCGCCGCCGCCCACCGCGCCGATGCGGTAGCCCTGCGTCAACAGGTCTTCCCACAGCGCGACCGAGGGCTCGTTCGTGGACTCGTTGAACGTCCAAAAGATGTTCCAGATCTCGATCGTGTCCAGCTCGTCGAACAGATCGGGCGCGAGGGCGAAGAGCGCGTCCCAATCCGCCTGATCGCTGCCGTAGTGGTTGAGCGACTGCACGCCGCCCTGAAGCCGGGCCTGACGCCACGAACGGCGGATGTCGTCCGGCGCGTTGGACGCCGCGTCCTGCAAGGTGCGGATGCCCCACATGTTGGCGTGTCCGCCCGCTCCGCCCCACTCGATGCCGGGAATCAGCAGCAGGCCGTCCTGATCCCACGCGGGATCGAAGGGCGCTTCGAATACGTCGTGGTCGGTGATGGCGAGATACTGGAGCCCGGCCTTGCGCGCCGCGCCGATCTGCCACGCGAGTCGCGCGACGCTGTCGTGGCTGTATTCCGTATGGATGTGCAGATCGCCCAGGTACCAGCCGGGCTCGGGATTCCAAACGCCGAGGTCGAGGTCGAAGCGCGGCAGATCGGGGACCGACGAGGGATCCGCGGGATCGGTGCCCGCCGCGTCCTCGACCGCGTCGTCCGCGCCGTCGCCGTCGCGATCGGCATCCTCGTCGTTCGGCGTGCCGTCGCCGTCGATATCGGGGTCCGATGCGTTGCCGATGCCGTCGCGGTCGCTGTCGAGACTGTCCGCCGGATTGTTCGGGCAGTGGTCCCAGCCGTTGGGCACGCCGTCGCCGTCCGCGTCCGTGCCGTCGAGATCCACCTCGCCCGTCAGAAAGTACGCGCAGTAGTCCGAAGGGTAGGGCTCGGTGTCGTCGTCCGAAGTATCGTCGTCGACGGTATCGTCGTCGGCGTCGTCATCGGCCGCGTCGTCGTCCGACACGTCATCGTCGGAGACATCGTCGTCGGACACATCGTCGTCGCCAGTTTCATCGTCGCCTGACGCACCGGAGTCCGACGAATCGTCATCGTCCCCGGCGCACCCCGCGAACGCGGCGAGCACGCAGGTCAGTATCGCCAGCGCCCATCGCGTCCGAATCGGACCGAAAAATGTGAAAGAACCCGTGCAAGAAACTTCCACCTGCATGTCACAACCCGCATGAAACGAGGCGAATGCGCGCTGTTCGAGTGCGTTCGTCCCCGCGACCGTTAAGTAACGAGTTCGACCGTGACGCACACCGCCCGAGGCTGTCAAGCCGATCCCGCTCGACTCTGCCCCGCCGACTTGACGCGTCGCGCCAACCCGCTTAATTTTCGCGGCCTGTTCATGGGTCGAATCGGGTTTTTCCGTTCCGGCGCCGCGCGTCGCGCCGTGGTTTTGGGGTTTGACATGTCCGGGACCGAGACGTTCAAGGTGCTCGTCAGCGATTCGTTCAGCGAAACCGGCCTCGAGGTCTTCCGGCGCGCGCCGGGCATCGAGGTCGACTACAAACCCGGTCTCAAACCCGAGGAGCAGAAGGCGATCATCGGCCAGTACCACGGCCTCGCGGTGCGTTCGGCGACGAAGGTGAACGAGGACCTGATGTCGGCCGCGACGAATCTGCGCGTGGTGGGCCGAGCGGGCACCGGCGTCGACAACGTGGACCTCGTCGGCGCGACCAAGCGCGGCATCTGCGTGATGAATACCCCCGGCGGCAACACGGTCACCACGGCGGAGCACGCGCTGGCGATGATGATGTCGCTCGCGCGCAAGATCCCCGCCGCCACCGCGACGCTCAAGGGCGGCAAGTGGGAAAAGAACAAGTTCCAGGGTACGGAGCTGTTCAATAAGGTGCTCGGCGTCATCGGCCTCGGCCAGATCGGCCGCGTGGTGGCGGGCCGCGCCGTCGGCCTCAAGATGCGCGTCATCGCCTACGACCCCTTCGTCACCGCCGAGCACGCCCGCGAGCTGGGCGTGGACAAGGTCGAGCTCGACGACCTGTTCGCGCGCGCCGACTTCATCACGATCCACGTGCCCAAATCGCGCGAGACCGAAAACCTCGTTCGCGCCGAGACGATCGCCAAGATGAAAAAGGGCGTGCGCATCATCAACTGCGCGCGCGGCGGCATCGTCAACGAAAAGGACCTGCACGACGCGCTGGTGTCGGGCCACGTGGCGGGCGCGGCGCTCGACGTCTTCGCGACCGAGCCGTGCACCGACAGCCCGCTCTTCGCGCTCGACAACGTGGTGGTGACGCCGCACCTGGGCGCGAGCACCGACGAGGCGCAGGAAAACGTCGCCGTCGCCATCGCCGAGCAGATGATCGACTACCTCACGCGCGGCGTGGTCGCCAACTCGGTGAACGTGCCGTCGGTGTCGCAGGAACTGCTCAAGGAACTCGGGCCCTTCCTGACGCTCGCCGAAAAAATCGGGCGCCTGCACGGGCAGCTCACGGTCGGGCGCGTCACGCCCAAGGGCCTGGAGATCATTTACGGCGGCGAGCTCACGCGCTTCGCGGCCGAGCCGCTCAAGACGCTCAAGATCGCGATCCTCAAGGGCCTGCTCTCGTGCTGGCACGACACCGAGGTCAACTTCGTCAACGCCGAACACGTGGCGAAAACGGTACACGGCATCGAGCCGCGCGAGTCGCGCTCGCCCGCCGTCGAGGACTACCACCAGTACCTGACCGTCGTGCTCACCTACCCCACGGGCGAGAGCCGCGCCCTGACGGGCACGATCTTCGGCCTCTCCGACATCCGCCTCGTCAAGTACGACCAGAAGGTGCTGAACATCGAGCTCGAAGGCCACATGCTCGTCATGCGCAACAACGATGTGCCCGGCGTGGTGGGTTGGGTCGGGACGGTGCTGGGCAACGCCAAGATCAACATCGGCAACATGCGCCTCGGACGCAGCGTGGCCGACAAGACCGCGCTCACCATCGTGACCACCGACGAGCCGGTGCCCGACGAGGTCATCGCCGAGCTGAAGAAGAACCCCGCGATCACGTCGGCCAAGCGCGCGAGCCTGTAGCGGTAGCCGCGCGTGAGTTTGTAGCGGAAGCCGCGAGCGGGTACGCTTCGCGCCCTCATTCCCCTTGTCTCGCGGCGCGCGTCTGCCTAATGTGAGCGCCCCATGCACAAGCCCCTTTTTTCGCGGCGCGTCGTTTTCATCACGGGCAAGGGCGGGGTCGGCAAGACGACCATCGCCTCGGCGCTCGCGGTGGCCGCGCGGGAGCGGGGGCTGCGCACGCTGCTGGTCGAGGTGGGCGTCACCGAAAACCTCTGCCAGATCTTCAAGAAGCCGCTGCCCGTATACGACGTCGCCCGCATCGAGGACGGCCTGTTCGCGCTGCGTCTCGATCCGTATCTCGCGCTCAAGGACTACCTGACGCTCAACATGAAGGTGGAGTGGGCGGCGCGAAAGTTTCTCGAAACCGACGTGATCCGCTATCTCACGCAGGCCGCGCCGGGGTGGCGCGAGCTGATCACGCTGGGCAAGATCTGGAAGCTTCAAAACGACCGCGATCCGCGCGACGCGCGAAAGCCCGAATGGGATTTTCTGGTCATCGACGCCCCCGCGACCGGCCACGGCATCAGCTTTCTCAAGGTGCCGCAGATCATCCTCGACACCTTCCGCTACGGCCCGATCCGCTACCAGACGCAGGAAGTGCACAAGATGCTCCTCGACCCCGCGCGCACGCTATTGAACGTGGTGACGCTGCCCGAGGAGATGCCGATGAACGAGGCGGGCGAGATCTATCGCGCGGCGCGCGAGACGCTGCTGATGCCGTTCGGCTACGTCTTCGTCAACATGATGCCGCCCGCGGTGATTGACGCCGAGATGAGGGAGCCGCTTCAAAAACTTGCGCGGGACAAGAAGGCACTGGCGGTGCTCGACGCGAGGCTGCCCGGCGGATCGGCGCGACTGCTCGCCGCCGCGAATCACCATCTCGCCAGGCGTACCCTCGCCGAGCAGTACGTGCACCGCGCCCGCGCGCGCATCGACGCGCCTTTCATCGAAGTGCCCGACTTGGCGCGGCCCGCGATCGACCGCGACGCGCTGGCGGTGTTGGCGACGCACCTCGCCGGCGCGGTGGAGTGACGGGCGGGCAGGCGTCTCCGGCGGTCGATTGCGGCGGGAATCCGGAATCAGGACGATGCGGCGGCTTTGTGTCCGAAGTGCTCGTCCCATTCGCGCCATGCGGCGACTTCTTCGCCATACGCCGCATCGAGGAAGCCGAGCAGGAACGGCACGTCGTCTTTCGCGATCGGCGGCGTGTCGCGCAGGCGCATCTTGGCCAGCGCGCCGAACGTGATCGAGCGCTTGTCCTCGCGCGGCCAGCTCTGCCACATGCCGTACTTGTTCCACAACTCCTCGGACATTCCCGAGAGCTGTTCGTCGGAGATTTCGCCCGAGGCCCACTGGGTGAGCAGATCGCGCAGGGTCTGACGGCTGAAGCATTCGCTCGACATGATCTCGTTCTCCGTAGGCGCAGGGCCATGATGTCGTGTCGAGTGCGTATTTAATACAATGCGAAAAATGCGCCCATGACGCAGATCAACCACCGATGTGCGTCATTCGCCGCCGGTTTGAGCGAGCCAATCGCCGAAGCTCGGCCACCGTGGCGACCATTGCAGCGCCGCGCGCGTCGCGGTGTTGTCGAGCCGGCGGCCGAGCGGGCCCTCGCGGCCCGTGAACACGCACGGCGTCGCGCCCGTTGATTCCATCGCGCGCACAAGATCCGACCGTGTGATCGGCGTGTCGTCGCAGCCGATGAAAACGCGACCGCGAATGTTTGCGTCGAGCGCCGCGATGCACAGCGAGGCCGCGTCGTCGTACTGGATCAGATTGACGAGACCATCGGGGCGGCGGTCGGATTCGGTCATGCGCCCGTAAACGCGATGCGGCCCTCGCAGCGCGTCGTACAAACCCGCGAGACGCACCACGCACCCGCCCGTGGCGAGCACCGGCGCTTCGGCGGCGAGCAGATCGCGAGAGCGGGGCGTATCGATGGTCGGTGAATCCTCGCGGAAAATGCCGCCGTCAACTTCGGGATAAACCGCCGTGGAGGACGTCATCACGAACGCGCCGTCGCCGGTCCAGTGCGCGAGCGCGCGGCGTGCGTCCTGCGCGTAATCGTTCGCTCCGGACGGCGGCACGCAGAACACCGCGTACGGCGCATGGGCGACGTCATCGCCCGATAGCAGGGGCGTGAACCCCATCTCGCGCAGTTGCCCAGATCGGCGGTCCGTCTTCGTGACCGCAACGACGCGCGCATCGGGAAACCGCTCGCGCCACAGCGCGCCAATGCGCGTGCCCAAAGAGCCAGCGCCAAAAACGATCAGATCGCGATTCATGCGTGGAAAAATTTATACCGCGGGCGCGTCAGGGAGAGTCGGACATTTCCAATGGAAGTTCGGCGAGCGCGGAGATGGCCGCGTCGGACATCTCCGGAACGTCGCCCACCGCCGCCTCGATTCGGTTCTCCTGATTCTGCGAGAGATGCCAGAAACGCACTCCGACCGCGAAGTCCGTGTCGCGCGGCGTGACGTGCACGAGCTGCGCGGGGATGTCCATCCCGCCGAGCGGTCCGTCGGCCACCTTCAGGTGCATGCGGCGCGCTCCACGCGGCAGCGACAGATCGTCGGGACCTTCGTAGACGATTCGCGCGCCGCCGCGCGACAGATCCTCGAGTCGCCCCGGAAACGGGCGATGATCCTCGCCGTTGATGAGCGTAAAATGCAGACGCCCGTCGCACGCAACGCGCGTGTGTACGCGCCGCATGCCGTGGACTTCGTCTTCGAGCAAATCGAGGGGAATGCGGTGTTCCCACATGAACGCGCGCAAATCGGCGATGGGGATTCGCCGCTCCTTGCTGTGCGGCAGCCGGAAACCCCCGATCAGCCCCTCGTTGCACCAACGGGTGACCGTGTTGTGCGTGGTGCCGAGCATTCTGGCCACGTCGCCGGTCGTGTACATCCGCTTCATGTCGGTCTTCCGATGCACAGTTCGATCTCCTTTTCGGCGATTTATTCAATAAAATCAAGCAGTCATCGGCATTTTCCTAGAATTTACTTCAAGTTTTCCCGCGCTCACCCCTTTTCGGAGGGGCCAGCGGGGCGCGTCACACCCGAAAATCCGAATCGCGGCGGACTTCCACCGGTCATTCAACAAAATTCAAGATACGCTTTGTCGACGTCGAGGTCTATCGAAAATTTTCTACGTCGCGGCCAAAACGTAAGCATTTTCACTAGAAACGACGGTTAATTGGGTAATGACCTTCGGTCAGGTGTTGAAACCGCGGCGAATTTCAAACAGAGCAATCGCGGAGGCCGATGCGACATTGAGCGAATTCTTCACGCCGAACATGGGGATCGCGACCACGGCGTCGCACCGTGCGAGGATTTCGCTGGAGATTCCCGTCACCTCGTTGCCGACGACGAGCGCGACGGGATCGGGCCAGGCGAAGTCGTGAATCGGCGTCGCGACCGGTGCGGTCTCGAGCGCCACGATGGCGATGCCCGCCGCGCGCAGCTCGTCGATCGCCCAATTCGTCGCCGCGTGATAGCTCCACGTCACCACGTCGGTCGCGCCCAGCGCCGTTTTTTCGAGCTTCGCGTTCGGCGGATGCGCGCTGATGCCGCACAACATCACGCGCGAGACGCCGACCGCGTCCGCGGTGCGGAACATCGCGCCCACATTGTACGCGCTGCGGATGTTGTCGAGGACGAGGTGGACGTTCATCGACGACGCCCTCGCCCTTCGCGGGGCGAACGCCCGTTCACTTCGCCGGGCGTTCGAGTTTTTTCAGCACCTGCCCCGCCCAATTGAGTTTGAGCGCCGGGCGCCCGGGGTGCGTGTCGAACAAATACGCCGCGAGAAGCGGAATCGAGACGCTGGGCTCGACCCACGCCATGGCGAAGTGCGCCTTGCGGTCGATCTTGCCCCAGCTCTGCGCCTCGCCGAGCGTGGACGAGCTGAGTCCACCGTCCATCGTCACCGCCGTCGTGACCTGCAGCGCGTAGTCGTGACCGCGATCGAGCCCGAAGATGTAGCCCATCACGATCGAATCGTTGATGTAGTTCTTCGGCACGCCGCCCGCCACGTAGAGCGCCGCGGTCGATTTCGATTTCACCACGATCTGCGTGAGTTCGTAGTTGTCCTGGATCGAGTCGATGGCGATGGATTTGTCGAGCTCGTGGATGTGCCGGTTGCGGTGGTCGGTCAGGCCGATGCCGATGCTGCTGTCGTTGAGCGCGGGGCAGAAGATCGGCACGCGCCGCTCGTGGCACGCGCGCACGATGGAGTTCGGGTCGTCGAGCTTGCCGCCGACGAAATCGAGGTACTGGCGGCTACTGTAGTTGCCGGGCGGCAGTTCGTCAGCAACGCGCCCGAGCCACAGGTCCGTGTTCCAGAACGCCTCTTCGTCCACGTAGGTGTCGTAGATGCGATCGATGTAGTGGTCGCGCAGGATCGTGTCGTCCGCGCCGGTCGTGCCCTTGTAGTGGTGGAATCCGCGCGCCTGATAGATGTCCTGGTACATGATCGCGCCGGTCGAAACGATCACGTCGACGTAGCCGCCCGTGACGAGCTCGCGGATCACGTTGCGCAGCCCCGCGGCGATGAGCGGCCCCGCGAGGCCCAGCAGCACCGTGGGCCGCTTTTTGTCGGTGTAGATGCCGTCGAGCACCTCGGCGCACTGCCCGATGGCGCGGGCCTGGATGCTCATGCCCTTCATGCCGCCGACGAGATCCGCCACGCGAAAGCCCCGCGAGAGCTGAAGCTGCTTCACCGGGGTCTTGAGGATCTTCTTTTTCGACGCACGCAGCTCGGGCGTCAGAACCGAACTCACCTTCGCCGTCTTTTCCGCGGCCATCTCGCGACTCCTTGGGAATGAATCCCGCACCGATTGGCACTTGGGTTGGCGGCCTTTCGTTGCGGCCGAATGCCTGTCTCGCGCGGCGCGCACACTAGCACAGGGGCGCGGCGAGCGGCAATCGAATCGAGTGCGGCGTTGACCTGCTCGCAGCCCGTCGGGGACATGCAGCACGAAGTGATGCGTGTCCCCGGCGCTTCGCAGCACGACGAAAATCGGGGACACCCAGCGCGCATCGCGATGCGTGTCCCCGGCCTCGATTCTTACTCGCACCCCGTCGGCGTCGGGTTGGTTTCGAAACCCTCGCCGTAGACCAGGTACGTCATCGTCACCGAAGACGCGTAGACCTGCGGCACCGTTGTCTCGGTCACGTCTGTTTCGTCCACCGTCGCGGTGAAGTCGTAGGGACCTCCCTCGGGCACGTTGAAGAGCATGAAACTGGAGCTGTCCGGGTGCGTCGCCGTGCGCAGCGGATTCGGGCCGTTTTCGTCGGAGTAGAACACGGTGTTCTGGCCCGAGTCGTTCGTCACCTCGGCGCAGCCCACCATCTCGTGTACGCCACCAGGCCCGCTCCACAGCACGAAGCCCAAAACGATACCGTCCTCCGGGTCGATCTCGATCTCGAAGTACTCCTCGAAATCGCCGATGATCGCCGTGGGGAACATGTAGACCTGCGGCAGCGCGGGCGACGGCAGGTTGAAGAGGTACTCGGTCAGGTAGTCGTCGTGCGTCACGCGGACGGAGAAGGTCTCGGCGCCATCGATGGACGGGAACCAGCAGTAGCCGTTCGCGTTCGACGTGGTCGAGATTTCCGGCTCCACGGGTTCGCCCGTTTCGTTGTCGACGATCACGCACTCGGCCCCGACGATGCCATCGGGTCCTTCGGTGTCCGCGTCGAAGACCTGCACGCCCACCGGAGCGCCGGTGCAGTCCATCACGTCCCACTCGCACGAGTCGGCGCACTGGCACAGGCCGTCGAAGCCGTAGCCGCAGGGGTCGTCCGGCGTGCAGCACGTGTCCGCGCCGTTGTAGCCCGCGCACCAATCCACGTCGTCGAGATCCACGTCGGCGATCAGGCAGCGGTCGGTGGCCACGGCGGGAAGCGGATCGATCGCGGCGGGG